>JAXJUI010000080.1:0-19687 GCA_036309165.1 Agathobacter sp. | reverse complement strand
GCATTCGAAGGTGGAAAAGGTGAAAACCATCCATTAGAAATCGGATCAGGCGCTTTCATTCCTGGATTTGAAGATCAGTTAGTAGGAAAGAATGTTGGCGATGAAGTTGACGTAGAAGTTACATTCCCAACAGAATACCACGCAGCAGATCTTGCAGGAAAAGCAGCAGTATTCAAAGTAAAAGTTAACGAAGTAAAAGTAAAAGAACTTCCAGAATTAGATGACGAATTTGCACAGGATGTATCAGAAAGAGATACATTAGAAGATTACAAAGCTGACGTTAAAGCTCGTTTAGAAGCTCAGAAAGAAATTGAAGCTAAACGTACAAAAGAAGACGAAGCTATCAAGAAAATCGTTGAAAAATCAAAAATGGATCTTCCAGAAGCAATGATCGATACACAGTGTGAAACAATGATCGAAGAATTCGCTCAGAGAATCGCACAGTCAGGTCTTTCAATGGAACAGTACTTACAGTTCTCAGGAATGACATTTGATAAGTTAAAAGAACAGGTTCGTCCAGAAGCGGTAACACGTATTCAGACAAGTCTTGTACTTGAACAGATTGCAAAAGAAGAAAACATTGAAGTGTCTGATGAAGATATCGATGCTGAAATCGTAAGAATGGCAGAAGCTTACGGAATGGAAGCTGACAAGTTAAAAGAGTACATGGGAGAAGCTGAAAAATCTTCAATGAAGAAAGACCTTGCTATCCAGAAAGCTGTTGAACTTGTAACATCAACAATGAAAGAAAGAGCAAAAGCTAAAACAAAGAAAGAAAAAGAAGCTGAAGCTGCAAATGAAGACTAATAAAAATAGACTGGCCCTGTAATGGGCCGGTCTTTTTGGCACTTTATTCGGCTCAAAATATAATAGAGGAGGCATTTTATATGAGTTTAGTACCTTATGTCATTGAACAGACAAGTCGAGGCGAACGTAATTATGACATCTATTCTCGCCTTTTAAAAGACAGAATTATTTTCCTTGGGGAAGAAGTAAACGAGACAACTGCAAGTCTTGTAGTAGCACAGTTACTTTTCCTTGAATCTGAAGATCCAAACAAGGATATTCATTTATACATCAATTCTCCAGGTGGAATGGTAACAGCAGGTATGGCAATCTATGATACAATGCAGTACATCAAATGTGATGTTTCTACAATTTGTATTGGTTTAGCTGCTAGTATGGGAGCATTCCTTTTAGCAGGTGGAGCAAAAGGAAAACGTTACGCACTTCCGAATGCGGAAGTAATGATTCATCAGCCATCTGGTGGAGCAAAAGGCCAGGCCACAGAAATTCAGATTGCAGCAGAAAACATCTTAAAAACAAAGAAAAAATTAAACGAAATTTTAGCTGCAAATACAGGTAAACCATATGAACAGGTCGCTGCAGATACAGAAAGAGATTACTACATGTCTGCAGAAGAAGCGATGGAATATGGACTTATCGATAGCGTTATTACAAATCGCTAAATAGGATATGAATGGAACTAGGAGGGTACCCAAATTTTTGGATACCCTCAAAGTGTTTAAATTCCGTAATAAAAAGGAGAACAAATATGCCAGGAAAAAATGATAAGATTCGATGCTCATTCTGTGGAAAAACACAGGATCAGGTTGGAAGATTAATTTCTGGACCAAATGGAGCTTTCATTTGTGATGAATGTGTAGATATTTGTGCAGAAATTATAGAAGAAGAAAATTTTGGAGATGATTCAAAAACTTCTGTGAATGAAGAAATCAATCTGTTAAAACCAGAAGAATTAAAAGCGTTTCTTGACGAATATGTAATCGGTCAGGATCAGGCGAAAAAGGTTTTATCAGTTGCAGTATATAATCACTACAAACGTGTTCTTGCAGGAAATGATTTGGGAGTAGAATTACAAAAAAGTAATATCTTAATGCTTGGACCAACCGGTTCGGGTAAAACGCTCCTTGCGCAGACTCTTGCGCGTGTTATTAATGTACCATTTGCAATTGCAGATGCGACAACACTTACAGAAGCAGGTTATGTAGGTGAAGACGTTGAAAACATCCTTTTGAAGCTCATTCAGGCGGCAGATTACGATGTAGAACGTGCACAGTACGGTATTGTTTATATCGATGAAATTGATAAGATCACAAAGAAATCAGAAAATGTATCCATTACAAGAGATGTATCCGGTGAAGGTGTACAACAGGCACTTTTAAAAATCTTAGAAGGAACTGTTGCATCTGTTCCACCTCAGGGAGGACGCAAGCATCCACAACAGGAATTAATTCCAATTGATACAACAAATATTTTATTTATTTGTGGTGGAGCGTTTGATGGACTTGAAAAGATTATTGAAAACCGTATGGATACTTCATCTATCGGATTTAACTCACTTGTAAAGGAAAAAAGTGAATTAAATGTAGGAGCTGCGTTTAAGAAAGCACTTCCACAGGATTTTGTAAAATTTGGTTTGATTCCGGAATTTATTGGACGTGTGCCAATTACAGTATCTTTAGATAATTTAGATAAAGATGCGTTGATTCGTATCTTAAATGAGCCAAAAAATTCATTGGTAAAACAGTATACGAAATTATTTGAATTAGATGGGGTTGGTCTTGAATTTGCAGAAGATGCAATTGGAGCAATCGCTGATAAAGCATTAGAACGTAAAACAGGAGCAAGAGGACTTCGTGCGATTATGGAAAATGTAATGCTTGATTTAATGTATCGCATTCCATCCGATGAAACAATTAGTCGCGTAGTAATTGATAAAGAAACAGTTGAAAAGAATTTATCATTAGAGGACGAAGAGCTTGCATCCTAGGAGGAACAAGTGAAAGAATTATCATATGTAATGCCAGCAGTTGCACTTAGAGGAATGACGATTCTTCCAGGCATGATTGCGCACTTTGACATTAGCAGAAAACCGTCTTTACAGGCGGTTGAAACTGCAATGATGGGAAATGAAGAGATTTATTTAATTACACAAAAAGATGTCAAAGATGAGGAGCCAAAACGAGAAGATTTATATGAAATTGGTGTCGTTGCAAAAGTGCGCCAGGTGATTAAATTACAAAATAATATTGTACGCGTATTAGTAGAAGGTACAAAAAGAGCAAAGCTCCTAGAATTAACAGAGCGTGAAGAATATTTAGAAGCCCAAATCCTTGTATTTGAAGCGGAAGAAGAGGATGATTTGCCAGAAAATGTAAAGGAAGCCATGGTAAATAGTATTCACGAAACCTTTGAAAGCTACGCAAAAACCAACGGGAAAATTGCAAAGGAATTAGTTGCAACCGTAAATGAAATATTTGAACTGGAAAAATTAATGGATTATATTGCCAATAATCTTCCAGTTCCATTTTATGAAAAGCAAAAGATTTTGGACGAAATCCCATATACAGAACGTTATGAAGTACTTCTTGCATTATTACTTCGTGAAATGGAAGTGAATGTGATTAAGCAGGAGTTTCAGGCAAAAGTAAAAGCACGTGTGGATAAAAATCAAAAAGAATATATCTTACGTGAACAAATGGCTCTTATTCGCGAAGAATTAGGGGAAGATAACAAAGAATCGGAAGCTGATGCGTATATGGAAGGCCTTAAGAAGTTAAAAGCACCAAAAGAAGTAAAAGAACGTATCCAAAAAGAAATTAGCCGCTTTAAACATATCAGCAGTAATTCTTCAGAAAGTGCGGTGGTAAGAGGCTATATTGAAACACTTTTAGAACTTCCATGGAAAAAAGCTTCTAAAGATAATAATAATCTTGCACATGCAGAAGAAGTGTTAAATGCAGACCATTATGGCTTGGAAAAAGTAAAAGAACGTATGCTTGAATTTTTGGCAGTTCGCAATTTGACAAGCAAAGGAGAATGTCCAATTATTTGCTTGGTTGGACCACCAGGAACAGGTAAAACAAGTATTGCACGTTCTGTTGCAACTGCTCTCAATAAAGAGTATATGCGTATTTGTCTTGGTGGTGTACGAGATGAGGCGGAAATCCGTGGACATCGTAGAACTTATGTGGGTGCAATGCCAGGAAGAATTGCAAACGGATTACGTATGGCGGGTGTAAATAATCCACTTATGTTATTAGACGAAATTGATAAAGTAAGCAGTGATTATAAAGGAGATACTTCAGCTGCCTTACTTGAGGTTTTAGACTCTGAACAAAATAGTAAATTCCGTGATCATTATGTAGAATTACCGCTTGATTTATCAGAAGTGTTATTTATTGCAACCGCAAATGATGTGCAGGCGATTCCAAAACCACTTTTGGACCGAATGGAAATCATTGAGGTAACAAGCTACACCGAAAATGAAAAATTTCATATTGTAAAAGAACATCTTTTAGAAAAGCAGATGAAGAAAAATGGAATTACACCAAAACAGCTTTCTATTAGTGATTCAGCACTTACTATGGTAATTCGTTCTTATACAAAAGAAGCGGGTGTGCGTGGATTAGAAAGAAAACTTGGTGAGCTTTGTAGAAAAGCAGCTCGTCAAATTTATGAAGATAAGAACAAGCAGATTAAGATTACTTGCCAGAATTTAGAGAAATTTTTGGGAAAAGAGAAATACTCTCAGGAAGAAAAGAATAAAGAGGATGAAATTGGCGTTGTTCGCGGATTGGCATGGACAAGCGTAGGTGGTGTAACGCTTGAAGTTGAAGTAAATGTAATGCCTGGAAAAGGTGATTTTAAATTAACAGGGAAACTTGGTGATGTTATGAAAGAGTCCGCACAGGCAGCAATCAGTTATATTCGTTCTATTAGCGACGATTATCAGATTGATCATGAGTTTTTCCAAAACCATGATATACATATTCATATTCCAGAAGGAGCAGTTCCAAAGGATGGCCCATCTGCAGGAATTACTATGGCAACCGCAATTCTTTCTGCAGTAATCAAAAGGCCGGTGCGCGCAGATGTTGCTATGACTGGTGAGATTACATTAAGAGGAAGAGTACTTCCAATTGGAGGTTTAAAAGAAAAACTTCTGGCAGCAAAAAATGCAGGAATGAAAACTGTTTGTGTTCCAAAGAAAAATGAAAAGGACCTAAGTGAGATTTCAAAAGAAATCAAAGGTGATTTAGAAATTGTTTTAGTTGAAAAACTAGATCAGGTCCTTGAAGTAGCATTAGTAAAGTAGCATTAGAAAATAGCAAGAAAGTATAGAGGATATCTATGATTATTAAGAGTGTAGATCTCGAAACCGTCATCGGAGTAACCAGTGAAATTCCACAAAATGAATATTGTGAGGTGGCATTTGCAGGGAAATCAAATGTAGGAAAATCTTCCCTTATCAATGGCTTATTAAATAGAAAAAGTCTGGCAAGAACTTCTTCCCAGCCAGGAAAGACACAGACAATCAATTTCTATAATGTAAATGGAAATATGTACCTTGTAGACCTTCCAGGCTATGGTTATGCAAAAGCGAGTGAAGAAATAAAAGCCAAATGGGGAACAATGATTGAGAATTATCTCCATGAATCACAGCAGCTTCAGGCAGTGTTTCTTCTTATCGATATTCGTCATGAGCCATCTGAAAATGACCAGCTTATGTATGAATGGATGGTGGAACAGGGATTTGCACCAATTATTATTGCAACAAAAGTGGATAAAATCCCAAGGGGAAAAGTAAATGAACACGTAAGACGAATTGAACGTGTTCTTAGAGTAATGCCAGATACACTTATCATTCCTTTTTCAGCCGAAACAAAGCAGGGGAGAGATGAAATCTGGGAAGTAGTGGAATCTCTTGTTTATACAGAAGAACAAAGAGAAGAGATGAAAAAGATAGAACTTGAACGTAGTTCAAATTCGAAAAAACAGGTAGAAAACCCTACAAAAAAGGCGCGCTGGAAAGATACAAAGAATACAACAGCGAAAAAGACTGCGAAAAAACAGGCGAAGAAAAAAGCAGAGAGAATGGAAGCTGCAAAGAAAGTAACACATCAACATCATAAGGAAATGCACGAAGAAGCAATGCGTCAAAAGGAAAAAGAGGCGCGTAAGAAAGCACGTGCAAAGGCAAGAAGAAAATAAGGTGAAAGAAATTATGAAGAAAAAATATGGATTTGTCTTCATTATGTTACTTGTCATCACTTTGGTATGCACAGGCGTAATTGCACTTGGTATGGGTGATGAAAAAATAGCAGAAGAGAATACAGACTTAACAATTGTAACTAGTTTTTATCCTATGTATGTTGCTACATTAAATGTTGTAGACGGCGTGGAGGGAATACAACTGAAAAATCTGAGTGAACCGCAGACGGGATGTTTACATGATTTTCAGCTTACAACAGCAGATATGAAACTTTTATCAACCGCTGATGTTTTAATTGTAAATGGTGGAGGAATTGAAAGTTTTATTGAAGATGTAGCAAAAGAGTACCCTAATTTACAAATTATTGAAGCATGTGAAAATGTTGAGCTTATTTGTAATGAAGGTGATACGCACGAACATGAAGAAGTAGATGAACACGAACACGAAGCAGAAGGCGAGCATGAAGAGGAACATGAAGAAGAGCATGAGCACGAACATAACCATGCAGAAAATGCACATGCATGGATGAGTGTGAAGGATTATCGTGCACAGGTAGAAACTATCGCAGGAAAACTTGCAGAATTAGATGAGCAGCATGCAGAAAAATATTTTAAAAATGCAGAAACGTATGATGCGCAATTAGCAGAATTGCAGGAAATGCAAGAAGAAATAAAAGAAATGACAAATGATTGTCCTGTGATTTCTTTCCATAGTGCATTTGCATATATTGCTCAGGATTTAGATTTTCATGTTGCATGTTTGTTGGATTTAGATGAAGCAGATGCAATTAGTGCAGGAGACAAAGCAAATGTTTATACAACGATTGAAGAAGATGGCGTTTGTCTGGTTTTAGCAGAAAAGGACTCATCAGAAGCAGATGATATTGTGACTTTAGCGGAGAGCATGGGTCAGGAGATTGAATCAGAAACTTCTGCACATGTAGTATATATCGATACTTTAAATCGTGGAAACTATGAAAAAGATAGTTACATAATTGGAATGAGAGCAAACTTAGAGGCTTTACAAGAAGCGTTAGAGGAATCTTCTGGTTGTGTACACGAACATCATTACGAATAAAGAGGTATCAGAAAGGACATCTAAGGCATGCGTAAAATAATTAAGCCTTGTGGATTCCATTGCATTAAAGTAAATGGGCTCGGCGTACAATTTGTAGACCAAAAAGTATTAGAAGATGTTAATTTACACATTCATTGCGGAACATTAAATGCAATTATTGGGAAAAATGGGGCAGGAAAATCAACATTGATTCGTGCTATGTTAGGCGACGTTTCACATAGTGGAACCATTGAATTTAAAGATATTCAAGATGGAAAAATGCAAAAACTAAAAATTGGTTATGTGCCTCAATCCATTAATATTGAAAAGAATACTCCAATCAGCGTATATGATTTGATTGCAAGCTATCAGTATCGCTATCCGGTCTTTTTACCAAAGAGTAAGAAAAATTATGAAAAAATAAAAATGGCTTTAAAGACTTTCGAAGCGGATGGACTCATTGATAAACAGGTTTGTAATTTGTCGGGTGGAGAGTTGCAAAGGGTTCTTCTTTCTATGGCGATTATGGATGAACCACATTTGCTACTTTTAGATGAGCCTGTATCCGGAATTGATCAAAATGGAATGGAGTTGTTCTTTAAGACAATTACATACTTAAAAGAACACTATGATTTAGCGATTATTTTGATTTCTCATGATTTAGATTATGTAGCAAAATATGCAGATAAAGTAATTCTTTTGGACACAACAGTTTTAAAACAAGGGACTCCGAAGGAAGTGTTTGAAAGCCCGGAATTCGAAAAGGTATTTCGAGTAGAAGAAAAATGGATGAAGGAGGTAAGTAATCATGAATAGTATTACCTCTTGGTTAGATTATACTTTTATGAGAAATGCACTCCTTGCAATTCTTGTAATTACTCCACTATTTGGATTACTCGGTACAATGATTGTGAATAAGAAAATGGCATATTTTTCAGATGCACTCGGTCATTCTGCCTTAACAGGAATCGCAGTAGGGGTTGTGTGTGGAATTCCAGATACGACGATAGCTATGGTGATTTTTGCAATCGTCTTTGCTTTATTACTTAACAAAATCGGCAGTATGAATATGGCGTCCACAGATACCATTATTTCGGTATTTTCTTCTTGTGCGGTAGCAATTGGTCTTGTAGTTTTATCAAAAGGTGGAAATTTTGGTCAGTATTCAAGTGTCTTAGTAGGTGATATTTTAAGTATTACGCCAAAAGAAATTATGTATCTTGTTCTTATTTTTGCAGCAACTTTAGTCTTCTGGTTTGTTGGATTTAATAGGCTTAATGCAATTTCTGTGCATAAAGTGTTAGCAAAGAGTAAAAGAATTCCAGTAAAACTTTTGGAAAACATTTTTGCAGTGCTTATTGCACTTATTGTTATGCTTTCAATTAAATGGGTCGGTGTACTTATTATTAATGCACTATTAATTTTACCAGCGGCATCAAGCAGGAATATTTCAGTGAATATGAGAGAATATCATTTCTTTTCTATTTTATTCTCACTCTTTTCAGGAATTATGGGATTGTTCGTATCCTTTTACATTAATGCTGCAACAGGACCGATGATTGTAATTATTGCTTCTGTTATTTATTTTGCAACATTTATATATGGGCGTATGCATATAGAGTAGGAAATAGTGGGATATCGAGATGGAATATATCGGTAAAATCATTTATCAATTAAGAAACGAAAAGAAATATTCGCAAGCAAAGTTATCTAAAGGAATTATAAGCACAGGGGAGTTATCTAAAATTGAAAATGGAGAAAGCGAAGGAAGTTATTTTGTGTTATGTGCATTGATGCAACGTTTAGGGGCATCTATTGACAAAATGGAAAGTATGATTTCAGTAAAAGAGTATCAATATGTGTATGTATGCAAAATGATTAGAGCAGCTCTTGTGCAGGGTGAATTTGAAACAATACATGTTTTGCTAGACGATTTTAAAAAGGTGAAGGCAAATGTGATTTTTCTGCAGTTTTTAGAATTAGCAGAATGTGTTTTGCAATTTCTAGAGGGAGAGAAAATAGAAAATGTTTGTGATAATTTAGCCCAAGCCTTAAAACAAACGCAAATTCAGGTAGAGGATTATGATAATGAACTTTTATGTGTACAAGAAGTACAGGGAATAAATATTTTCTTCTACCTACTATTTTTACAAGAGAAAATTAAATCTGAGACAATCTCTCATCTGGTGAAATACATTGAAAAACAATTTCCAGATGATGATGAAAGGTGTAAAGTATATCCACAGGCATTGTGGCTGCTTGGAATGCAATTTTATAAAGAAAATCAAATGGAATTAGCGTTGGCGTGTTTTACAAATGCACGAAAAGCTTTAGTAAAAAGTGGTTCGTTTTTTCTCTTAAAAGAGGTCTTAGAAGGGCAAAACGAATGCTATAAACAGATGGGAATTGCAGAAAAATTAGAAGAAAATCTGAACTACATAGAAGTGTTAAATGAAATTTCGATTTATCCGGATTTTCATCCAATTCTTATCTTTTTAATTGAAAATAGCAGAAACACTTTTGTTATGAGTAATGAAATGATTATGGAGGTTCGTAAACTTAATCATACAACGCAGGAAAGCTTGGCGGAAGAGGTCTGCACGCAAAAAAGTTTATCAAGGATAGAGAAGAAAAAACAATCGCCGACATTAAAGCTTGTGCAGAGAATTTTTGAGAAACTCAATTTTGAAAAGAAGAAGTTTCAGGGGTTTATTATATCAGACGATTATCATACATATGAAAGTGTGGCTAGGATTAATACGTTTGGATATTTTAAAGAATATGATGAGAAAAAGAAAGAGTTTGAGAAATTAGAATCAAAATTGGATATGCAAGTTATTGTAAATCGACAATTTGTTGAGTATACAAAGTGGCGAATAGAAAGGGAAATGAGACAAATTGATGACAAACAATTACTGGCATATTTATATGAAACGCTGGAGTACACATTGCCAAATTGTGATATAAGGAATCTATATCATTTGTCTCGAGGCGAATTTATGATTTTAAATTCGGTTGCAAATACTCATAGGAATCTTCAGCAGTATCAAGAGGCAATACATATTTACAGTACCCTATATGAATTATATAAAAAAAGTGATGTGAGATTGCAAGAACAGCCTTTTCAAATGGCCTTGCTCTATATTAATTATGAGGGGGTTCTAGAAGAGGCGGATAGGCTAGAAGAGGCTGAAAAGATAGGAAAAGAAGGGATAAAATATGCAATAGAATGTAATAGAGGGGATATTGCAGCAAGAATACTAGGGAATTTGGAGTGTGTATATGAAAAGAATGGCGATTTACATTTAGCAAAGCAATCGATGGAGCAGAGTTATTGGTTGCTTTACCTATATGAGCATTATATTGATGCTGAGTATGCATTGAAGGTATTAAAAAAATATCAAGAAAATTAGCTAGTTCATATTATCATCTTTAAAATGTGCAAATGTATCTATTTTTGTTTCTTGAAGAATGTTTGGATACACGAATGAAATTATCGAAAAGGAAAAAACAAAAATAGTAGTTAAGATTATTGTTTTTTTTCTAAATTGCTTCTTCATAAAAAGACCTCCTTTTTCGTAAAGTGTAATAAATATTTCTGGAAAACTTTATGACATATTAGAAAAAAATTTTTTTCCTAATATGTCATAAAAAATGTGTTTTATCTATGTTATGTTTATAAATTGTTTGGAACAGATCAACGATTTTCCATCTATATTCATTCTGTGCAAGATTGGGGTGGGGATAGTGTAAAGAAAATGAATTTGTGTAGTCAGGAGATAATGAGTGAAATAGAGAAGAAACATCTTGACTATATTAAAAAGGTTGGATTATCTTGTGCTAATATTTATGAAAATACAAATGCACTTTTTGATAAAGTATGCATTGCATCGTATCCATATTCATATGTCTTTATGCCGAATGGTAGTATAGTGCGTTGTACGGTAGAATTAGAAAATGATGTAAATATTATTGGGCGAGTTGACAAGGAATTAGGAGTAGAGATATATAAGGATAAAAAGGAAATGTGGATACAAAAAGATATTCCAAAGAATTGTTTCGATTGTGAAAAGTTAAAGGTGTGCATGCATATGACTTGTCCAAAACAATATGTAATAGATAAAAGAGACAGAAACAAATGTGATTTTGAGGAGTAACCAATGAAAAAAATATTTAGGAAAAGAAGAAAAGAAGTGCTTTTTACTTCATTTTTATTGTGTTTGAAAGTGTTTTCTTCCATCCTGTATTCATTTGTGTTCATGAGTACAATTGATGCAATTGCAAATCAGGATAAACAAAAGATTATTTCGACTATTATAATCCAATTCGTGATTTTCTTATTAGAAATATTCTTTTATCGCACAAGCCAACTTGCAAAGGCTCGAACACAGCAAAAGATGCAAAATGACCTTCGTGAAGAGATTAGTAAGCTGATTGCTAGGAAGTCTCCACAAGAGTTTAAGGAAAAAAATGTAGGAGACTATATTTCCTGGTATGCAGGGGATGTACAACAAATTGATATGTGGTATATCAGCTCCATTTTTTCACTTATTACATGCGTCGCACAAGTTTGCATTACTGCAACAGCTATTTTATTAATTGACTGGCGATTGTTATTGGTAGCATTAACGGGGGGATTTTTGTTGCTTACTTTTTCTAAGTTCTTTGAAAAAAGAATAGAAGAAAAAGCGGTAGCAACATCAACAAATTCAGAAGAGTTTTTTAGCGAAATGAAAAATGTCTTATCGGGCTTTTCTGTATTGAAGAATTTTCGTAAAATGGGGCAGTTTCATAAGCAGACCAATGAAACCTGTCAGAAAAAATCGGAAGTTAATTATCAATATACCAAAGTACAAGTGTGCTCAAATAGTATCTTGATGATATGTGACTATAGTTTTCGGATTGTTGTAATTGCACTTTGTGTATATCTTATATATGTTGGTAAACTCCAAATAAGTGCAATCGTAGGTGTTAGCAGTTTCTTGCCCAAAATATTCGATGGTATGACTGATGCGGTAGCATATAAAAATACCATTGTAGCAGCAAAACCTTTACTAGAGAAATTTGATTTTAATCATAATTCTGAAAGCGAAGGTACAAAAGAAGAAAAGCAAATAGAGATGAATCATAGTATTCAGGCAAAAAACCTCAGTTTTTCCTACAACAAGGAAGATTACATTTTGGAAAATCTCAATTTTGAAATTGAAATTGGAAAAAAATATGCACTTCTTGGACCAAGTGGATGTGGAAAGTCAACACTCCTAAAACTATTACTTGGACAGCTTAAGGACTATACTGGAGAAGTGTATTTTGATAAGGAAGCCTTAGCAGAAATTAGTTCAGATGATATAAATAAGAATATTGCATACATAGAACAGGATGTATATTTATTCGATACAACCATAAGAAATAATATTATCCTTTGGGGCGATTTTTCAGAAAAGCAGGTTGAAAATGCGTTACGCGATAGTGCTTTGTTGGATGATATGGGAATGTTTTCAGAGGGGCTAGATACTATGTGTGGAGAAAATGGAAAAAATCTTTCAGGGGGACAGCGTCAACGTATTGCGGTTGCAAGAGCATTAATTTTTGGGAAAAAGATTCTTTTTGTTGATGAAAGTACGTCCGCATTAGATAAGGAAAACTCAAAGATTATTGAAGAAAAATTGCTTTCTAATGAAGACTTGACTTTGGTGTTGATTAGCCATCACCTTAGTGAAGAACAAAAATCCAGATTTGATGGAGTAATTTCCCTTGCCTAGTCTTGCTTCTTAAGAAAAACAAAGTATAATGGAAGTAGATATAAACTTATTTGAAAATACATCCGATATAGCAAATAAGAAACCTAAAAATTTGTATATGCATAAACCAAGGAGGGTTATTATGAGTTTACAATCTATTTCAAACGCAGTTAATTCTGTGAGAACACAGACACCTGCAAATACGAAGAAGCAAGCACAAGGAAGTGCTGTAGCAAATGAAAACAAAACAGAGAATAAGGTGGGATTTAGTCAGGAATCTGCTGTTTATGAAAAATCTTCAGAAAAAGTGGATACAAAGGTAACACCAAAAAAAGATCATGCTGCAATCGTAGCACAGATGAAAGCAGATGCAGAAGCTAGACAAAATCAGCTTATGGATATTGTTCGCCAGACAATGACGGGACAAGGAAATGCTCTAGCTACAGCAGATGATGTATGGAAGTTTTTAGCTAGTGGAAATTTCACAGTTTCAGAAGCAGCTCGTGCAAAAGCACAGGAAGATATTTCTGAAAATGGATACTGGGGTGTAAAACAGACTTCTGACCGTATTTTAGAATTTGCGAAAGCTCTTGCTGGCGATGATCCTTCAAAAGCTGAATCACTTTTTGCTGCGTTTAAGAAAGGTTTTGAGCAGGCGACTGGAACCTGGGGAAAAGAACTTCCAAAGCTTTGCCAGGATACGTACAAAGCAGTAGAAGAAAAATTCCAGGCATGGATAAATGAAGGGAAATCTTCTAGTGGAGACGGTTCTACAATAGATGAAACAGTATAATTGATGATGGATATGCGGGGCAGTGGATGACTGCCTCGTTTTTTTGTATATATGTATCTTGTATACAACAAACAAGAATGGTACAATGTATCTTGTATACAACAAATAGAGGAAAACAACATGAACGAAATATCTTTAAAGGCGTTAGCCAAAATAAACTTAGGATTGGATGTCGTACGAAGACGTGAAGATGGATATCACGAAGTTCGTATGGTTATGCAGACGATTCATTTATTTGACAGACTTGAGATTAAAAAAACAAAAGAGTCAGGAATCAAAATTACATCGAATTTATCGTTCTTACCTGTGAATGAGAATAATCTTGTGTATAAAGCAGGAAAATTATTAATGGATGAATTTCATATTACAGAAGGCGTATCGGTAAATCTTACTAAACGTATCCCAGTAGCCGCAGGAATGGCCGGCGGAAGTACAGATGCGGCAGCAATGATGTATGGAATGAATGAAATTTTTGAACTTGGACTTTCAAGACAGGAGTTGATGGAGCGAGGCGTAAAAATTGGTGCTGATGTTCCTTATTGTTTGATGAGAGGAACTGCACTTGCGGAAGGAATTGGAGAAGAACTTTCTGCTCTTCCACCAATGGTAAAATGTCCTGTTCTTATTGCAAAACCACAGATTTCGGTTTCAACAAAATTTGTATATGAAAATTTAAAGCTAGACGAGAATACAGTTCATCCGGATATTGATCAGTTGATTTCTCATATAAAAAATCAGGATTTGCACGCAATTGCAAATACAATGGGAAATGTTCTTGAAACAGTAACGATTCCAAATTATCCAATTATTGATGATATCAAAAAGCAGATGATGGCATCTGGTGCAATCAATGCAATGATGAGTGGAAGTGGTCCTACTGTATTTGGACTATTTGATGATGAAGAGGTTGCAAAAAAGGCGATGGAAGATATGAAAGCTTCTGGTCTTGCAAAACAAATCTATTTGACTTCGATTTATAACAATCGAAGAAACTAAGAGAAGAACGGGAGAGACAAAATGACAGATGATTTAGTACTAAACATGGACGCGTATTTACCACTTCGAGACGTTGTATTCAACACCTTAAGGGAAGCAATATTAAGAGGTGATTTAAAACCGGGTGAAAGATTGATGGAGCTTCAACTTGCGGCAAAATTGGGGGTGAGTCGTACTCCGATTCGAGAAGCAATTCGTATGTTAGAGCAAGAAGGTCTTGCGATCACCATACCTAGAAAAGGTGCGGAAGTTGCAAAAATGACTTTGAAAGATATGGAAGATGTGTTAGAAATACGTGAAGCATTAGATGAACTTGCAGCGCAAATTGCATGCGAAAAGATGACGGAAGAGCAAATGGTACGTTTAAAAAAATGTCAGGAGGCCTTCAAAAAGAGCACTGCAACGGAAAATGTGAAATTAATTGCAGAAGCAGATGTGAATTTTCATGATGTTATTTACGAAGCAACTAATAATCCTAAATTAGTAAGTTTGCTTAATAATCTTCGCGAACAAGTTTATCGTTATCGAGTGGAATATATTAAAGATGCGAACAATCATCCAATCCTTATTTCAGAACATGAAGACATTATTCGGGCAATTGAAAACAAGGACAAAGAGGCAGTAACACAGGCGATGTATGTGCATGTTTCAAATCAGGCTACCGCCGTAAAAGAAGTGATTCAAAAACAGGGATAATTCTTTTCAATATGGAAACACTATGAGCAGGAGGAAACTCTTGCTCTTTTTTTGTAGAATTATGGTTCAAGAGGTGTTTTGTGGAATGAATATTTCAAAGAATATTGAAGAGAATAAGAAACATTACAAGGCGCTTTTTCATGATAGTGCGGATATCAAGATTCGTGATATTGAGCTTGGTATTCATAACCCGAGGAGGTGTTTGCTTGCATATATTGAGGTGTCGCTTGGAGATTTGTTGACAAAGCGTTATGCATTAGATCAGGCGGTGGATGGGAATCTTCTGGATTTGTCTGATGCAGAGGCGTTTATGTCCATTGAAGAAGCCGGACAGGCAATGCTTACCGGAGATGTGATTTTGTTTGTGGATGGATACGATTATGCGGTGAAAATTCCAGATAAGGGGTATCCGGGGATGGATGTGAAGGAATCAGATTCTGAAAAAGTGGTTCGTGGTAGTAATGAGGCTTTTTCAGATTCGATTAAGCAAAATACGGCAATCATTCGTCGCAGAGTTCGTTCAACAAGAGTGACTGTAAAAGAGGTTACGATAGGTGTTCGTTCTCATACCAATATTGATTTAGTGTATATGGAAGATTTGGCTTCTAAATCACTGATTCATAGACTAGAAGAAAAGATACAGGCATATATTGTGGATGGGGTGTTTGATAGCGGAATGTTACAGCATCTTATGAAGGATAAATGGTATTCGCCTTTTCCTCAACTACAAACGACGACAAGGCCTGATCGCGCAGGTATGGCGATTTTAGAAGGAAGAGTGGTTATTCTGGTTGATAATTCACCTGTAGCACTTATCGCGCCAACAGATGTGAATTCTTTTCTTAAAACTGTGGATGATTATTATAACAATTTTGAAACTGCTACCTTTGCAAGAATCATAAGGTATTTGGCGACGTTTTTTTCTATGGCATTACCGGGATTATATTTGGCAGCGATTAATTTTCATACACAGGTTTTTCCAACCCCACTCATACTTGCATTTTGGGAGTCTAGAATCGGAATGCCATTTCCGTCAACACTTGAGGTGCTCCTTATGGAGATTTCTTTTGAATTGTTAAGAGAAGCTGGGGTTAGACTTCCAGGCGCAATGGGAAATACAATAGGAATTGTTGGTGGTCTTATTATTGGTCAGGCTGCGGTTGAGGCAAGTCTTGTAAGCCCGATTGTTGTAATTGTGGTTGCATTTACGGCGTTATGCTCGTTTTCCATTCCAAATGAAGAGTTTGCGTTTTCATTCCGATTGTTAAAGTTTTTTGTGATTGCGATGGCTGCCTGGCTTGGATATTTTGGTTTTCTAATTTCTATTTTCATGGTCCTTATTCATTTGGCAGGATTAGAAAGCTATGGGATTCCTTATCTGACACCATTTGTTACAAAGAGAAAAATGAAAGAGGAGAAAGAACAGACAAACGATGCAATCTGGCGCTATCCACTTCGATTTTTAAGAAAGCGTCCTGTTTATGCAAATGAAAAGGAGAAAATTAAACTTCGGAAGAGAGAGGATAAATAGTTGAAAGAGTTTTTCTTTTATTTTCTAGGAATTGCTTCTTTGATTTTGCCCACATACTTTGCGAGAAACGTGGGACTACTAGGAATAGGGAGCATTATAGTCGGTGCGGGGATGGGAACTATGTATTGGAAACTTTTGACGGTTGCCAATATGCATAGGATACAAACAATTTGGATAAGAAAAATGATTATGGCATTTTTACTTTTTCATGTCGTGATTCTTGCCGGTTTCGTTTCCTATGTTTTTGCTCACCTGACACAGAGGGGCTTGGTGCAGGAGACAAGTAGTGGACTTTTATTACTCGTTATTCTATTTGTGGCAGGATATGGCGCAAAAGGTGGAAAAGAGACAAGAAGGAAAGTCTTTGAGGTGATGTTCTGGTTTGTAGTTATTCCACTTCTTATCATGTTTGCGTTTGTTTTAAAGGGGATACAGGGAAAATATTTCATAGAAGGAATAGAAAAAATAGCAAATAGGGAGGTGAGAATTTGGGAGGTTTTAGATTGTGGTTATGTGACATTTCTCTTTCTATCGGTATCTTTCTTCTTTCGTCCATTACAAGAAAAAGTATTAAAGCTTGTGAAAGAAAAACAAGAAATATGTGCCGTAAGAAAAGCGCTTATTTACAGTAGCATATTTTTGATTGTTATATATGTTCTTTCGTATGGAACATTTGGCGAATGGGCACTTGCAAAGATGGAGTACCCAGCGGTTACGCTTATGAGCACCATTCATTTTAGTGGTAGTTTTCTGAAACGATTAGATGCCTTAATGTTTGGAATCTGGTTTTTTACTTTGTTTGCTCTTTTGTTTTTGTTTGTGGATTATGGGAAGCAGATGTTAGTAAAGCTTACAGATAGAAAGAAAAAAGTAAATCAGATGGGTTATATTTTGCCGATTTTAGTGGCAATCTTTCTAGTTGGGATTGGCTTATTTCAGTTGGAGGGGGCAAAAGAAATTTGTATGAAATATTTCAAGTATGTAGGAACTCCGATTTTAATCATGATTCCGCTTGTTACGTGGCTTTTTTCTGCCTGTAGCAAAACGGAATTAGAAGAACGTGCTTTTCCACTTATGGTAGCGTTGTCTTTTGATGAGGTGACGGGAGATACGAGTGTTGATTATGCTTTTCCGGGCGAAGAAGAAATCGTCAATGCAAATGCTTACAGTGACGCAAAGCAATTGGATTTTAATCATTTAAAAGTACTTGTGGTAGATGAAAAATTCTATGAGCAGGAAGACCTTGTAAAAGAACTTTTAGAAGAAATGCGAAAAGAGGAAACTTTTCCAAGAAATACCTATGTCTGTAAAACGAGTGATGTAGAACGATTGCTTAGTTGTAAGGGAGAGGTCCCAGAAGATTTAGGAACTTATTTGGAGGAATTTTTAGATAAAAATCAAGAAGAACACAAAAATCTTGGAATGTGGATGGATGATAAGGATTATGCAAGTTTTCCACTTCCACTTGTGGAATGGAATGGAGAGAATTTGATAATTGTAAAAGAAATAAGTAATCAAAATGAATAAGAAAATGAAAAACGGAAAAACTATAGGTATCTTTGGTTTGGAGGTTTATGAGGATGAACAAATCTGCAGGAAAAATAGTTTTAGTTTTATTATTCGTTGCGATTATTGTGACGGGGATTCAAAGCTGTGGAAAAAGAAAGGAAAATATGCAGGCTTCCATAGCTTCGAAAATCCTACGTTTTCATATATTGGCAAATAGTGATGTGGAAAAAGATCAGGAAGTAAAAGAAAAAGTTCGAGATGCAGTTGGTGCATATTTGTCGCCTCTTCTTGAAGAAGCAAAAAATTTGGAAGAAACTAAAGAAATCGTAAATGCGCATTTGGAGGATATTGTAGATGTGTCTATGCAGACGTTACAAGAAAATGGGTTTGATTATACAGTAACAGCAAAAATTACAAATGCAGATTTTCCAGAAAAAACGTATGGGCCGTATTCATTTCCAAAAGGGACTTACGAAGCACTTCAGATTTCTATAGGAGAAGGAAAAGGGCATAATTGGTGGTGTGTGCTATATCCCAATATGTGTTTTCGTGGAACTGTATATGAGGTAGTGGAAGAGGACGCAAAAGAAGAACTAAAAGAAGTTCTTTCTCCAGAGGAATATCAGTACATATTTACAAGCGGAAAGTATGAGATTCGATTAAAAATCCTTGAATATTTCCAGTAAACAAGCTATGATATGCTTTGTAAAAAGGAGCGTATCATCATGACAAAAGAGGTTTTAATATCTATTAGTGGGTTGCAGGTTTCGCCAGAATCAGAAACAGATACGGTTGAAATGATTGCACCAGGTGAATATTATTTTAGAAATAACAAACACTATTTAGTATATAATGAAGTGGAAGAAGGACAAACGGAACCTTCTACAAAGAATGTAATCAAATTCTCAAATGATTATATGGAAGTGATAAAAAAAGGACCAATGAGTGTTCATATGGTTTTTGAAAAAGATAAGAAAAATATTTCTTACTATAATACTCCATTTGGAAGCTTATTAATTGGAATTGAAGCAAAAGATTTTTCATATCAGGAAAAAGAAGATGAGATGGTAGTCGAAGTGGATTACAATCTTGAAATTAATTCAGAGCATGTGGCAAAGAGTCATATAAAAATACTTGTAAAATCAAAGGATAATAAAAAGGTGAGTTTATTCTAACTCACCTTTTCTTGTTGTTGTTGTTTTTATTTTTTCTTTTTTGAATTTTTCGTATCTTTTTCAGCTTTCAACTGTGCAGATGCTTCATTGTATTTCGCCTGCATTTTAGCACGGAATCCTTTTTTCTTTGCTGGTTTTTCGATTGGACCACGAAGACCTTTTACTCCAGTG
>JAXJUI010000079.1:0-3461 GCA_036309165.1 Agathobacter sp. | reverse complement strand
CTTTAGAAGAAAGAAGCAAATTTTCAAATAAATTTTGTGCAAGCCTTGAACGTATTTCAGAAGGAAAACTCATTAATTCTACAACGGATTATGAAATTGAAATTCGTTTGATTGCAAACAAGGAAGGAAAGTTTTATCCTTGTCTAAAACTGAACACAATGAGAAATCAAAGATTTGCATATCGAAAGAATGCAATTTCAGCATCGATTCATCCATCGACCGCGGCGCTTATTATGGAAATAGCAGAAAGCTATTTAAAAGAAGGCGCACAGATTATGGATCCATTTTGTGGCGTAGGAACCATGCTTATTGAAAGAGACAAAAAGGTTACGGCTAGAGAAATCTATGCAACAGATATTTTTGGCGATGCAATTGAAATGGGAAGAGAGAATGCAAAATTAGCAGGAACCCATATTAATTTTATCCATAGAGATTTCTTTGATTTCAAACATGCATATAAATTTGATGAGATTGTTACAAATATGCCGGTAAGAGGCAAAAAGTCAAAAGAAGAAATGAATCAGTTATATGCAAAGTTTTTTGACAAAGCAAATGAAATTTTGACGCCGGATGGTGTGATCATTATGTATACAAATGAGATGGGACTTGTAAAAAAATATCTCCGTTTGCATAAAGAGTTTTCATTATTGCAAGAGACCTGCATGCAGACAAAAACAGAATTTTATTTATTGATTCTTGGGAAAAAAGGGAAAGTAGGTTAATATGGCTATTTCTAGAATAAGCAGAAAAAAAGCAGATGAACCGGATAATTTGGATACTGGATTAATTGATCCTCCACTTTTGCAGAAGATGCAGGATTATTTTTGTAATGCAAGTGATGTTTACCTTGTTTGTTTAGGACGCGAAGAGGGGGTTATCACAAAAGCGTATGGAACAAAAGAGCAACTCTCTTTTATTCATGAAATTATCGATAAAACGCTTTTTATGACGCTGATAAAGAGAATGCATCAAGATGACATTGAGGAGTTAATCGAAGAACGCGTTCCAGAAGAATATATAAAAGTTTGTGGTGTTTCTACAAGAATTGAAGGAAAAACACAGGTAATCTGGGTTGCAATCGGTATCATTGGCGATAAGGTTCCAGAGGATGTTGTTTTGCCAGAAGGAATAAAGACAACTACAGTAGAACGTTATTATCGTTCCATTGAATTGCTTGAAGTGTTATCAAGGCAGATGTTTCATGTTAAATTGAACGAACTGATTGCGCATGAGGCAATGCAAAAAAGTCTTGAGGCAGAAGAACTCGTAACAGAACAACTTCATCGCTCAGAAGCAATGACAGAAATCGTAAGAATGTTGGAATCTGATAATGGATTTTCAAAGATTGTGGATGATGCATTAAAGGAAACTTGTGAATGCCTGGGTATTGCAGGAGGGTGTTTATTAAAAGAAAATCCAGATGGAACATCCGTAGACATGATTGCTGAGTATGCATCAGAAGAACTTGATGGCAGGATTGCATCAACGCAAAATGTTCCAAAAGAAAGCTTTCCATTCTTTACAGGAAAGCAATATTGGATTTCTGCCGATTCTATGAAACCAGAATCATTTGAAGTGTTTTTCAAAGAATATCAAGTTTCGGCAGCTATTTTTCAGCCAATTGAAGTAAAAGAAAAAGTGCTTATGTATCTTTGCTTTTATGATGTAAATGAAGAACGCATCTGGGACGTAGAAGATATTAAATTCGTAAATGATGTAAAGCGTATTATACAGAGCATTTTGTCTAAGCGAATTGCAAAGAATTCATTAGCAAGCTCGTATGCATCATTAGAAGCAATTTTGGAAAATGTCGGATGTGGAATTTATGTTGCTGATGTGAACCGTCAGGCAATTTTATACACAAATCAGCGTTTCTTAGAGTTGTTCGCTAAGACAATTGAAGAAGGAAGTTTGGAAGAATTTATTTTTTCTTCAAAAGAATTTGGAAATAATTATGTATATGAGGAAATCTATTCTGTTAAAGAAGAACGTTGGTTTGACATTCATAAAACACAGATTACCTGGGTTGATGGAAGAAAAGTAAGTCTGTGTACTATTTACGATATTACAGAGAAAAAGAAATATCAAAAGAAAATTGAAAAGCAGGCAAATAACGATTTCCTTACAGGTTTATTTAATCGTATGCGTTGTGAGCAGGATTTGGATCGTTATATTAAGCGAGCAGAAGTTGCATCAGCAGAAGGCGCTTTGATTTACATTGATTTGGATGACTTTAAGCATTTAAATGATGGATTAGGACATCAGTATGGCGATGTATTATTAAAGGCAGTTTCACATAGCTTAAAGAGAATCGAAGGAATATCAAATACCTGTTATCGAATGGGGGGCGATGAATTTATTGCAATTGTCCCAGATTCAGAATATAAGAGATTAGATGATATATTAAAAGATATTCAGGATATCTTTACAAAGCCATGGTTCTTAAAAGGCGAAGATTACTATTGTACAAGCAGTATGGGTGTAGTTACCTTCCCAACAGATGCATCAACAGTGGAAGATGTTATTCGTAAAGCAGATGTAGCATTATTTTCTGCAAAAAGACGTGGTAAAAATTGTGTGGAACACTATAATGACAATGATGAAGCATCTGCACATCGTCGTCTTGATATGGAAAAGAACATGCGAAATGCAGCACTTAATTCGCAAGATGAATTTGAAATATATTATCAGCCAATAATGGATGCATCAAAAGAAGGAATGCCATGTTGTGGAGCAGAAGCGCTAGTGCGTTGGAACTCAAGTACACTTGGATTCCTGCAACCAAATGATTTTATTCCACTTGCAGAATATTTGGGTCTGATTAATCCAATTGGTGACCATGTACTAATGCATGCAGCCAAACGATGCAAATATTGGAACGATATGGGACATCCTACATATAAAGTAAATGTAAATCTTTCTGTAGTACAGCTTCTTCAAAATGACATTGTAAAAAAGGTAAAAAATGTATTGGAAGAATCACGAATTAACCCTAAAAATCTTACCTTGGAAGTGACAGAAAGCTTGGCAATTAACGATATGGATCGCATGAAGAGAATTTTAGGTGAGATTAAGGCGCTTGGTGTAAATATTGCACTTGATGATTTTGGAACAGGTTATTCATCATTAAACCATATCAGAGAAATGCCAATCGATGTAATCAAAATCGACCGCTGTTTCGTAGAACATGTAGGAGAGGATGATTTTTCAGATGCCTTTGTACGAATGGTAGCAGAACTTGCTTCAAGTATCGGTGTTACGGTATGTGTAGAAGGTGTAGAAAATAAGTCGCAGTTAGAAATGATTCGTGAAATGAAAATCCGGTTATTACAGGGATACCTATTTGGTCGACCAATGAAAATTGAGGATTTTGAGAAAAAATATCTGTAACAAAGACGCTTGGAAAATCCAAGCGTCTTTGTTTGTTGCCATGCATTCGAAGGAAGCTGCCGGTGGCAGGT
>JAXJUI010000078.1:0-3045 GCA_036309165.1 Agathobacter sp. | reverse complement strand
GTTATAATGCTTTCTATATAAAGCGAAAATTTGAAGTTGGTGGTGAGAATACGATGAATTTTATGTTCGTGAAGGTAAAGGATTGCGATTTAGAACAGTATAAAAAAGATATGCAGGAGGCATTTCAAAAAGGCTTTGAAGAAGATTTTGGCAAGACGGATGAAATTATTTTACCGGAAGAAGATATAAATAGGTCTTTGACCACAAAAGGTTCAGTTGCCTATAAAGCAGTCGTAGATGATGAAATGGTCGGTGGTGCAGTTGTTGTAATTAATGAAGAAACACAACATAATCATTTAGATTTTCTTTATGTAAAATATGGCACTCAAAGTAAAGGCACAGGAAAGAAAATGTGGGATGAAATTGAAAGATTGCATCCACAGACCAAAGTGTGGGAAACTTGTACACCGTATTTTGAAAAGAGAAATATTCATTTTTATGTAAACAAGTGTGGAATTTCATATCGTGGAGTTTTGGAATGAAAAAAATCCAGACCCGAATATGCCATCAGATTTTGGAGGTGATGGAAATGAAGGAATGTTTCGTTTTGAGAAGAAGATGTAGAATTTGAATTTGACGAAGGAGATGTGCAATGAGCAACAAAGACATTATAAAATATTTTTACGAAGTGGTTGTCTCCGAAAACCTGCTTGATGAGCTTCATAAATACATCTCAGAGGACTGTGTGCAAAGAGTTGGAGAAAAAGTATGTTTTGTTGGAACAGCAGGAATGAAAAAGCATCTTCTCGCCGTCAAACAAACCTATCCCGATTATACAATGAAAATTATCCGCCAATATACCGATGGTGACTATGTAATTTCAGAGTTTATCATGCGTGGAACCCACAAAGGTGATTTTCTGGGGATAACACCAACCAATAAGGTTTTAGAAATTACGGGAGTTGACATTGACAGAGTTGTTGACGGTAAAATTGTCGAGCACGGCGGTTCAACTGAAACCTTTGAGACATTCTGGACAAACGGTTTGATTAAACCAGTATAATACCAATTCCAATATGTCGAACAGTTAGGAAAATAAGAAGTTTCATCAGATAAATATTTGGAAAAAGTCTTGACTCCTACGTTGCGTAATAGTTTAAAGTGTACTTATCGATAGGAGGAAATGATATGCATGAATTTATAATAGAAATAGTAAAATCAGATGAGATTTATCGAAAGATAGCAAATGCATCGTTAGAGAAGAAAGATGATATATATCGCTATGACTTTATGAAAAAATTTGAAAAGAAATGGGATATGTATCACTGTCCGTTGAAAGCAAAACAATCTGGCGGATATGATGTGGTGATGGCAAGCGGTATGTTAGGATATTTATTGCCACAAAAAATAGGAGACACAGAACAAAAATATATTGCAGAATTAGCAGATGAAAAGTTATGGACGGATTGCGTGGCATCTATTGAAAGCTCTCTTATGACATTTGTTAGACATGGAATAGATTTGAAGGTTAAAGAGTATATGTTTACATTGATGCTCGCAGATCCATCAAGTCCCTATTCGGTGATGAATGATGGTTATTGTGGTGATGGTGGAATTCCGGGATACATATTTGGATCATTAGTACCTTCTGAAACGACAAAAACAAGGATTCCAGTTGTATTAGCTCATGAGACGAATCATAATGTAAGATTTCAATATATAAAGTGGAGTAATGAAATATCATTAGCAGAATATATGATTTGTGAAGGATTGGCAGAAAATTTTGCAGTAAAACTTTACGGTGAAGAGAACTTAGGACCATGGGTTAGTAAAACTGACCAGGAAATGTTAAATGAATATATTAAGCCACTTATCCAGGACGCTTTAGAAGTGCAAGGATTTGACAATATTACATCATATATGTATGGAGATGAAATGGCAAAATTACAAAATTATATTCCGGTGGGTATGCCTTATTGTGCTGGGTATGCATGCGGATATTATATGGTGAAATATTATTTGGATAAAACTGGAAAAGATATTGTTGACGCAACAATACTTCCAGCAGAAGAAATTTTGAAAGAAATAGATGGATTTTGGAGTGAAACGACCATTATTCGGAAAGGAAATTCCTATGAGGACAGTAAATGAGGTAAGTAAGCTAACAGGAGTAAGTATACGTACCCTTCAGTACTATGATAGTATCGGACTGTTAAAACCAACTGAGTATACAGAGGTAGGATACCGTTTGTATGATGAAGAAGCATTAGAAAGGTTGCAACAGATTTTATTGTTTAGAGAATTGGAATTTCCACTGAAAGAAATCAAAGATATTATATATAATCCTAAATTTAATAAGGAAAAAGTATTAGAGCAGCAAATAGAACTTTTGGTATTGAAGAAGGAACATATAGAAAATTTGATTGATTTTGCTCGAAGAATAAAAACGATGGGAGTAAATAAGACGTATTTTAAAGTATTTGATAAAAAAAAGATGGAAGATTATTCAAAGCGTGCAAAGGAACAATGGGGACAGATAGCCCAGTATCAGGAATTTGAAGAAAAGACGAAAGGGGTGTCTGATACACAGCAGAAGGATGTAATCAATCGTTTTATGCTTATTTTTACAGCGTTTGGCAAGATAAAAGAATTAGATACATCCTGTGATACGGTTCAATTACAGGTGAAAAAATTGCAGGATTTCATCACAGAGAATTATTACACCTGTACAAAAGAAATTTTATCAGGTCTGGGAAAGATGTATGCAAGTGGCGGAGAATTTACCGAAAACATTGATAGCTATGGTGGAGAAGGAACTGCTCTGTTTACAGCAAAAGCAATTGAGATATATTGCAAATAAGAGAGCGATAACGTTCAGCTTTGTGAAGAGTTGAAAGCACGCAAGAATTTGAATTTCACGCACTGTAAAATACTTTTGACACGGCTAAAATGGACAATGTCAAAGCTTTTTGATAGACCAAAAGTTCTTTTTTGATTAAAGTGGGTTATGAAGGAGGTGACAAAGATGGAACTTAGCAAGCAGATAAAAAAATATCGAACAGAGGCAAATTTATCGCAAGAGGAGTTGGCAGATAAAATTTATGT
>JAXJUI010000077.1:0-20896 GCA_036309165.1 Agathobacter sp. | reverse complement strand
ATTGTATGACGAGATGCATAGTCCCCGGCTCTATGGCCGCCCATACCATCTGCAACAATATAAAGATTTGGAAGATTTCCAATGGCAGAATCTGTCATAAAGAAATAATCCTGATTCATTTCACGAAGAACGCCAGTATCCGTCATGGAATACGCTTTCATCGACTATAATTCCTTTCCGCTTGAAGCACAAAGATTTTTATTTTTATCGATATGCTTCTTTCTAAGCTGTCCACAGGCCCCATCAATATCTCGACCCATTTCCCTTCTAATAGTAACATTTATTCCGTTTTTTTCAAGTTTATTTTTGAATGCCTCAATCACCTTTATATTGGATTGAACGAAATCCCTTTCCTTAATCGGATTTACTGGAATCAAATTAATGTGACAATTCATTCCCTTTACCAAATCCGATAATTCTTTTGCATCTTCTTCGGTGTCATTAATTCCACCGACCAAACTGTATTCAAAAGTAACTCTTCTTCCCGTTTGCTCAAAATAATATTTACATGCATCCACAACTTCATGGATATCATACTTGTTTGCAACCGGCATCAGTTCCAAACGCTTCTTCTGATTTGATGCATGAAGAGAAAGTGCTAGTGTAATTGAAAGCTTTAAATCTGCAAGTTCTTTCATTCTTGGAACAATACCGCAAGTCGAAACAGTTAAGTTTCTCTGACTAATATTAATTCCGTTTTCATCTGTAAGAAGTCTTGCAAACTTTACAAAATTATCAAAGTTATCCATTGGTTCACCTGTTCCCATTACGACAACATTTGAAATACGCTCTCCAATGTCTTTTCCAATTTTGTAAATTTGGTCAAGCATTTCCGATGGTCTTAATCCTCTTACAAGACCATCGAGTGTAGAAGCACAGAATTTGCATCCCATGCGGCACCCAACCTGCGATGAAATACAAACAGAATTTCCATGCTTATATCTCATAAGTACACTTTCTATAACATTTCCATCTTCTAATGCAAATAAATATTTTCTTGTGCCATCGATTTTTGAAATCTGAACATCCACCTTTTCTAAAGAAACCAAGAAACTTTCTTCGCTTAGTTTCTCTCTTAGTGCCTTGGAAACGTTTGTCATTTCCTCAAAAGTATTCACTTGTTTTTCATGAATCCACTGATAGATTTGTTTCGCACGAAAAGCCTTTTCACCAAGGCTCTCCAAAAATTCTGTAAGTTCATTCAAATCCAGCGATTTAATGTCTACTTTTGATTCTTTTATCATTTCTTCTCATTCCTTTTCAATCTTGCAATAAAGAAGCCATCATGTGTCTCTTCCCCAGGGAAAAGCTGTTTCATGCTTTCTAATGAAAAATCTTTATGTGTCTCTAAAAACCATAAAACATTGTTCTCATTTTCTTCTTTATGAATCGTACAAGTACTATATACCAATGTTTTTCCTGGTTTTACATATTCCCATACAGTATCAAGAATTTTTCTTTGTAATGCCACCAAATCAGCCTGTCCTTCCGGGGTCATTTTATATCGGATGTCTGTCTTCTTACCTAAAATACCAAGACCAGAACAAGGCAAATCACAAATAAGAACATCCGCCTTTTCCATCGATGCTTCATCCTTTATCGTAGCATCCATGCAAACAGCTTTCATATTAGAAAGCCCAAATCGCTCAATATTTTCTTCGATTAGTTCTACTTTATAATCCGTAAGGTCACGCGCATCTACCATTCCAGTTCCTTGTAACATCTGCGCTATATGCAGACTCTTTCCTCCCGGTGCCGCACACACGTCAATCACATAGTCCCCTTGACTTGGCGATGCAATCTCAGCCACCATCATCGAACTAATATCCTGGACATAAAATAGCCCATCTTCGAAACTTTCCAGATTTCCCAAATAATCAAAACCGGAAATATCAAATGCATAATCAAGTAAAGGAATTGGAGCCACCGATACCCCTTCTTGTTCCAAACGCGCTTTTAACTCTTCTGGAGTACACTTTGTAGTATTGGTACGAATAGAGATAGGCTTTTCTTTTTGAAAATTTACAAGCATCTCTTTTGTCTTATCGTATCCATATTCGTCCATCCACTGATTTACAATCCAGCGTGGCATAGAATACATAATTTCCAAATAATGCTCTGGCTCCTCCTTTTCACCCGGATACTTCACCGAATCAATTTCTCTTGCAATAGTACGAAGTACCCCATTAACAAATCCAGATAGTTGCGAGAAACCTCTTTTCTTTGCAAGTTTTACTGCCTCGTTACAAACAGCAGAATCAGGAACCGAATCCATATATTTAATCTGATATACACCCATACGCAAAATATTACGAATGACTGGTTTCATCTTTTTTACTTTTGTTTTAGAAAAAGAATCAATGATGTAATCGATTTCGATTAAATGTTCAATCGTTCCTTCTGTAAGACGTGTAATAAAAGCACGTTCCTGCTTTTCTAAGTACTGATATTTCTCAAGTACCGCGCGAAGTAACAAATGACTATACTGTTTATTTTCAATAATCTCCACAAGCATTTCTAAAACAAGAGCTCGTAAATTCACCGAATTTGTCAAAATAACCTCCTAGAACTGAAAGAATGTTCCAGCCTCTACTTCATATCCACGAAGGAACGAACCCACATCCATTCTCTTCTTTCCTTCTAATTGTACTTCTTCAAGAGATAAGCAATCCTTTCCTGTCTGTACAACCATTTCATTTTTACCAATTTTACAGATGCAACCAACTCCATATTCACCTTCGCTTGGAACCACTTTTGCTTTCCATATTTTGAAGGTCTTTCCATCTAATCTTGTAAATGCACTTGGCCATGGATTAAGACCACGAATCAATCGTTCAATTTCAACCGCCGGTCTTGACCATTCAATGTTTCCAAGTTCTTTTTGAATCATAGATGTATGAGTTGCCGCAGTATGATCCTGTGGCGTATACTGTGCAGTACCATTTTCAATCATTTCCATAGTCTCTACACAAAGAGATGCACCAAGCTTAGAAAGCTTATCAAACAAACTTCCACCGGTTTCATCTTCTGCAAGACGAAGTTCTCTTTTTGCAATCATATCACCTGTATCCACACCAATATCCATACGCATTGTTGTCACACCAGAAATTTCATCTCCGTTAATCACTGCCCACTGGATTGGAGCTGCTCCACGATATTTTGGTAAAAGTGATGCATGTACATTTACACAACCGAAACGTGGCATATCCAAAATTTCCTTCGATAAAATCTGACCAAATGCTACAACAATCATGATGTCTGCATCAAACTTACGTAAGAACTCTACATTTTCATGTTCACGAATTTTAACTGGCTGAAATACTTCAATTCCATGAGAAAGCGCACACTCTTTTACCGGTGAGCATTGCATCTCTTTTCCGCGTCCCTTTGGTTTGTCTGGCTGTGTTACACAAAGCACAACGTCATGTCCTGCCCCAATAATTTTCTCTAATGTCCCTACCGAAAAATCCGGTGTTCCCATAAAAATAACTTTCATTGATTACTCTTCCTCAACATCATAATTTACTTCATGTAAAGGTCCTTCCACCTTTTCTACATAAAGATGTCCATCTAAATGTTCTAACTCGTGACAAATTGCTCTTGCCAAAAGTTCTGTTCCTTCGATTTCACATTCTTCCATTTCTTCATCAAAGAATCTTGCGATTACATGATTTGGACGTGTTACAACACCGGATTTTCCTGGAACAGAAAGACATCCTTCTTCTCCCGTCTGTTCGCCATCCTGTGAAATAATTCTAGGGTTAATCATTACAATTGGGCCTTCCCCAACATCGATAACTACGATTCTTTTTAACATTCCAACCTGTGGAGCTGCAAGTCCAACTCCATTTGCATCATACATGGTTTCAATCATGTCATCAATTAATGTAAGAATCTTTGGTGTAACCTCTGTTACTTCTCTACATACCTTTTCTAGTACAGGATCACCCTGTGTGCGAATTGTTCTAAGTGCCATATTTCCTCCTTATCACTTACCTAAAATCCACTCATCGGATTAAAATCAAACTGTATATTTACATTTTTATTATTTTTTTGTCTCTTATTCCACTCTTCCACCTGATCTTTGATATTGACCAGTGTTTGATACTCTTTTGCCTTGATATAAATCACTTTTCGATATACATCATTTATTTTTGTTACGGTCGCATCCGCAGGGCCTACGATCTGAACGCCCTTTTGCCTTCCTTCCTGCAAAAAATCAGAAAGAGTCTGCGTATAAAAATCTACGCTTTCCTCCTGATCAGAAGTACATAAGATTACTAAAAGATTCCATACCGGCGGATAAAAAAGCAGTTCTCTATACATAATCTCCTGTTCATAAAAATCCTCGTAATCCTGCTCTTTTGCGGTCATAATTGCATAATGCTTAGGATCATACGTCTGGATGATTGCCTCACCTTTTTCCTTCCCTCTTCCCGCGCGACCAACTGCCTGCGTCAAAAGCTGAAAAGTCCGTTCTGCTGCGTGAAAATCACTCACATGTAAAGACATATCTGCTGCCAACACACCCACTAAGGTAACATTTGGGAAATCATGTCCTTTGACAATCATCTGTGTACCGATTAAAATGTCCGCTTCCTGATTCGCAAAAGACTGCAAAATCTTTTCGTAACTATCTTTTGTTCTTGTTGTATCATAATCCATTCGAAGGATTCTAGCACTTGGAAAACGCATTCCAACTATCTGTTCAATTTTTTGCGTTCCTGCTTTAAAGCCTCCTATATATTTTGAACCACAACTTGGACAATTCTTTGGACTTGCTTCTTCATAGCCACAATAATGGCAAACCATTTTTCCATTATTATGCTGACTAAGTGACACATCACAATGCGGACATTTGATTACGTGTCCACATGCTCTGCAGGAAACAAATCCTGCAATCCCTCTTCTATTCAAAAACAACATAATCTGTTGTCTTTTCGCAAGACGATCTTCCATAAGAGTTTGAAGTCTTTCACTTAAAATGGAACGATTTCCAAGACGAAGTTCTTCTCGTAAATCAACAATTTCACATTCTGGAAGTTCCTTTTCTTCCACACGCTGATTTAGTTCAAGTAAAATAAATTCACCCTTTTTTGCTGCGTAATAACTTTCAATGGATGGGGTCGCCGATCCAAGCACAACACTCGCACCACTCATTCGCGCTCTTTCTATTGCCACTTCCCTTGCATGGTATCTTGGCGAAGTCTCTGATTTATAAGAACTTTCATGTTCTTCATCTATAATAATAAGTCCCAAATCACGAAATGGCGTAAATAAAGCCGAACGTGGTCCTATCATAATATCAATATCGCCAGTCTTCGCTCTTTGAAACTGATCATACTTTTCACCTTGGGAAAGCTTCGAGTTCATAATCGAAACTCTATTCCCAAATCGATTATAAAAGCGCATAACCGTTTGGTATGTAAGAGCAATTTCCGGAATAAGCACAATAGCCTGTTTTCCTTTGGCAACCACATGAGAAATCAATTCCATATAGACTTCCGTTTTTCCACTTCCCGTTACACCTTTTAATAAGAATGTCTGTGGATCATTTGTATCCATATGACTGCATACACAGTCCACCACTTTTTGCTGATGCTCATTGAGTGTCAAATGATAACCTTTACACTCCAAATGTTTTACCGGATTTCGAAAACTTGTTGTGGTTTCTATAGATAAAATCCCTTGCTTTTCAAATCCTTTGATTACAGAACTCGCTACCCCAAGTTTTTGTGTAACTAACGTATAGTCTAACTCTTTTTGTGCTATCAACTCGCGCAAAAGTCTTGCCTTTGCAGTATAGTGCTTTGCCTCACAAAGGGCCAGCTGCTTTTTCGCTTCACCATCGCTTATTTGTAAACGTAGCGTTCTCTTTTCAATGTTTTTTGTTTTCTGCTTAATGGGAATAACCGTTTTTAATGCCTGATTCATTGTGGAACCATAATTTTTTCTCATCCAGCCTGCCAAAGCAATGAGCTGTGACTCAATCACCACACTACCCTTTTTTACTCCAATGAGAGGTTTTATTTTGGAGATGTCAAATTCCGGCTCATCCGTAAGTTCTACCACATACCCTTGAATCGTTCGGTTTCCAAAAGGAATATCCACCAAAACACCAAGTGTAATATCGGTCTCCATTTCTTGTGGTATGCGGTACTGAAATGTCTTATCTAATTTTTCATGAGAAATATCTACAATTACATTTGCAAATCTTGCCACATACTCACCTCAATCAATAAAATAACGGAATACGCAAAATTCCCCACTTTGCATATTCCGTATTATTATATGATAATCACCTTATTTTTACAAGTCTGCTAACGTTTCAAATGTTTCTCTTCACAGTATTTGCAACGATACACTTCTTTCTCTGCATCAGTAAGTAAGAATACATGATCAAGTTCCTGCTCAATTGAAGTAATACATCTTGGATTCTTACATCTGATAACGTTTGTAATCTGTTTTGGAAGCGTTAAGATTTTCTTTTCTACAATCTTATCTCCTTTTATTACATTAACGGTAATTGTATGATCAATGAAGCCTAAGATATCCAAATCTAATGCTTCAACCGGACACTCCACTTTGATTATGTCCTTTTTTCCCATTTTATTACTTTTAGCATTCTTAATAATTGCTACTGTACAATCTAACTGATCCAATTTTAAATCATTATAAATCTGAAGGCTCATACCTGCCTTAATGTGATCAAGAACGAAACCTTCATGAATTCCACTAATATTTAACATATGACCCTCCTATACTTCAATGCCAAGCAATGTAAGAATAAGTGCCATTCTTACATAAACACCGTACTGCGCCTGTTTAAAATATGCTGCACGTGGATCATCATCTACGTCTGTTGAAATTTCATTTACACGTGGAAGTGGATGAAGAACAAGCATGTCCTCTTTTGCCATTTCCATTTTTTCTTTATTTAAAACGTAGAAGTCTTTCAAACGAACATAATCCTCTTCATTGAAGAAACGTTCTCTTTGTACACGTGTCATATAAAGTACGTCTAATTTTGCCATTGCATCATCAAGTTTTTCTACTTCTTCAAACTCAATATTATTTGCACGAAGCACATCATCACGAATATAATCCGGTACACGAAGTTCTTCAGGAGAAATCAATACAAATTTTACATTTTCATATCGAATTAATGCATGAATTAAGGAATGCACGGTACGTCCAAATTTTAAATCTCCGCAAAGACCAATTGTAATGTTGTCTAATCTACCTTTAAGGGAACGAATGGTAAGAAGATCCGTTAATGTCTGTGTTGGATGCTGATGTCCACCATCACCTGCATTGATAACTGGAATTGTTGATTTTTGAGATGCTACTAATGCGGAACCTTCTTTTGGATGACGCATAGCACAAATATCTGCATAGCAAGAAATAACTCGAATCGTATCAGAAACACTTTCACCTTTTGCTGCTGAAGATGAATCAGCACTGTGAAAACCTAAAACAGAACCACCAAGATTTAACATGGCAGCTTCAAAACTCAATCTTGTTCTTGTACTTGGTTCATAAAAACATGTCGCAAGCTTTTTCCCCTCACATGCGTGAGCATACTTTTCTGGGTTGTTTTCGATGTCATTTGCCAGATCCAAAAGAACCGAAAGCTCATCAACCGAAAAATCCAAAGGACTCATTAAATGTCTCATTTTCTCCTCCTTCAATTTTACGCATTTTTTCTATAATATAACACTCATGGTCGAATTTCAACGAAAATATTTATGCATTTTTTTGTATATTTTTACACTGCTTCGTGGTAGATTTTTCCTTGAATTTCTTTGCAAATCAGCTACAATAGAATTGAAAGGAGATTTGATATGAACGAAGATATGAATAAAAATGGAATCATTGATGATGACGATGGCATTATGTTTACGGAAAGAAAGCGCTGGGTATTTTTTGCACTACCTTTCACATTCACAAAATACACCATCACACCTACTCTGGTTACTGTAAACCAGGGATTTTTAAGTACTACTGAAAATGATTGTTATATGTACAAAATTCAGGATGTTAAACTTACTACTTCTTTCTTTGAGAGAATTTTTGGTTTATCTACTATTACATGCTATACAGGTGATATTACAACTCCCGAACTTGTAATTACACATGTAAAACATGCGAAAGAAATTAAATCATATTTATTAAAAGCTTCTGAGGAAGCTCGCCTTAAACGTCGTACTATGCATATGCAGGATATCAGCGCGCACAGTGTGGATGACGTGGACGATTTGCTTGATAATATGTAATTTATTTATATGCAATAGTTTGCTCTTGCTAAATTCTGCAACAGCAAGAGCAAAGTAATTGCAACCAAAATAATTTCCAACAAAAACTTCCAACTCCGGAATATGGACGTGAGTAACCGCTTCCCATTTCTGCATACCAGTTTCCACCATATTCAAGATATTGCTGAAACTGACGATACTGCGTATTACTTGGTTCATATGCAACAGCCTGTCTTATTTGTTCAATTGCTGTTGCTCTATTTCCTAACCCTTCTTGTGTCATCGCACTATAATAATACCAACGACCTGTTCTTTCCGTTTGTGGAATACTATTTAATACATTGAGTGCTTCCATAAAGTGCTGGCTTCGAATATAGTTTGCAGCCGCCTGAAGCTTAATATCTTCTTGTGCCGAAGAATCTGTTCTTCGATACTCGTATCTTCTCTGGTAACCACCCTGGTAACCGCCCTGATATCCACCTTGATATCCCCCCTGCTTTTCTTTCATAATCTGATCATAAGCCTGTTGCACCTGTTTAAATTTTTCTTCTGCCTGTGCTTTATTTGGATTATTTACATTCGCATCCGGATGATATCTACGACTCAAATTTCTATATGCTTTTTTTATTTCATCATCTGAGGCACTTCTTGATACACCAAGCACCTGATATGGGTCTATCATTTCTTTTCCCTCTTTTTCTTTTTTAATTGGATATATTCATATTTTGACCATACACCCGAGTATAAAACATTTCGTAACAAATCTGCATGTAAAAGAATTGGCAAACGCTCGAATGACTTTGCACATTCTGACATCATACTTGTCATCATAAGACGACATAACGTTTCAAAATCCTGTGGATGTTCCACGCGCAAAGTACGAAGCGGATTATAACGATTGCGCTCTTCATCTTTCTCCAAATCTTCATACGCATCCATAAGATAAATGAATTTTCCCATATAAAATCCTAATGTCTTTAACTCGTTATACCATTCATCTTCTTTCCATGCAAACAACTCGCCTAGCATTTCTCCGGTAAGCCCTGCCACCAAGTCAATGTTTGTTTCTCCAGCCTTTTCATATTCTGCCAAATCTAAAATATATTTTTCTACTGCATGCACCTGTCTTGGATAATCTTTTGCGATAGCATCATAATCCTTTTTAATCCAATTCGCAAGGGTATGCTTTATATGATCTTTTTCGTCTTTCCAGTCGTCTTCACAATTATGATAAGCCAAGATGATGTTCATCTTAGCCGCATAATCAGAAATTTCATTGGAACTTTCTTTTCTCTTTTTAAATGGATGAACCGGACAAATAAATTCGCTCGTATTTGTCTTTGGTTCATAAAGTCCGGTCAACAATACCACAAGAAAAGTCATATCATAACTAAGAAGCATCTGCCCCTTTTTTCCGCAATTCCTGCGAAGATTTTGACATAGTCCACAATAATAAGACTGATAAATTCTAATATTCTCTTCACTTAATTCTTCTCGATTTACATTGATGTAACCAAACATATCTCTCTTGTCCTATCAACTTTTTCTAATAAATTCCTCACGGCATTTTGGACAAGTAATTGCAATACGTCCTCGTCCTTTTGGAACACGTACTTTTTGTTTGCACATTGGACAACGATAAAAGCGATAAACCTTACGGTCTGCAAACTCTTTTTTCATCTTATGCATTTTTGTAATCACGCGATAGCGAAAATTAACATAGGTCTGATTTTCCTGATATCTCTTTGCCGTATTTTTTGAAAACACACGAAAATACATGTGAACCATGAGTAAAATAGCAAGTGGATATAAAAATGGTAATCTTGTAAAAATTGAGATAATAAGCAAAATTAAGATTAATGTGTTCTCTGCTTTCGCAAGTGCATCCATTCCATTTCTTCCTGCCATAAAACGATAAAACTTTTCTCTCATCCTTTTTCCCTCACATTTTGCTTTTGTCTTCTTACATCTTAACGAGCAATGATTTGGTCGTCAACCAACCTATCATCTTTTCAGAAACATTTCACATTTTCTTTAGAAATATTGATTTTTTTCAAATCTGTTGGTATATTAGTTAAGCATATGTAAGGCAGGTGATCGCGGCTGCAAGTGTCGAAAGACCGCAGGTGAGGAAAGTCCGGGCTTCATAGGGCAGGATGCCGGTTAACGGCCGGTGGAGGAAACTCTAAGGAAAGTGCAACAGAAATATACCGCCAGATTTATCTGGTAAGGGTGGAATGGCAGTGTAAGAGACTACCGCCTCGCTGGTAACAGAGAGGGCACATGTAAACCCCATTCGAAGCAAGACCGAAACAAAGCTTTGACGTGGCCCGCTAGCTTTAGGTAGGTCGCTTGAAACGTTTGGTAACAGACGTTCTAGATAGATGATCACCCACGACATAACCCGGCTTATCGCTTTACGTATGCATGAAGATAAAAAAAACACAGATTATGTTTTTCTCATAATCTGTGTTTTCTTTATATTATACGTTAAAGCATGAGCCCCCGATAAATTCACGTACCAATGAATTTTGTGCGATTCCTTCAGTTGGAAGTGGCAAAAAGTAATCCAAAAATTTAAGCAAACGCTTTGCTTCTAAATACTCTTCTGCATCCTTTGGAATCTGGAACAACAATGGTTCCGCATAGATTTTTAATACAGCAATCTCATACACAAGCGCAGAATTAAACATCACATCTGCACTATCCTGGAATGGGAAAATATATTTTTCCTCTCCACGACGTACAGAGCTCCACATTGCAATTGTCTGCTGCGCACTTGTTCCTCGTGTTCTTGCATCGCGCACAATACGGCGAAGTAAACGGCCATCCGTTGTTGGAAGTGGATTGTGCTCATCAATGTTAAGCTGGGTAAGTGCGGAAATGTAGATTCGGAACTTACTCTCGTCTGGTAAAGAATAAGAAAGTTTTGGATTTAATCCATGAATTCCTTCAATTACAAGTATATCATTTGAAGAAAGTTTTAATCGTTTTCCACGATACTCTCTTTTTCCTGTCTTGAAATTAAAAGATGGCATCTCAATTTCTTCCCCAGCTAATAAGCGAGTCATATCTTCATTAAATTTTTCTACATCAATTGCTTCAAGACACTCTAAATCAAGTTCACCATTTGCATCTCTTGGACAAATGCTACGGTCAATATAGTAATCATCTAACCCAATTGGATGTGGCCTTAGACCTTGTGCTGCAAGCTGTATGGACAAACGATTTGAAAATGTTGTCTTTCCAGAAGATGATGGTCCTGCAATCATGACAAATTTTACATCTTTTCGCTCTGCAATCAAAGATGCAAGCTGTCCGATATTTTGTTCCATCAAAGACTCTTGTAAAAGAATAATCTCTTCTCCTCTTCCTTCGGAAATGGCATCATTTAAAGCCCCAATGCTTCCCACTTCAAGAAGATTACTCCATACCTTTGATTTATTGAGCGTCTGGTGTAATTTGGAAGAAGTCTGTAAACTAGCCACCTCTTTTTCACCGCGTTTTGGGAAAAGAAGTACAAATCCTTTTCCATATGGTTCCAAACTAAAAGCTGACAAATATCCGGTTGATGGAAGCATATATCCATAAAAATAATCTACCATTCCATCTAGACAATATAAATTCACACGAGAACTTCTTCTGTAATGAAGCAACCGAGCTTTGTCATGCATACCAAATTTTTCAAAAAGTTCCTCAGCATCTTCTGTCTTTACACTCTTTTTCTCAATTGGAAAATTTTTTTCCACATACTCTTTCATACATGTAGAAATCTGTTCTAACACCTCTGGTGTTACATCACTTCCAAAAAGTTCACAATAATAACCTTCCCCAAGTGAATAACACACTTTCACATGTACTTCGTTTTTCCATAATTTGTAAATGGCTTTTTGTAGCAAAATCGTCACACTTCTTCGATATGCTCTTGTTCCATCACGATCATCAAGTGTCAAAAAAGAAATAGTTCCTGATTTCTTTACTTTTTTATTTAACTCACGGAGTTTTCCATTTACTTTTGCAAGCACAATTTTGTTATCAAATTGTGCTTCATATTCTTTTGCCAACTCTAGTATCGTAGTTCCTTCTGGGACTACTACATCTTCTGTTTCGCCATTTGGCAAATCAATTGTTAACTCAAATTCCTGCATCCTTTATCGCCCCCAAAATTGTATATGCAGATTCATTGTATTCAATCTGTTCCTTTATCATTCCAATACGTTCAATAATTTTTTCTGATGGTGTCTGCTGCTCGAGTGTCGCAATAATGCTAACCATTTGTCTATGCTGCTTTACTAAAAACTTACGTAAAACAGGATGACCATTCTTAAGAAGAATTGGTCCATAAATATCACATGCTTTTAACACCTCTGGTTTCATACGATCCCAGCATGAATTATCTTCTACCGGGATAGCGCGCATCATTGGATAATATTTTCCATCTTCAAATATCATATCCTCATCCACGATTTTATAATTATTCTCGCGGAGAAATTTGCGCACTTTTTGTATATCTGATTGTGGCTGTAACACCAACTCTTTTGCGCTTTCACATACAGCTTCCCCCGCTGCAAGAATGCGCATAACTAACTCTCCACCCATTCCGGCAATAAGAATTGTCTCTGCCTCATTAGGTTCAAGTTTCATAACTCCATCCGATAATCTTGTTTCAATTACATCCTCAAGCCCACACATTGCAATGTTATCTTTGGCTCTTTGTAAAGGTCCTTGATTTACATCCATTGCGATAGCTCTTGGAATCTTCTCCCTTTGTACTAAGGCAATTGGTACATGTCCATGGTCAGTTCCAATGTCTGCAAGGACATTCCCCTCTGTTACCATAGACGCCACTGCCTTCATCCTCTTTGATAGTTTAATCATCTTACTCTAAATAATCCTTTAACTTACGACTTCTACTTGGATGACGAAGCTTACGAAGTGCTTTTGCTTCAATCTGACGAATACGTTCACGCGTAACGTTGAATTCTTTACCAACTTCTTCAAGTGTACGAGCTCTTCCATCTTCTAAACCAAAGCGAAGAGTAAGAACTTTTTGTTCACGTTCTGTTAAAGTTCCAAGTACTTCCTCTAACTGTTCTTTTAATAATGTAAATGCCGCCGCATCCGCTGGAACAGGTACATTTTCATCACGAATGAAATCACCAAGATGTGAATCTTCTTCCTCACCGATAGGAGTTTCAAGTGATACCGGTTCCTGAGAAATTTTCAAAATTTCACGTACACGTTCTACTGGCATTCCCATTTCCTCTGCAATTTCTTCCGGAGATGGTTCACGACCAAGTTCCTGAAGAAGCTGTCTTGAAACACGGATGAGTTTATTAATGGTTTCTACCATATGTACTGGAATACGAATGGTTCTAGCCTGATCGGCAATCGCTCTTGTAATCGCCTGACGAATCCACCATGTAGCATAAGTAGAAAATTTATATCCTTTACGGTAATCAAATTTTTCAACCGCTTTAATCAAACCAAGATTCCCTTCCTGAATCAAATCAAGGAATAACATACCACGACCAACATAACGTTTTGCAATCGAAACTACTAATCGAAGATTTGCTTCTGCAAGACGTTTTTTTGCATCAGCACCGTGGTCTACTTCTAACTGAAGTGTTTTAATCTCTGCTCTTAATTCTTCTTTTTCTTCCTCAGAAGCATCTTCCATACGTTCTTTTAAAATATGGATTTTTTCCTGTGCAACCGCACCCGCTTCCATCTTCTGTGCCAATTCAATTTCTTCTTCAGCTGAAAGAAGAGGTACTTTACCGATTTCTTTCAAATACATACGAACTGGATCTTCTACAGAAATACCATCTGGAACAGAAAGGTCGATTTTTTCAACTTCAACATCATCTTCTTCTGAAAGAATGATATCATCATCTACATCATCGTCGTCTACTTCACTAATTTTTAAGACATCAATTCCACTATGCTCTAAATATTCAAGCACCATTTCAAGTTTTTCAACATCGATACTTAACTCTTTGAAATGATCAACGATTTCCTGATATTCCAAAATGTTCTTTTTCTTTTTACCGATTGCTAAAAGTTCCTGTAATTTTTCCTGGAATTTTGCTTTCATTTCATCTGTTTCTACTACTACTTCTTCTTTTTTCTTAGCCATTTTTTTGTCCTCTTATTCTATGGTTATTTGTAATTTTTCTAGTTGCTCTAATGCACGCTTGTCTTCCACTACCTTCATAAGCCCATTTAAATCCGTTGGATCCATATGCTCTGAACGATAGTTAATACTGTTTTGCTTAATACGGATAATGGTTTCTTTTAACGCCTTCTCCATATCCGTTTTGGTTTCCACCTCATGAATCTTGGCATTAAATAGTCCTGCAATTTCTCTTTGCTCCTCTTCATTTTGGAACATACTGCAGATTTGTGCCGGATTTACGCTTCCATTTTCCTCAAACTGTGAAAACACGACCTGTGCCGCTCTGTGAAAAAGCTCTTCTGTGAAATCATCTGGCGTGATATATTTTTTTACCTTTGCAAAAAGTCTGGTATCTTCTATGAGCCATGTCAGAAGAAGCTTTTGTGACTGCTTCATTCCATCTTCTTTTTTCTTATTCTCATGAATACCGCTTTTTAGCGGTTCACGTTTTTTTACAATTCCACCTTTTGTTGCACGGTTTAGCACATGCTTACGCAGGTTTTCAAATCCGATTTGATAAGTCGAAGCAACTGCCTCCAAATAATTATCACGCTCAAGTTCCTCTTCAAACAAGAGAAGCTTGTCTGCAATTTCATTATAAAATGCAGTTTTGGATTCTGGATCATTCATATCATAGTTTTGCTTCATTATACGAATTTCAAACATAAAACTGTTTTCTGCTTCGTCAATGCGCTTTTGATATTCCTTAGCTCCAAGATTTTTGATAAATTCATCTGGATCTTTATAGGGTTGCATATTTACGACTTTCGTTACAATTCCCACTTCTTTCAAAATAGGAATTGCACGCAGGGCGGCTTTTACACCAGCACCATCACTATCGTAGGTCAAGTAGACCTCTTTGGTATAACGCTTTAACAAATTGGCATGTCCACTTGTAAGCGCAGTACCAAGCGATGCGACCGCATTATCAAAACCAGCTTGATGTAATGCGATAACATCCATATATCCTTCACACAACAAAAGAAAATCTTTTCTTGTGGAACGCGCAATATTAAGTCCGTAAAGATTACGGCTCTTATCAAATATTTTTGTTTCTGGAGAGTTTAAATACTTTGGCTCTCCATCTCCCATCACTCGACCTCCAAAACCAATTACTCGATTTCGAACATCCATAATAGGGAACATAGCACGATTCCAAAATTTATCATGCCCACCTCTTACTTCATCCATGGTAATAAGACCAGATTTTTTTAAAATTGCATCATCATAGCCTTTGCCCTTTAAATATCGATACAAATCATCGCTATACTGGTCTGAATATCCAAGTCCAAACTTTTGCATCGTTTCATCCGAAAGCATACGATTCCGAAAATAATCAAGCGCTTTCTTTCCTCGTTCACCACGAAGTAAGGTATAAAAATATTTGGCAGCTTCTTTATTAATTTCTAACAATCGGGTACGTTCATCGGCTTCTCTTTTTTGTGCCGCTGACATTTCCTGCTGTGGCAAATCAATTCCAACTCGATCCGCCAAAGTCTGCATTGCTTCCCCGAATGTAAAATTTTCATATTGCATTAAGAAAGTAAATACATTTCCACCGGCACCGCATCCAAAGCAATAATACATCTGCTTATTTGGCGATACAGAAAACGATCCCGTCTTTTCATTGTGGAAAGGACAAAGACCAAAATAAGTACTTCCTTTCTTTTGAAGACGTACATATCCACCGATAATATCCACGATATCATTTCGTGAGCGTACTTCTTCAATTAACTCATCGGAATAAATCGGCATGTTTTCCTCCTCATTAATATCCATCTACCTGCCAAGCCTCTGGAATAAAGTATTCCGTAAACTTGGAAACCGCATACTGATCTGTCATTCCTGCAATATAATCACAAACCACACGGCCTTTTTCCTCTCCTGCTTCTAGCATTGCAAGAAGTTTATCTGGCAAAAGTTCTACATTTTCCATGTAAAAATAAAACATTTGCTCAATCATGATTTTTGCCTTTACTTCCTCACTTTTTGCCACAGGATTTTTATACAAATTCGTAAACATAAATTTGCGAAGATCAGTCATCGCCTGAGCCGTTTCTTCAGACATCACAATGTCATCTTTGTCTCTGCTATTACTGATAATATCATGAATTAAATAATCAAGTCTTGAACGTGTATCAAAGCCTAACACCTTTCGAATTTCAAGCGGAATATCATCCTCACTCAAAAGCTGAGCCCGAATTGCATCATCAAAATCTGCATTAATATATGCAATTTTATCTGAAAAACGTACAATCTTTCCCTCTAATGTATGAGGCATAGTTCCTGTCTGATGATTTAGGATTCCATCACGAACTTCCCATGTTAAATTTAACCCTTCACCATCTTTTTCTAATTTCTCCACAATACGCACACTTTGCTCATTGTGTTTAAATCCACCCTCATAAATCTTATTCAAAATGTGCTCGCCAGCATGTCCAAATGGAGTATGTCCCAAGTCATGACCAAGCGCAATTGCTTCTACCAAATCCTCATTTAATCGAAGTGCTTTTGCAATCGTTCTCGCATTTTGGGAAACCTCTAACGTATGAGACATACGAGTACGATAATGATCTCCTTTTGGAGTCAAAAACACCTGTGTTTTATTCTTTAATCTGCGAAAAGATTTACTATGTAAAATGCGGTCTCTATCACGCTGAAAAACCGGACGAATATCGCACTGTGCTTCTTCGACATCTCTACCTTTTGAGTTTTCACTTAAACATGCAAAAGGACTTAAATTTTCACGTTCCATCTGCTCAATTTGCTCGCGTATTGTCATTTGTTTGCTCCTTATCTTTCTTTAAAAACACAAAAAAAGAACAGCTTACAAAATAATAATTCTGCACTCACTGCTCTTTTCCTTTTTTATTTTTTAAATTTTTTAAATAATTTCAATTATTTTTCATTTCCACCAAGAATATCCAAAAGTTGTTGTAATAAAACGCCTGAAATCTGGTTATCGTAATTACCATAATAAAAATTATTATCTTTTACCAAAATACATCCAACCCAGTCGCCAAGTTCGTAATCTTCTTCAATTGCATCTTTTAAATCCTTGTATCCGCGAATTGTAAAGTATGCATCATAATCCGAGAAAGCATCAGCGCTATAAGTAACTTTACCAAATTTTTGCTCTAAACCAAGAATGAAATTCGTTTCACAAACCGAATACCCCGTTGGTTCCGCCGTGTAGGACGCCTGTCCAACCCATTCTTCATCCCATAACAAAAAGATGGAATCCTGGTTCCAGGCATCTTCTTCCTCGACAACAGACAATTTTTTATACGAGATTTTGTCTGCCCCATACATTTGTACATAAGTATCATCTGATTCCATTTGATAAAGTAAATTTGCAATAACAAGTTCATAAAACCGACTATCACATTTTTCACCTTTATACCCAATGTAACCGTATGCTTTTTCTGTTTCATATAAATTCAAATCTTCCGAAATCGGAACATAGAATGCATCCTGATAAATCATCGGACCATGTGCCGAGTCCTCCGTTAAACAATCTGCTACTTTTTGATATGGTTTCTTATCATTTTTGTCTGGAACAAACATATAAATTGAAACGCTACCAACCAAGACAACTAAACAAAGAGCCCCTGCAATAATTCTTCTTTTTTGTTTTTGGGAATCAACCGGCAAAAATTTCTTTTCATCCACCACAAGAGTTCCAGGTTTTGGTCCATATTCCTTAATACCAATCTGATAAGAAACAAACAAAATCACAAATGTAAACACAACAATTGCTAACACATACATCACACTCTGCCATGTCTTTGGGATCTCGCAAAGAAGCATGTAATCAAGTACACAACGTGCTCTTTCTTCCTTCACATCCTCGATAAATATTTTACAAATACTTTGGATTAAAACACAAATTCCCATGAAGAATACACAATCGGCAAATAAATATGTAAGCCAACGATTTTTTTTACGAATCATAATTAATGGAAACAATGAGCCAATAAAAGCAAACATTAAAATACCTGCAAACATATATGCCCAACGCTCTAACATTGTTGTTCCATATATTAGTTCAAGATATCTCGCAGGCGCAAGCCCTTTGATATTTCCCCACCCATTTATGTGCGAAATCATCAAAAACAATTTTGTTCCAATCCATAGAATCAGATATCCAATGGTATAATTTAAGAAGATAAGTGTTACTTCTGTTTTGCTCGAAATTGCAAGCTGATGTCCAATCCTTTTCCCAGATGCCACAACTGAACGAAGTAAATAGAACACTAGAAACATGGAAATAAACGAAGGGACTCCCCCCATTCCTCCAACAAAGATATTCAAAAAGAACATCACATAAAAGGCTAAAAAACCTGCCAAAATCAGATAAACTGGTAATGTATCTGTTTTCATGGAGATTCTTAAATATTTACGCATTGTAAACCTCCATTCTCAAGTCTAAACTCCCGATTTGCATAAAGCTTTACTTCTTGTGGGTAATGACTCGAAAACAAAACCGTAAGCCCATGTTTCTGTTGATAATTTTTTATCAAATCCCATGCTTCATTTCTCGATTGTTCGTCTAAACCACTAGATAATTCATCCATTACAAGGAGTTTTGGTTTCCGTGAAAGAGCCAGACTCAACATATATTTCTTTTGCATCCCTGTAGAAAAATGTTTTATTCTGCTATTCTCATCTAATTCGAAATAATTCAAACAGCTACGAAAAGCATCTAAATCAAAGGATTTCTCAAACTTATTGATTTCTTTCGCCATTCGAATTGCCCTCATTTCCATATTACAATGAGGAGAACCAAAGATTACTGACATATTCTTTCGTATTTCAACTTCATCTTCGTACATCTCTTTTTCGAAGTATCGAATAACTCCAACATCCTGCTGCAATGCATTTCCTACAACACTAATAAGCGTTGTCTTCCCCGCACCGCTTCTACCTGTTAATGCTACCACTTCTCCTTCTTCCAAGGAAAAATTGATGTCTCTTAGTATAAAATTCCCCAATCTTACATATACTTTCTGTAATTCCAATGCTGTCATATTTTACCCTTTCAAAACACGGATTCCCCTGTCTATTTTTAAATCATCTAATCGAAATTATAGTTTAGTGATTTTGTCTGTGTCAACAAACGATTTATTAAATCATTCTTTATATTTTCTTAATTTTTTACACTATGATTTTCTTTCACATATTCCATCATCTCTATTGCCTTTCTCACAAGAGGCATTCTACTACCATATGTTATCACAAACAATAAATGGTTTTTCGCACTATTATATTCTCCCCGTTTCATATCCAATTCAGCAAGTTCCATACTTGCACAAACACGACCTATAATATTCTTTTCAGAAGAAAGACGCTGTATAAGCATTTCTCTCACTTCCTCATACTTTCCATCCCACATAGATTCCTTAATCACTAAATTTTGACACATATCCTGATACGTTCTATCCGTATATACTTTTTTCCCCGCCAACATTGGAAATCCCAAAAGCTCACTTTTTGCCATATTAAACAATTTTCTATCCTTCAAATAGAAACCATAAAGTGCCTTTACATAAATACGCATTCCTTCTGAACGTACTGATTTTTTCTTAAAATGAACTGACTGCAAATTCAAAAAGCCCTCTTCTAAACGATCTGGTATGTACAATAATGACGCTGCACGATATAACATTAATCCGCTTTTTGATTTTCTCGCATAATCATGAAGAATAAGAAGTGACAACACCTCGCACATTTTCACTGGTTCGCAATCAGTGCACAAAATTTGTAACAAATCATTGAGTACTTTTACTTGAACAGCTTTATGTACAATTAAAATAATCCATAAAAGTGTCCATATACAGAAAAAAACGAATGGATGATAATTAAATTTTGCGTATAGAGAAAAAATCATTAAAGGAAGCATAATCAAAAGAACAATTATCTTTTGCGTCTTTACACTTTTTAGATACTTTTTCTCTGCCTCTTGCGCAGAATCATTGTAATAAAGCGTATGCTTAATTACATTTCCAAATTTTTCCTTTGAAGCAACCGTTATGTTTTCTTTTTCCTCTTGAATAAGTTTCTCTCTTGCTTTTGATATAAATTCTTCTATCTCCTCAATAGAAAAGTTCTCCATTTTCTGTAGTTGTTGTAAAAAGTCAACAAGAACAGAGGTATCTTCACCATTAGCAAATGTCGTTTCTCGAATCATTGCATTAAAAAAAAGAAATACATTTCCATAACATCGCTTTGAAATAATCGGTTGATATACCATAGATATTTGGCATGTTTCTTTTCTAATAAAGACATAATTGTAAATGTCAATATAAAAATGCTCAAAAAGTGGAAAATAAAAATGTACATTTTCCTATGCTTTATTCCTCAGCTTGTGTTTCCAAGAAGGACCGCTTTTCTTTAAGTCGATATGACGGACCTTTTATTGAAACTATTTGTGAATGATGAAGCAGTCTATCTAAAACTGCAT
>JAXJUI010000076.1:0-2609 GCA_036309165.1 Agathobacter sp. | reverse complement strand
CTCCCGACAGAGCTCCTTCACATAACGTATGTTCCAGATATAACAGGAGAAGATCAGGACATCTGCCTTTTCCAGATAAAGGCCGCGCAGAATATCATCCACATAATGATTAATCGTGTACTCGGTAATCTGAATCTGGGCAGACTCCGGCCCTCTTAGATCCGCATACTTTTTCAGTGAGTATACTGCCAAATTGGAATGTATATATTTCGCATTAATCCCGCAAAGTAAATATTTCATAACGTCCTCGTTCTTTACATATGAATTGATTCTACTCATAATAACATACTTTGCCCTGGAATTCGTTATAATTTGTTATAATTTTTACAAAAGCCTCTTGAAAATCACTAAGCTATATGATATTACCGGAGTTTGCCACTTTATAAAAGCAAAACGGAGCCAGAAAAGGCTCCGTTTCTTTGATGAACATTAAATTTGTTGTGTAAATACAGTGCGTTGGATTTTTGAGAATATATACCTACCTTTATGGCCCTACATGAAAATCTTCGTCTTTGCTTTTATACTTCTAAGTTCTGCTCTTCGATACAATTTCGGAGGGATTTCTATCCCGAAAGCACGAAGAATCATTGCCAAGTCGGGATCATCTGCATCCATAAATCTGTATAAATCACCTGGAAGTGTATCTACTTTCCATTTATTAAGCGCTTTTTGAATACGATCTCCGCTCATTCCGATGTTCCAATACACATCTTTTCTGGATATTTCGCCATAATCGCGGATTCTTTTTTGGATGATGCGCATCAGGATAAGTGCTACCAGGCAGATCAGGAGGTGGGCATCGATGTGATCCGGAGTTCTGACGTAGAGAGGACGGGTTTCAAGATCACCTTTCATTACTCGGAACTGGTCTTCAATCTGTGTCAGACCGTGGTACTTATCGATGACTGCCTGAGGTTCCATGGTAAGTTCCGAAGTTACAATCTGATAGTATCCCATTCCTTTTTTATATTCAGCAATCTTATCAAAATCTAAGAATCCTTTGATGTCGGATGAATCGATGGCCTCCCCGGTCTTTGTGTTAACGTACTCCTTTTTCATAAATTTTCGTAATGATTTTGACTGGAGAGCTGTAATACGAAAGTTGGAAGGGGATTCTTCCAGTTTCTGAAGGAAATCGAGGAATTTTTTGTTCTCACGTTTGCTGCGTTCTTCAAACTTCCGGCTCCAGTAAACGACTACCTGCTCTTCGATCTTGCGAGAGTTTCCCTTTTCATCCTTTACAGTTCGGCTTATAATTCGAGATTTGTATTTGAAATCCGGACTAACTGTTATATAACCACCATCATCATAGGTCCACTGCTGTTCTTTCTTTGTGCTCTTCAAAAGGCTTTTTGAAACGATATAACCATTACCGGCATCCAGAAGGTGAAGTAAGTTCATATAATTACAGATGCCGCGATCAGCTATCAGGATAAAACGGGAGAATTCCAGGTCATCAATCGAATTTTTCATAGCGGGGCGGAGTGTCAGGTGATCCAGCGTATTTCCCGGAAATGATTCTATTGCAATAGGGATCCCGTCATCATCCATAAAAAGGCCCATTTGTACGATCGGCAAATGTCTTTCTTCTTTGCAAACCCCAAACTTTCTACGGCCTTTTTCTATTATATTTCCTTCTTCATCCAGTATATCATCATCTGCATCTTCAATCTCATAGTAGAAGTTTGTCACATCATAATAGATCACCTCAGGAGATCGACCGGCTTTTTTCACGAGATTAGTATTGATTCTGCGAATGATCTTATTTTTATTGTCTGCAATAAAAGAGAGGGTATCGTAGACATTATCGGGGTTAAAATCTTTCAGGATGGGATCATAATACTCGTCATTTTGTCTGACAGTAGCCGCTTTTGATGCCGGATTTAGAAATCTGCCGAAAACCAGTAGTTTGAAAAAACTATATACATCGTACTTGATTTTAGTAAATCCCTTATAAGAAGAAAAGAAGTTGTTCAAACCGAGTTCTTCAAGAATGCGCTCCAGGAGTAAATGACCAAAAAGTTTAGGGTGGCCAATGCAATCCGGACTTCCTTCCTTAATGGAGAAATGATAGGTATCGGCCGATTTTTCTGCAGAACAGTAAGGTAGCAGAGCGGGAATCAGTGGATTGCCGGCTTTAAAAGACTTTTTTAATCTTTTAACATAATCTGGCTGTCCGTCATCAAAACGATCCAGAGGTCCTATGTTGTAAACAACTTTTTTTTGTGGGACCTTTCTGCCATCAGCTTTAGTAACACGGACAGATTGCACTAGTCTGAGATAAGGTTTTCCATTATTGATAAAAGATTCAACATACATAAAATCACCTCAAATAGCCCTATAGACCTACTAATATATTATACCATAAAGTGCAAAAAAAAGCAAGGGAAACCCTTGCAAAATCTATATTTTTTCAAATTAAATCCGGCAGGTAAGTGGCAAACTCGGGAAGAGAAGGCTCTAAAAGCATTTGAAAAGGCACAGAAGAAAGCTAAAGAAGCATTATTTAAGTAAGATTTAAGGGATTCCGTATTGGAGTCCCTTTTACACTATGATATAACCGGAGTTTGCCACTTTATAAAAGCAAAACGGAGCCAGAAAAGGCTCCG
>JAXJUI010000075.1:0-6538 GCA_036309165.1 Agathobacter sp. | reverse complement strand
GTGTCAAAATCCTTGCCCTCAAAACCTTTCAAGGTTTCCTCTGCGTTTTCGGCTCTTTCCTTCCAAGAATCACGCTCACTTTCCAGCTTGGAAGTTTTCTTTTCCACTTCGGAAACGGTCTTGTAATTCTCGGCTACTGCCTTGTTGATAGTTGCTACTTTGTCCTCAGGAATCTCAATTCCGTTAGATTTCAAGATTTCAATAACGTTCTGCATAAAATATCCTCCTAAACGCTTTCTTTTAACTGTCCGTCAACAGTAATGGATTTAGACAGATAAACCTCTGTCAAGGTAATCGGAATGAGTGGACTTGAACCACCGACACATTGATAGTGCTCTCGCCATCTGAGCTACATTCCGACTTGTAAACTTAACCAAAATAGTTATGCCCTGTAATCAGCCGTCGCATCTGCTGAATCTCTTTTGACCTCTTGGGCGCGTGGGTGCAACGAAATTTCCCACCTTTACAGGGCAAATCCCACCAAGCCTTGCGACGGCTCTTTAATCAGCTTTCCGCTAGTGGGGGAAAGGAGGTGTACCAGAAATGTCAAAAAGTACACTGGGCATGAAAGATTAAAGAAATCATCCACAATGCAATTTTACCATTAAAATAATTTATATTTGTGTACACGTTACAGAAATAAGCAATAAAAAAAGAGTAGATTTCTCTACCCTCTTTCAATGCAATCAATAATGTATTGGTTCAGTGACTTTCCCTCGGCTTCTGCTTTGGCTTTGTATTCTTCTTTTTTCCCTTTTGGTACTCGGATCCGTATTTCGTCCAAATCTGCAATATAACGTTTTGATGCTTCCGCCTGTGCTCTTGTATATTTTGCTCCCATTGTTTCGCCCTCCTGTCTATTATCGCGCTTTAAAATTCTAAGATAATAACAGAGTTATCATCAAAAAAAATTGCGTCGCAATTTGTGTCGTCTAATATCGAGCGAGTCATATATTCTTTACTTTGATTATACTTGCTTGCTAAATATTCGCTTGCTTTTTCTATTGTTTCAAAGTCTTTCGCTATTGGTGCTAATTCTCTGTATGATTCCTTTGTGGAACCTTTTACCGCTTTCATGTTTTGTACCTTCCTTTTCGTTTGTTGTTAGGTATATGTTACCATATATTTGTATATGTGTGCATATACAGAATGCACAAATTTTTGCTTGAATCTTTGGTTATTCTGCCAATTGGTATATGCTCCCATATACTATATAATAACATCATAAGGAACAGGAAATAAACACCAGTCGTTTAAGAAACGATAACAACAACGCCCAGACGAAATACACTCACGGGGTAGACGTAAATTCGTAGCCGCATAAAGTTAAAGAGAGGGTTAAGGAAGAGGTTGAAAAAAGAAGCCTTAAAGGGCTGGCGTTTATTATATAAACAACTTGAAAGGATAGGTAAGGGATATGAGTAAAAGAAGAATGAGATTTGTCACATGGTGCAAGAAAGATGTAAATGACGAAAGAAAAATAAACTACACTTTAAAAACTTATGATGGAAAGGTTATAAAGTTTACAAGTGACGAACCACAACCAAATTCAATGCTTAGAAGATTACAGGATGCATGGATTGAAACAATAGAACTTGTCAATAACGAATGGTTTGCAACTTTGTACGAAGAATAATCTCACAGCTGACCATATCGGCTATACGGTGGAGAAACTTTTGAAACGTGTATTTTATTGTCCTTATTATTGGACACATAAAATAATATAATATTAACAATAAAAAAATAAGGAAAAAATAAAAATAAAAAAGGAGATTTATTAAATTATGGAAAGAAGAAAAACAACAGTTGAAAGCATTGGGTATTCGTTGACAGGAGAATTACAAATATCGTTAAAGGGGTATCCTTATATAATGTTTGTCAAGCCAGAAGAGCTTCACTATGGCGGCAAAAATTGTGAGATATCACAGCTTGTCGTGGGTTCAAAGATTATGTTTGATTATGATAGTGTAGAAGCCGTTAGACGCATAACCAATGTAACAATAATGAGTGATGGAATCAGAGAAGTTGACGAAGAAGGCAATCTTATTAAATGGTAGAAAACCGAATACTACAATAAAGCAAATAAAACTACTGATTCAAAAAGATTAGGGCAGTCGAAATGACCGCCCCTTTTTCTTATCTAATATTCTGCAATTTGTTCATAAACTTATTGATAAGTTCTCTTTCTTCTGCACTGTCCGCATCCCTTGACATCTCTTTGATTTTCTCTGTGAAATCGTCCATGTAGTCCTCTAAGGATTCCATTAACTTCTGTTTACCATCCATTGACTGATTGGAACGATAAGACTGTTTAGCATCCATATAACGGTCATACATAGAATAACCACCGTCATTCATGGAATAATCACGTCTGCCACCTCTGCGCATACGGTCATCATGTCTCATACCGTCATTGCGTGCGTATCTACCCATTCTGTCACGCTTGCGACCACGCATAGCATAATCATCTTCCATCATGGGATAATCACGCTCTGAATAACCGCCTTGCATTTCCATCAGAACAGTATCATAATACTCGCCCTTGGTTTCCCAATACTCGGTATTTTTCAAATCCTTGTAAATATCCACCAACTTATAAGCGGTTTCCAGGTTGGAAGTTGTTAAGCCTTTTTCTGCGATTTTTTCCAGTTCTTTTTCTACCAGTTCGCAAAGTTTCTTCATTTTTTCCATAACAACACCCCCTATGCTACTCTAACCACAATAAGGTTTGCATTCTGTACCTCGATTGCCTGGTCGGAAGTGTTTTCAACTGCGATAGTTACGCAACATCCGCAAGGAACATCAATGTATGCCTGTGCTGATACGTTAAAGAAGTTCTCCACTGCCGCAGGGGTAACAATCATCTGTGTGGATGCCAAAGGCTCTCCATCAATAGCAATCGCCACGGAAATCTCGCCAACGGTTCCACCAGTGGGAATCTGAATGTTTCCGCTAAATGCTACAAGGTATCTTGCACGGCACTGCGAACCGTTACCGCTGACACGGACAATTCCGCTACCCGGTCTGCGTGTGATACCTCTACCAGAGCAAAAAACATCTTCTGTAAATAATACGTTGTCATTTTCCTCTACTGTTTGTAATGCAACGCCTAAAAATTCTGCCATAATATTTTCCTCCAAATCTGCAAAAAGGGCAGACCGCACTTGGCAAATCCACCCTCAATGCGTAATAATGACTTAATCTGTCATACATTCCCATTTAAGGGAAAGATACTGAATTATTCAGTTGTTAGAAGTTACCGCATCCACAACCATTGTTATAGCCGGAAAACTGGCCGCAACAATTGGTAGGGAAAGACACCTGTACAGGTGGCTGAACTACATAAGCAGGAACAGGACAATCTGCGCCAAGTCTGCGAATAAGTTCTGCTGTCTGTGCTTCCTGGTTTGCAGTAATGAATGCGTTCTGTGCAGTCTGTGATGCCTGAAACTTAAGACTCTGATTTTCTGCTGTCAGAGTTGCAATCTTGTCCTGTGTTAAGAAGTCAAGAATTGCTCTTGTGTTTGCGTTGTTGCTTTCAAGAATGTCTCTTGTGCTTGACTGGATTACATTGCGAGTATCGCAAGCCTGTGTAGCCATATTGTAATTTACACCATCGATTGCTCTCTGAGTTTGGCAACAACAATCAGAAATCTGATGTCCTAATGTGTTGAATCCACTCTGCACATTGTAACCAAGGTTGCAAATTGCATTGTCTACGCCGTGGAAGCCACTTGTGATAGTGTTGTTAAGAGCATAAGTGCTGTCTGCTAAACCGTAGGTCTGCTGATCCAATTTAGATATAAGTGTCTGCTGATCTACTGCCGCCCTTACATCTGCCTGGGTAGCACAAGGCAAACCGCAAGAGCCACCATTGCCACCACCAAAACCGCCAAATCCGCGACCATTGCCGAATAAACCAAAGATTAAAAAGAGTATAATCCATGCCCCCCAGTCTCCGTTACCGCCAAACATACCGCCGTCGTTGCTTCTTCCATAATTGCCACTTAATACAGCGACATCAGAAGCTGATAATCCGTTTTCTCCCATAATAATCTTCCTCCGATTATGATTTATTTGCTTAAACCGTGTGCACCCGGTTATTGCCTAAATAATGATTGCATTTGTTGTGCCATTTGTTGTGCTTGATTAAGATCTTGCTGACTGATAGCACCGCTTTGTAGTAATTTGTTTATTTCCTCATGTGGGTTTTTGCCTTGCATCTGCTTTCTAAATTGTTGAAACTGCGCAAGCATATTATTTCCCGGCATCATATTTCCACCAAGGGCATTAAATATTGGATTGCTCATCTCCGTTTCCTCCTCGTCTTGATTTAGATTTGGCAGACGATTCAACCGATTCAGTATTAGAAACCATGCTGTCGAGCCGTTCCATGATTGATTCGTATTGCCTTTTTAAGCCCTCGTATTCTTCACGGGTTACAAATTTATCGTGTAAAACATTTTCGTCAAAATTTGGGGCATTTACGGACGTTGTAGGGGAATTTGTGACTTCTGTATACTCAAATATTCTCAAGCTAGGCATACCGGCATTGTCTGCTGACTTTAAATAAAACCGCTGTGCGTCACTATCCATTAACAAAACTGTGCTGTTAGGTGCTACAAGATATGATTTTGCACCAATTTCCCCCGACACCCATAATAAGCCTTGGTTGACTTGTGGTTGCGGTATTGTCTGTATCTGTGGCACATTAACCGCTTGCTGATACTGATTCTGTAACTGCGTCAGTCTATCCGCATAAGGCTGTGGCATTGGTTGATAAGTTCCATAATTTGTCATAGGCTGATATGTTTGCATTGCAATCCCTCCACTCTTTTTATACTTAAATTTTGGCATAAAAAAAGAACCTCTGACAGTTCGTCAAAGATTCTAAAAAGTATCATATAAGTACTAGCATACTCTTATTATTTTATTGTTTACTCGCTTACTAATTCGTTTTGCTGTAGAAATACTCACATTCATGATTTCAGCGCACGTTTCAAGAGGGATATTTTTTGACCGGTAATCAAATAATATCTGTTCTTCGTCTGTAAAGTTGCAATATTGCCGAAAGTAATCAAGCTCCGGCACTGTGAAATCATATATTTTCATTTAACACCTCGTCTATAAGAACGAATTATCAACGTTATGTTCAGCATATTTATCTCTTATGGTTGCTATCGCCCAATGTGCCTGATTATTGGCAAACCATTCATTGTCTTTGCAAAATGTTTCGTATGTATTAATATCATCAATAATTTGGTCGTAATGCTCTTTTGTGTGCAATACTTGGTGCCTTATCTCATCCTCAAAACGAAGAATACGGTATCTTGCCCCTTTGGCATCGCTTGCAGTCACTTCTTTTTTTACATCTGTTATTTTTTCTTCGACATTATTTATTTTGTCTGCCAAATCTGAAATCTGTTCACCTTGTCCATCTATTTTTTCACGAAGTTCTCTATTGAATACATTACCAATAGCACTCCAAGGATTGATTTTAATTTTTGTAAATTCCATCAAACTCATTACAACTATTAAAACAACTGCTCCAATCCCTAAATTTTCCCTTACAAGTAAAAAGATTTCGTATGCTGTCATTATTCTGCTCCTTATTTCGTCCAATAGTATATCGGTATTTCCTGCCCACTATCCCAACTGTCAAAATATCTTCCAGATTCCACGCAAACGACGTGTCCATCAATGGCTAATATGTATGTGCCTGTCGGATTGTCTTGGCAGAAATCATTGACTGTATAAATGCGTTTGCCGTGTCTGTCTACTATGTATTGCTTATATCCTTTATCTTCCAGATATGCACCCCATACCCAATTAGCATTAGGCATATCGCAAAGCATAAATCCATAGGCAGACAATCCGGCATAAGTAGTTTCCCAATCCTGACCTGTTGCCTTAGAAATCGCTCTGACAGTGCAATCCCCAACACGTTGTCCAGAAACCGGATTAGGATTATATGATTGCCAATTATTCATGCTTTTCCTTTCCGACAGTAATTACTTACGTTTCAGAACTAAAAGCACTCCCATAATCGCAACTAATACTGTCAATATGCAGTTTTTACGCTTCAATCTTGCTATGATTTCTGTTGCCATTTGTATTCTCCTATTCGTGGTAGGATTTATTTGTTAATATAAATTAATTAAATACTGTGAATATCAATTGTTTTAAATTCTGTTTCTCCGATAATTCTTAGTCTTTCAATCTCAACTCTCGTACGATCGATTTCTATTTTTCCACCAACTTTTTCCATATTAATTTTCCCATTCTTTTTCTAGTTCGTTATAAAATTTTTCATAACTTTCTTTTGCTTCTTTTGATGCTTTATCAGTAAGAATATATTTTTCTTTTTTCCAATCATATTCATACCAATCCTCATTTTCCATAAAATACGGCATATCTAACATATTTGCTACCTCCTAAAATACTTATCAAGCACTTCCATAACACGCTTGGAGTATTCTGTTTGGTTTTCTCCTATTTGTGCTTCGGTAAATGCTTCTGCCATAAACTCATCAGAGTT
>JAXJUI010000074.1:0-8196 GCA_036309165.1 Agathobacter sp. | reverse complement strand
GTATATATAGATACTCGAATGGACACTTCTGGATTTGATTCTGGAAGTGAAAATATTGAAAAAAGTATGGATGAAACTTCTGTAAAAATTCAGAAGATTTTATCTAATACAGAAAAATCCGCAAAATCAAAAGCCGCTTCTATTGCCGCTATTTATAGAAAACAAGGTCTTACCCAACAAGAAGCATTTAAAAAAGCTTGGGCAGAAATTGAAAGAGATACAAAACAGGGTACAAAAAAAGTAAATAAACATATAAAAGGCATCGGCACGCAATCCCAAAAAACAAGTAAAGATATGGTTTCTAATTTATCGGGTGCAATATCAAAATTAGGGGTTGTAATTGGCGGTGTTTTTGCAGTTTCTAAATTAATTCAGTTTGGAAAAAAAGCTATTGAGTTGGGTTCGGACTTGCAAGAGGTTCAGAACGTGGTGGACGTAACATTTTCTACCATGAATGATGCAGTAAATGAATTTGCCAAGAATGCGGCAGAAACAGCCGGCTTATCTGAAACAATGGCTAAAAGATATGCCGGAACGTTTGGGGCAATGGCTAAAGCGTTTGGATTTGCCGAGTCAGAATCGTATGATATGGCAACAGCACTTACGCAGTTAGCTGGTGACGTAGCATCTTTTTATAACATTACGCAGGATGAAGCATACACAAAGCTTAAATCCGTGTTTAGCGGAGAAACGGAAACATTAAAAGACTTGGGTGTTGTAATGACGCAGAATGCGCTTGATTCTTATGCAATGGCTAACGGATACGGTAAAACAACTCAAGCCATGACGGAACAGGAAAAAGTTGCATTAAGATATGCATTTGTGCAAGACCAATTGTCGGCTGCAAGCGGTGATTTTATTAGAACTCAGGATTCTTGGGCTAATCAAACGAGAATCTTGAATCTGAATTTCGATTCCTTTAAGGCAAATATCGGTCAAGCACTTATAAACGTGTTCACTCCATTCTTGCAAGTGATTAACCAGATTGTTGCAAAATTAGCGGAATTATCTTCTCGTTTCATTTCATTTACACAGCTTATCACCGGCAGGGGTTCTTCTGGTGGTGGATCGCCGGGAGCGGCATTAGAAGATATAGCAAGTGGTTACGGTGATGTTGAAGAAGCCACGAAAGCGGCTGAAAAAGCACAGAAAAGCTATACAAGCGGTCTTGATGAATTAAATATTGTATCGCAAGATTCCGGCGGCGGTTCTGCAAGTGGTGGAGGAATTGGTTCGCCTATTATTCCATCAGAAGCAATTGCGGGAAATGAAGCGTTGATGCAGACTTCTGATGTCCTTGACAGAATAAAAGAACGCTTGTTGGAACTTGCAGGATTATTCAAGCAAGGATTTTTTGATGGTTTTGGAGATTTCGAAAGCAGATTCCAAACAATTAGAGATTCCATAGATAGTATAAAGAAAAGTTTTTCCAATATTTTTGATGCAGATGTCGCAAAAAGTTTTAACAAATTAGTAAACGAAATTGTAAAAACGCTCGGAAAGATTATCGGTTCAATTGCTTCCATCTATTTGACTGTTGGAGCGAATATCATAGGTGGCATTGCTAAGTATTTAGAAGATAATACCGGAAGAATAAAAGACTATCTGATTGAAATGTTTGACATTAGAGCAGAGATTTCAGAGCAAGTTGGGGATTGGTTTGTTGCTATTGCGGACATATTTGAAGTATTTGCAGGAGAAGACGCTCAACAGATTACGGCAGACCTTATAGGAGTATTTGCAGAAGCATTCATGAGCATATCAGAATTATTTGCGAAATTCTCCTTGGACCTTACATCTTTGTATACTCAACCAATTGTTGATAGCAAAGAAGAGATTAAAAGTTCTTTGCAAGACTTGTTGTCTGGATTTTCCGCAATAACAGGATTTCTCAAGGGATTGTTTGCTGATGTTGGCAAAATCATAAATGAAGTATATGACAAATATATTTCGCCTATTCTGACTTTAATCACTCAAAAAATTACAGAGTTTGTACAGAACAGAATAGCACCAATCTTATCATCCTTTGGTGGATTATTTCAGTCCATTGGAGAAGCATTGACGGCCCTTTGGCAGAACGTGTTGCAACCTATTGTGCAATGGATAATGGATCATGTATTTCCTGTTGTTGCTTTACTTGATGAATACATAATCGAAAAGGTATTTTCTACCTTCGAATATATATCATTACGCATAGAAAAACTTATTGAAATGTTTACTGGACTTATTGATTTCTTAAAAGGTGTATTCACCGGAGATTGGCAGAAAGCATGGGAAGGAATCAAAAAAATGTTTTCTGCAATTTGGGAATCATTCGCAGTAATAGTAAAAGGTGTTGTGAATAAGATTGTTGATATCTTAAATTTCTTTCTTGGAATCGTTGAAACCGTTCAGCACAGATTAGCAGATGCATTGTCGTTTTCTATTGATATTCCTGATTGGGTTCCAGGAATTGGCGGGAAATCATTCCATTTAGATGTGCCAAAAGTAACGATTCCGAAAGTGCCTTATCTTGCCACCGGAGCAGTTATTCCACCAAACGCACCATTCATGGCAATGCTTGGAGATCAGAGACACGGAATGAACTTAGAGGCACCGGAAGACTTAATCAGAAAGATTGTTAGAGAAGAAGCCGGAGCAAGTGCAGAAATGATGGCATTGCTTTCTGAAATTGCACAGAATACAAGAGAGACAGCCGACAAGGATTTGACTATTGGCGATAGGGATATAGCAAGAGCAAATATTAGAGGTAAACAGTCAATTGGATATTCAAGTTTGATTACGGTAGGGTGAGTAAAGATGAAGAATGGTCATGATTTTTTAATTGTTGAGGGTGTCAAATTCCCACCTCCGGACAAAGGACTTACAATAGCGACTTCGCAATCAGTAGATTCTGGAAGAAATGCTAACAATGCTTTTGTCGGACAAAAAGTTGGAAGAAGAATATGGAAAATAGACGGTCTGCAATGGTCGGGGCTTGACGCGGAGTCTTGGGCAGAAATGAAATCGGCGTTAGATCCTTTTACTGTTTTAGTAACATTTACCGGGGACGATAATAAACGACATACACTACACATGTACCCAGGAGATACAAACGGAAAACCGCTTACTGTAAATCAGTTTAACCAACTTTTCTATAACGAATTTGAAATCTGTAAATTTAACCTTGTTGATTGTGGATGGGACGAATAATGATAAACGTATCAAATGATTACAAAAAAGCAATGAGCGAATATCGAAGAGAAAGAGCGTTTATCTCTGTTGGAATCGGTATTATAAACCAAGATGCACAAGAAAACGGCAAGGCAAGAGGACAGTTCGAATATTGGAGTAAAGGAAACGTATTCAATGCGACACAAAGTCGTGTTGAGTACGCAACCCTTGAGGAAAACTACAATAAGGCAGACGGAAGCAAACTTTTTGTGCCGGAAAATAACGAACTGATGCAGTTGAATTACAACGGAATTGTGACATCTGATGTCATGGGTGTTGTTAGGATTGATTTTGCGGAAGTTTATTCAATCAAAGGGATTACACTTGTATTTGGTTCTGCATATCCTACGGAATTTGAAATTGAGACTTCTGAAAAATTGCTGACTTATACAAATGCATCTGATACATTTTTTACTTTAGACGTGTTGGGAGATACGGATTATATTATTATCCGGCCATTGTCTATGGTAGGCGGTCAACAAAGATTTAGACTGCATAGCGTTTTGATGGGAGTTGGTTTGTCATACTCCAACAATCAAACCAAGTCATTCAAGCACAAGGATTATGTGTCTACCATATCAGAAGAACTCCCAAGCGAAAACACAACATTTTCTTTTTATGATGAAAAAGGACTGTTCGATGTGGATGATGATAACTCATTCATTGATTATCTTGAAACGATGCAAAAAGTAACAGTTTCTTTTGGGATTACACTTAATGATGGTCGTGTTGAATGGCATCAAATTGCGACAAATTATTTGAAAAGTTGGAAAAGTCAAAAAGGTATTGTTTCTTTAACAGCTACAGACCGTTTGTCTCAAATGGATGGCGAGTATAGTCTCGGGTTTAAAATCTATCAAAGAACCGCATACGAAGAAGCAGAAAGCATATTTACAGATGCAGGATTGCAACCGGACGAATATTTTATTGATGATTATTTGCATGATGTAATTCTGACAAATCCAATGCCTATAGGTAAACACAAAGAATGCTTGCAGTTATTGGCGAATGCTTGCAGATGCATTATCCGTCAAAATGAAAACGGAAGAATACTTATTAAAGCAAATTTTGCTACGGTATTAGACCCGGACGATTTGGCAGTAACGACAAACGGACACACAAAATGGAGCAATCCGGATAGTATACTTATAGGTAGTGAAGTAGTATATGCGGATTTGACAAAAGATTTCCTTAAGGCTGATGGAAAGATGTATTTCATGCCGGAGGGAGAAAGTTACTTGGAAACCTCTTATGTGAGTGAGCAAGTGGCAGATGAGGAAGGAACATTTGCTACAAATCCTACGTTGACGATACAGATGCCGGCTGCATACACCTATTTTGGGGTGAATGTTGATTTTGATGGAAATGCACCATCTGAAATGATTATTCACACGTACAAAGCGGATTCTTTGGTAGAAAGCGTTACTTTTAAAAATTTAAGTCAAAATAATTCACTAATGCATGAATTTGTAAGTTTTGACGCGATGGTTTTTGAATTCACTAAAGGATATCCATTAAACAGAGTTCTTGTAAACAAAATTAGTTTTGGAGAATTATCCGATTATGTTCTTACAAGAAGAAATATGATGGAAAATCCAATTGGATTGAAAGAAAGAAAAACAAAGGCCGTAAAAGTTAAAGTATTTTCATTTGCAAACAATGAAGATAACGAGCCGGAAGAAGTAAAAGATAATGTATTTGTAGAAAAAGCAGTTCATGCGGTTGGCGATGTAAAGGTTTTAAAAAATCCGCTTATAAGCACTACAGAACATGCAGAGTTGTTGGCGGAATGGCTTGGAAATTATTACGGAAACAATATTTCATATTCTGTCAAATATCGTGGAGAGCCTAGAATATATGCTTCTGATATTATCCACATGGAAAGTGAAGTAAAGAGTAATCTGCAAGTGGAAATAACGGAGCATGAACTTTCTTTTAATGGAGCGTTTAGTGGCAATTTAGACATGCGTAGGGCATTAAAAATGATGGGAGGATGATTATGCAAAGAGTAATTGACAACTTGTTGTATGATACGGAAACGGCAACGATTATCCATATGGAAGAAAAGCCGAAAAGAGTGCTTTATCAAACTCCAAATGGAAACTTTTTTATGTTTTACTCAACAGGCGAAATAGTACCAAAAACGGAAGAAAGCACTAAGGATTATCTTGGCAAATACAATGTTGAAAAGTATATTGAATTGTTTGGACAACCTGAGGAGGCTTGAACATGGCGAATTGGATTGAACCGAAAACGGACTGGAATGCGGAAGATGCTTTTGATTATGTAGCGTACAATCGTGTGACAGGTAATATAACGTATTTAAAGGCGTTAGCAGACGATTTATGGGCGAGGTTGACAGAATTATCATTGGAAACAGAAAAGGGGAATTTAAGCCCAATTTACGCTCGTCACATGAACGATATTGAAGATGGATTAGACAGGTTAAATTTAGAAACATATGTAAAAAATATAGGCGAAAAAAAGACGTATAAACCTAACGGAAATGTACCATTGTATGACGAATATAACCGCATAGAAATGGCTTGTTTGATACTTTACAACGAGTTGCAAGTTCACAAAGCTAATCTTCCAAAGTTGGCATTTGTGCTTGGGAATCAGAAAGGAATAAAGGTGTAAAAAATGGCAAGAGAATACAAAGATCAAATACTTGACACTTCAGTAAATACAAAACGAGTTTACAATATTGTAGATTCTGATGGAAACATTGTAGCAGAAAATATTTCGTTTGAAGACAAGACAGTATATTCACAAGAAGGTACTGAATTTGGGGCGAAGGAAGTTAACGAAATCTATAAAGCGATAGATGAGGTAAACAGTAGTTTAAATGTTAGATACGACCCTGAAACAGATTATATCCAGGCGTTTTTTAACGATAATTGGGTAAATGTAGTTTTAGCAAATGTGAATATAAAAACAAGAGATATCTTCATCACAAATGGTTCGAATGATATAGATAACTGGCTAAGTTTGAAAAGTGGAGCAAGTTCCGCACAGTGTCTGATGACAATTTCAAATGAGAAAATTTATCAGGATGCACAAGGAAACTCTAATACAGCCTTTATTTACAATGAAGAAATTGATTTTAGTAAATTTTCAAAACTACATGTAAAATATCAAGTAACTTGGTCTGGAACAGAAAATGGAATTGGAACTGCTGGTATAGGAATAGCATCTGATATAAATAATGACATGAATTTTATTGATAATTATGTTGTTAAATATAGTACTTTATCCAATACTGGAATATTAGAGAAAACAATAGATATTAGTGGTCTAAATTCTACCGGATATATTAAAGCTAGTTGTGTCCATAGCAGCTCATATTCAATAGTACTTACTGTATATAATATTTGGTTGGAGGTATAAATGATTATTTATTCTTCATACCGCATGATGGTAATTTTACAAGGTGTATTCAGATATGCAGAATGTTGAGTTTCCATAGCAACTCCATTTGTGCGCAACATTGTTTCAAGAACACCATTTGCATTATGAACCACTCCAACCCAAACGCCATAACTTTTGATCATTGCTGATATAACAATAGTGTTATCTTTATTGAATCCATCTGGATAATCTATATACGACCATTCGTTTACAGCTGTTAACGTAGTTTCAAGAGTTCTAATCACAGGTAATTTGTTATTCATATTCTGTAAACTACTGTTTAAATTGAATAAAAACATTATAATTATTAAATAAAATTCAAAAGGAGAAAAATATGAGTAAAAAAATATTGTATGAAGGTCCTGACATTTCTAAGCACAATGGTAATGTAAACGTTAAAAAAGTACGTGATGCCGGATATAATCGTATCGGGATCCGTGTTGGTTATGGCAAAAACAATGTTGATCAGAAATTCGTGAGTAACGCATTAGCGTGCTTTAACCTTGGAGTAAGTGTATTACTGTACTGGTTCTCCTATGCGTATACAGTTGCTATGGCTCGGGCAGAAGCACAATATTGTATTGCTCATGCAAAAAAATACTGGTCCAAATGCCCTATCACTTTCGATTTTGAATACGATTCTGTTAATTACGCAAGGAAGAAAGGTATCAATGTTACAAAGAAACTTGCAACAGATATGGCGATTGCATTTTTAAGAGAAGTGAGAAACGCAGGTTATATTCCTGTTCTATACACAAATAGAGATTATGCAAAAAACTATTTCGACTTAAAGAGAATTGCTCAGGAAGCAGGAACATACTACGTTTGGTATGCTAGGTATAACAGCACTATGTCAGAAGATGAATACGCCATTGCCGATGTATGGCAGTATACTTCCAAAGGCCGTATTCCAGGTGTCAGTGGAAATGTTGATTTGAATAAATTCTTTATGGACTTTAATCTTCCAAGTATTCCATCTGATAATGTGGTACAGACAAAGAACATCAACATCCTTAATTTCCAGAAAGCAGCAAACAGGGATGGATACAGAGATTCAAAAGGAAGGATGCTTGTTGAAGACGGATTAGACGGAGCAAATACGCAGTATGTGCGAAAGAAAATAGCATTAAAGGCAAAATACACCGTATTGGGTTACAAAGTAGGTTCTACAGGAAATCTTGTATCATATGTGCAGAGACGTTGTAAGGAAATCCTTTGTGAAAGTTTCACTGCTAATGATATTGATGGTAAATACGGAAAATCCACCAGAAAAGACGTTATAGCAGTGCAGAAGAAACTAAATCTCACAGCAGACGGAATCGCTGGTTACAATTTCTTGTCTGCTTTGTTCTATAACTAAGGAGATGATAATGAAATTATTTGTAATAGGATTTCTGATTGGTGTATTTGCCGGAATATTCATCATATCGTTATGTAAAGTAGCAAAGGATGATTGAATAATATGAATAAGAAAAAATAAAAAATTTGTCACAAAATTTGTCATGAAAAACAAAAAACGTTGAAAATATGCTGATTATAGCGGTTAAATGTGCAGGTTCAAGTCCTGTTGTC
>JAXJUI010000073.1:0-8872 GCA_036309165.1 Agathobacter sp. | reverse complement strand
ATTTAGGTAAACAAAAGAAGAAGGAAATCGGAAAAAACAAAAGAAAGACAAAAGAAAGACAAAAGAAAGACAAGAGGTACAGTCCATTGGAAATTGAAACAATATCATAATAGGGCATCTGTTGAACGAAAAAATAAATTCAGCGGATGTCTTATTTTTTTGTACTTTTTTTGTCAAGTAAATAATTTTACAAAAGATTGAAGAATATTTGGTGAGTTTTGACATATGGTCTTTTGATACAAGATATTGTATAATTACAACAGTTGAAAACAAAATTTTGTATTAGATGGAGTTAGGAGAGATAATATGTCAGATGAAGTTTTGGATGATGTAATGATGAAAGGTAGCTGTAAAGGAAAAGCAGAAGCGATTGTAAGTTGCCAGTGCAATATCGAAAATGCACCAACAAGATGTGACCAGGCAGAGAATTGTATGTTCTATTCATATTATAAATGTAGCAAACAGTGGAAGAGATTAGCGTAAGCTAATCTCATTTTTTTATTGCAACCATCAATTTTTTTTGCTAGAATAAACGCCATGAAGAAAATTTTAGTGTTGAGTGATTCTCATGGATATGTCGACAATATGATAGAAGCGGTGAAACGAGTAAAGCCGGATATGATTTTACATTTAGGAGATGTTCTTGTAGATGTAAAAGATTTAGAGGGCTATTTTCCAAAGATTCTAGTGGAATCGGTTCCGGGAAATTGCGATTGCACAATGGCTTCGACAGAGCGTATTCTAGAAATAGAAGGAAAACGAATTTTGATTTGTCATGGACATACCTACCAGGTGAAATCGACTTATTTAAATTTACAGTATGCAGCAATGGAAAAAGAAGTAGATGTAGCCTTGTTCGGTCATACACACAAAGCTTTCTATCAGAATCATAATGGGGTTATTATGATGAATCCGGGGAGTATAGGCTGTCCACCTTATGGAATTCCACCTTCCTATGGAATCTTGGAATTAGATGAGGATTCGGATGAAATTGTCTATAAAGTAGAATACATTGACGAGTTAGCGCGAGGAATTTATTAAGATACGCGTGCATCGTAGGAAGAATTGAGGATTAAGAAAATGGTAAAGGTAGTAAAATTTGGTGGAAGTTCTCTTGCCAGCGCAGAACAGTTTACAAAAGTAGGAGATATTATCCGTGCGGATGAATCGAGAAAGTATGTAGTACCTAGTGCTCCTGGAAAAAGAAATGCAAAGGATACAAAAGTAACAGATATGCTTTATGCATGTTATGCCCTTGCAGAAGCAGGAGAAGACTTCAGAGTTGAGTTAATGAAGATTAAAGATCGTTATGACTCTATCATTAACGGTTTACATTTAAAGCTTTCTTTAGATGAAGAATTCAAAGTGGTTGCTGAAAACTTTAAAAATAAAGCAGGAAGCGATTACGCAGCATCACGTGGTGAATACTTAAATGGTATCATCATGGCAAATTATTTAGGATATGAATTTATTGATGCAGCAACAGTTATCTTTTTTGATGAAGATGGAAATTTTGATGCAGAAAAAACAGATAAAGTTCTTTCAGCAAAATTAGCAACTGTAGAAAAAGCAGTTATTCCTGGTTTCTATGGTGCATATGAAAATGGTGTTGTTAAGACTTTCTCACGTGGTGGATCAGATATCACAGGTTCTATCGTAGCAAGAGCTTGCCGTGCAAGTATGTACGAAAACTGGACAGATGTTTCAGGATGTTTAGTAGCAGACCCTAGAATTATCAAAAACCCAGAACCAATTCGTGTTCTTACTTACCGCGAACTTCGAGAGTTGTCATACATGGGTGCATCTGTACTTCATGAAGATGCAGTATTTCCTGTTCGTAAAGTGGGTATTCCAATCAATATCCGTAACACAAATGATCCAGAAGCAGATGGAACATTAATTGTAGAAAGCACATGTCAGAAAGCAGACTTTACAATTACAGGTATCGCTGGTAAAAAAGGTTTCGTTGCAGTAAGCATTGATAAAAACATGATGAACTCAGAAGTTGGTTTCTGCCGTAAAGCTCTTCAGGCTTTCGAAGAAAATGGAATTTCTATCGAACATATGCCTTCCGGTATTGATACAATGACAGTATTTGTTCACCAGGAAGAATTTGAAGGAAAAGAACAGCAGGTAATTAGTTCACTACGTAGACTTGCAGCTCCAGATCTTATCGATTTGGAAGCAGATTTGGGACTTATCGCTATTGTTGGACGTGGTATGAAATCTACAAAAGGTACTGCAGGAAGAATTTTCTCTGCTCTTGCACATGCCGATATCAATGTTCGTATGATTGACCAGGGATCTTCCGAATTAAATATCATCATCGGCGTAAGCAATGATGATTTCGAACTCGCTATCAAATCAATCTATGATATTTTCGTAGAAACTCGCTTATAAGATTTAATATAGAATTATATATTTGTAGAACGATTTACGCTCTCTTTCATATAGTATATGGAAGGGAGCGTTTTTGTATGAATAAGAAGTTTCTTGTGATTGGAAATGATGCAAGGCAAAAGGAAATAGCGAGAGTGTTAGATGCCACTTTATGTGAAAATGTTGAAGACTTTGAAAAAAATCGACGAACTGAATTTGACTACGTTGTTCTTCCTACTCCGATTTCAAAAGTATCCTTGTTAGAAATAGATGAGGAAGAAATAAAAAGATTATTATTTCATTCCAGGAAAGTATTTGCAGGAGGAATTACAGAAAATTGGGAGTCGTGGTTTCAAAAATCTGCAATTGCATATTTTGATTTACTAAAAGATGAGAAACTTGTGGAGGAAAATGCGTATATCACAGCTGAGGCGACAGTGGCTGAGATTCTTAAAATTGCGCCATTTTCTATACGGGGGCAAAAAATCATTGTTGCAGGATATGGTCACTGTGGGCGAAATGTGGCCAATCTTTTTCGGAAGATTGGTGCAAATGTGACCGTGCTTGCAAGAAGTAAAGGAGCAAGACAAAAGGCAAGAGCAGATGGGCATGATGCTACGGAATTTTCTTATGGACCGGAAGAATGTTATGGTGCGGGAATTGTGGTTAATACAGTTCCTGAGAAGGTGATTACAGAGCCGATGCTTCGGGCAATGGGAACTGGGACAAAGATTGTGGATTTAGCATCTATGCCAGGTGGCGTGGACAAAGATAGCGCTTCTCGTTATGGAATTACCGTTCTACATGCGCTAGGGCTTCCGGCAAGGTATAGTGTGGGAACGGGTGGAAAAGCCTTTGCAAGTGCAATACAAAGATGCCTTGCTAAGGAGAGGTAAAATGAATTTTAGTAAGTTGACGATTGGATACGGGATTACCGGTTCGTTTTGTACATTTTCAAAAAGCAAAAAGGCAGTTGAAAATCTAGTGGCATTGGGGACGAAGGTGATTCCGATTTTTTCTTATCATGTACAGGAGATGGATACAAGATTTGGAAATGCAAAAGAGTATATTGAAGAAATATGTACTATCACAAATAGTAAAGGAATCTATTCGATTCAGGAAGCAGAACCAATTGGCCCTAAAAATTTGTTAGATGTGATGGTGATAGCGCCTTGTACAGGAAATACTGCAGCGAAACTTTGGAACGGAATTGTTGACACTCCTGTTCTTATGGCTGCAAAAGCACATATGAGAAATGGAAACCCTCTTGTGCTTGCAATTTCTACAAATGATGCGCTTGGAAACTGTTTCAAAAATATTGGAAATCTTATGAATATGAAACAAATATACTTTGTTCCATTTGGACAGGATGATTATGTGAAAAAGCCAAATTCAATGGTGGCTGATTTAGAACAGCTGCCTGAAACAATCCGGATGGCATTAGACGGAAAACAGATACAACCAGTAATAAGCCGGCAGTAATGCCGGCTTATAAATTATATTTTTTCATCCAGTAATTAACCTGGAGGTAGTAACCGAGTAATTGAGGGCCTGCCATAAGCTGACCATACCAAGGCTTTGTAAGATTTTGCTTTTCTTTACAAAAATCATATAGCTTTTTTTTGTCAAGATATGAAAGGATTGGATTGTCTGAATCGGACAAAACAGCCATAAACTGAGCGATAACAAGTGCTTCATAAGCAGGATCATATGTTTTGGGATATGGACTCTTTTTTCGAAGTCTGACATCATCAGGAAGATAATCTTTGGATAATTCACGAAGAAGATGCTTTGGGGTATGGTTCATAGATTTTATTTCATTTGGAACACTTCCCAAATATTCAGCCAACCGTAAATCTGCAAAAGGAACACGTGCATCAAGACTTGTATATGACGCTGCGCGGTCTGTTCGGTCGACAAGTGTTTGCATGAAGTAGCGAAGTGTTAAATAGTAAGTACGAAAATGCATAAGTTCTGGAGAAGTTTCTCCGGTTGGGACACCAATCTCTTTACAACATTTTTCGAAGCAGGAAGTAACGTACTCTTTTGCATGCAAAGAAGAAATAAAATCGTCATTTAACAAACAGAATCGTTTGTCTAAATCAATGTTCCAAGGAAAAGTATTGGAATTATATAGTTCTTCTTTATGGTACCATGGATATCCACAGAAAAGTTCATCTGCACATTCTCCGGTAAAAAGAATTGGGGTGTGAGGTTTGATTGTTGTGCAAAAATAAAGAAGAGATGAGTCGATATCTGCCATTGCAGGTAAATCATGTGCGTCTACAGATTTTTCTAGAAAACTGAGTTGATCTTGATTTTTGCAAAGGAGTTTCTCATGATTGGTTCCTAGATACTTTGTCATTTCGTCTACATAAGGTGCATCGAGACTTGGCTGAAAATTATTCGATGCGAAATGTTTTTCGCTGTCAGGAAAGTCGAACGAATAGGTTGAAAAAGTTCCTTTTTCTTTTACAAGAAAACTGGTAACTAGTGAAGAATCAAGTCCTCCAGAAAGAAGTGTACCAAAGGAATCGTTTGTATCCGACCATACGCTAAAAGAATTAAAAAGAAGTGTTTTTGTATGATCAACAATATCGTCATAGGATTCGTGCAAATCCGCAAGTTTAAAATCATGATAACGGATTTCAGTTTGAATGCCCCGACCAAAGCAGAAGTAATGTCCTGGAAGAAGCTCGTTAATATTATCAAAAATTGCATTACCAGGAGTATGAGCAGGTCCCATCGAAAAGATTTCATTTAATCCGGTTTCGCTTAAACGAGGTTTGAAATCAGGATAAGCAAGAATTCCTTTAATCTCGGATGCAAAAATAAGTGTGTTTTGGAAAATGGTGTAGTAAAGAGGGCAAAGTCCTAATGGGTCGCGATATAAGAAAAGTTTATTGTTAAATTCATCATAAATAGCAATTGTAAATTTACCATTTAACTTTTGAACGAAGCTTGGTCCAAATTGTAGGAAAGCAGATAGAAGAATTTCTTCACAGTTTAAATTATCTGTTCGGAAATTCATAGAGGTAAGAAGTGCGATAAGCTCATCAAAGTTTGTGATTGCCCCGTCGTATAGAAGGGTATATTTCTGGCGGCGAAACTCAGTTGTGGTTGGTTGATGCGTATGTGTATATTTGTTGTTGATTTGGGAACACTTTAGTGCTCCGTGGGAAAGACTGCCATGAGGGAAATAATAAAATCCCTGCTCATCTGGACCGCGATGGTTTAAAGCAGCTGCCATTTGATTGATAGCTTCTGTACAGAAAGCATTGTTCTGTGCAAAGGTAAATTCGGGTTGAAAAAAGCCTGTAATATAACTCATAAAAACCTCACAAAATGATTTTAGTGAATTATATGACAGGCATAGTTTGGACTATTCAAAATATTTAGTTAAATCTAAATATAATTAGTTGCTTGCTTCAAGAGCGGCACGACAGGCTTTGGCTAACTGATCTCCACATGAAGTGTCTTTGAATCCGCATTTGATTCCAGCGATCTTTTCTTCTACTTCTTCTACAGTTAATCCTTCTACAAGTCTTGGGATTGCCTGAAGGTTTCCGTGGCATCCACCTGTGAATTTTACGTTATGTACAACGTGACCTTCTAATTCTAACTCAATCTGAGTTGAACAAGTGCCTTTTGTTTTATATACGAATGACATATGTTTTCCTCCTAAAATTATTTTCCTATCGCGCATTATATCAACCGTTTAGAAAAAAGACAATTCCTTTTTGAAACGTTCACAAAAAGTTTATAAAACATTTACGGCTTTTTGTTGTGAAAATGAGCAAAAAGTGGTACAATATTGGCATTCTGTGGGAATGGAAGGGCATTTCCGAAAGTATAGGAGTAATTTATATGAGTATTGTAACCAAAATTTTTGGGACTCACAGTGAAAGAGAATTAAAAAGAATTTATCCAATTGTAGATAAGGTAGAGTCATACCGTGAATCTATGCAGGCTCTTTCTGATGAGGAATTAAAAGGAAAAACAAAAGAATTTAAAGAAAGATTAGCAAAAGGCGAAACCTTAGATGACCTTTTACCAGAAGCATATGCAACGGTAAGGGAAGCAGCAAAACGTGTGCTAGGAATGGAACACTATCGCGTACAGATTATCGGTGGTATCGTTCTTCATCAGGGACGTATCGCAGAAATGAGAACAGGTGAAGGTAAAACATTGGTTTCAACTTTACCAGCATACTTAAATGCCTTAGAAGGTAAAGGCGTATGTATCGTAACTGTCAATGACTATCTTGCAAAGCGTGATAGTGAGTGGATGGGACAGGTGCATGAATTCTTAGGACTTACCGTTGGTGTAGTCCTTGGAGGAATGGAAAATAAGGAACGTCGCGAAGCCTATAATTGTGATATTACATATGTTACAAATAACGAATTAGGATTCGATTATTTAAGAGATAACATGGTAATCTACAAAGAACAGCTTGTTCAAAGAGAATTACACTATGCCGTAATTGATGAGGTTGACTCAGTTCTTATCGATGAAGCAAGAACACCACTTATTATTTCTGGTCAGAGTGGAAAATCTACAAAATTATACGAAGCTTGTGATATCTTAGCCCGTCAGCTTGAACGAGGTGAAGATATTCCGGAATTCTCAAAAATGGATGCCATTATGGGAACAGAACAGGAAGAGACAGGTGACTTTATCGTAAATGAAAAAGATAAAGTGGTAAACCTTACGGAACAGGGTGTACAGAAAGTAGAACAGTTCTTCCACATTGAAAACCTTGCAGATGCAGAAAACCTTGAAATCCAGCATAATGTTATTCTGGCACTCCGTGCACATAACTTAATGTTTAGAGATCAGGATTATGTAGTAAAAGATGATGAAGTAATGATTGTAGACGAATTTACCGGACGTATTATGCCAGGTCGTCGTTATTCAGATGGTCTTCATCAGGCAATCGAAGCGAAAGAGCATGTAAAAGTAAAACGTGAAAGCAAAACGCTTGCTACCATTACATTCCAGAACTTCTTTAACAAATTTGAGAAGAAGGCTGGTATGACAGGTACAGCTCTTACAGAAGAAAAAGAATTCCGTGATATCTATGGAATGGACGTTATTGAAATTCCTACAAACCGTCCGGTACAAAGAATTGATCACGAAGATGCTGTATACAAAACAAAGAAGGAAAAATTCCATGCAGTAGTACAGGAAGTAGTAGAAGCACATAAAAAAGGACAACCGGTTCTTGTTGGTACAATTACAATCGAAACCTCTGAACTTCTTAGCGGAATGTTAAAACGTCAGGGGATTCCGCATACAGTATTAAATGCGAAATTCCATGAACAGGAAGCTGAAATCGTAGCATTGGCAGGTCAGCATGGAGCAGTAACGATTGCGACAAACATGGCTGGTCGTGGTACGGATATTAAGCTTGATGATGATGCAATCGCTGCTGGTGGTTTAAAAATTATCGGTACAGAAAGACATGAATCTCGTCGTATTGATAACCAGTTACGTGGTCGTGCAGGTCGTCAGGGAGATGTTGGTGAATCTCAGTTCTTTATTTCATTAGAAGATGACCTTATGAGATTATTTGGTTCAGAAAAACTTATGGATGTATTTACACGTCTTGGAGTTCCGGAAAATGAACAGATTAGTCATAGCATGCTTTCAAAAGCAGTAGAGACAGCTCAGTCTAAGATTGAAACAAATAACTACGGAATTCGTAAGAATTTGTTAGAATACGATCAGGTAAACAATGATCAAAGAGAAATCATTTATGAAGAAAGACTTCGTGTATTAAATGGCGAAAGTATGCGTGAAGTAATCTTTAAGATGATTCAGGAACAGGTTGAAAAAACAGTTGATATTTGCATTTCTTCTGAAATTCCAAAGGATGAATGGGATTTACATGAGTTAAATGAACTCCTTCTTCCTCTCATTCCACTCAAGAAAATCAAAGCAGAAGATATAGAAAATATCAAAAATAATAAAGAGTTAAAACAGTACTTAAAAGAAGAAGCTGTAAAACTCTATGAATTAAAAGAAACAGAGTTTCCAGAAATCGAACAGTTCCGTGAAATCGAACGTGTTGTATTATTAAAAGTAATTGACCGTAAATGGATGGACCATATCGATGATATGGATCAGTTACGTCAGGGCATTGGCTTACAGTCATACGGACAGAGAGATCCGCTTGTAGAATATAAGATGGCTGGATTCGATATGTTTGACGATTTGATTTCAGCAATCCAGGAAGAAACAGTACGTTTACTTTACCATGTTAAGATTGAACAGAAGGTAGAACGTGAACAGGTTGCAAAAGTAACTGGAACAAATAAAGACGAAACACTTGCTAAAGCACCAAAGAAACGCGAAAGCGAAAAAGTATATCCAAACGATCCATGTCCATGTGGTTCAGGAAAGAAATATAAACAGTGCTGCGGCAGAAGATAAAAAGGAGCGAAAGCTCCTTTTTTTAGGGACGGTTCTTTTGCCACGAGGAGCGCCCTTT
>JAXJUI010000072.1:0-50645 GCA_036309165.1 Agathobacter sp. | reverse complement strand
GTGTCTCGCTATATGTAGAACCATCAGGAGACTGTCCCATAGTTACTTGACATATTTCACCCAGCTTACGCTGTTCCCAAACGATTGTGTTCCTGCTCTATAAATGCTATAATTGAGCTATGTTTATGCGGAGGAAGTGCAAGATGGATTTATCTAATGAAATCAAGAAAATACGTCAAAAATCGTTCATGACGCAGGAAGAGTTTGCCTCTGAGTTCGGTGTGGCATTTTCAACTATTAATCGATGGGAAAATGGGAAGACTGTGCCCAATATGAAGGCGATGAAACAGATGAAGGATTTTTGTGAAAAAAATGGGTTTTCTTTTGGTGAATTGGAAAAGGCATGGCTTGAGCAAACAAAGAATAAATAATCGGAGGCAAAGAAATGAACAAACAACAATTGGCAGCGAAGATATGGGAGTCTGCAAATAAAATGCGGTCTAAAATTGAGGCGAATGAATATAAGGATTATATCCTTGGATTCATATTTTACAAGTTCCTTTCAGACAAAGAAGTAAAGTATCTCATCGAACTTGGATATACTAATGACGACATGGATACTGTCACAGAAGATGACAAAGAAATAGTTGAGAATATACAAAAGAATATTGGATATTTCATAAGCTATGATAATTTGTTCTCTACTTGGCTTGCAAAGGGTAGTGACTTTAATGTTGCAGATGTAAGAGATGCGCTTTCAGCATTTAGTAGATTGATAAACACCTCTCATAAAAAGGTTTTTGATGGAGTTTTTGATACATTGCAGACTGGTTTGTCAAAACTAGGAGACAGTTCAAATTCACAGACAAAAGCTATAAGTGATCTGTTGCATTTAATAAAAGATATCCCTATGGATGGAAAGCAGGACTATGATGTCCTAGGTTTTATCTATGAGTATCTTATCTCAAACTTTGCAGCAAATGCCGGAAAGAAAGCAGGAGAGTTCTACACCCCGCATGAGGTATCACTCCTTATGTCTGAAATTGTCGCAGACCATTTAAAGGACAGAACAGAAATAAAGATCTATGATCCTACGTCTGGTTCGGGCTCTTTACTTATTAACATTGGTAAAGCAGTTGGAAAACATATGGGCGACAGTGACAGAATTAAATACTATGCTCAGGAATTAAAAGAAAATACATATAACCTTACGAGAATGAATCTCGTTATGAGAGGTATCCTTCCGGATAATATTGTCACAAGAAACGGAGATACACTTGAAGAAGACTGGCCATACTTTGATGAGAGTGATCCAGTTGGTACATATGACCCATTGTATGTGGATGCAGTCGTATCAAATCCTCCGTATTCACAGAACTGGAATCCGGCAGATAAAGAAGCAGATCCAAGATATGCAAGATTTGGTTTGGCGCCAAAAGGTAAGGCGGATTATGCGTTCCTTCTTCATGATTTGTTCCATATCAAGAATGATGGAATCATGACTATAGTATTACCTCATGGCGTTCTGTTCAGAGGCGGCGAGGAAGGTGAAATCCGAAGAAATCTTATTGAGAATAACCATATTGACGCGGTAATAGGTTTACCTGCCAATATTTTCTTTGGTACAGGTATTCCAACCATCATCATGGTTTTAAAACAGAAACGCGATAATACAGATATTCTCATTGTTGATGCATCAAAAGGCTATGAGAAGGTTGGTAAGAATAATAAGTTAAGAGCATCAGACATAAAGAAAATCACAGATGTAGTCACAAAGAGAATGGATGTACATAAGTTTTCTCGCGTAGTCTCCCGTGATGAAATTAGAGAGAACGACTACAACTTAAATATTCCGCGATATGTGGATTCATCGGAAAAGCCAGAAAGCTGGGATATTTATGCGTCTATGTTTGGCGGAATACCGGCAAAGGAAGTTGACGAGTTGTCGGATTACTGGGCAGCTTTTCCAGCTCTTAAAGGAGAAATCTTTACAAAGGTTAATGATTCATATTACGAATTAAGGACCAGTGATATTAAAAAAGCCGTACAAAGTAGTGAAGATGTAAGAGCTTTTATCAGCAGATACATAGCCTCTTTTGATAGATTTGACGAGTATTTAAAGAAAGAGCTTATGCAGGCAATGTCTGGTGTGAACATATCCAAGGAAGAAGCTGTATTAAGCGAGGATATTTTTGGCAGATTAAAGGGAATGCCTCTTGTGGATGCATATGAAGCATACCAAATTCTTGATAATGATTGGAACAAGATTTCTGTAGATCTTGAAATTATTCAAAGTGAAGGATTTGAAGCTACAAAACAAGTAGATCCTAATATGGTAATTAAAAAGAAGAATGGTAAAGATCAAGAAGTACAGGAGGGATGGATTGGACATGTTATACCATTTGAACTCGCTCAGGCAAGGTATATGAGTGAAGCCGTAGAAGCCCTTAAGAAAGCGGAAGAAAGATTATCCGAAATCGTAGCAAGTTACGATGAAGCATTAGATGAACTTCCGGAAGAAGAAAAAGATAAAGACTTTGTAAATGATGACAAGACGGCATTTGTGTGGGCAGAGGTTAAAAAGGCAATAAAAGCCAAAGATGTTGAGCCTGAGGTTCTTGCAGTTCTGAAAAAGGTTTTATCAAATAATGATGAAGAGAAAAAGCTTAAAAAGCAAATAAAAGACGATGGAGAGAAACTACATCTTGAAACTAAGAAATTGATAGAGAACTTAGAAGATGACCAAGTAATGGAGCTTTTACACGATAAATGGATTGTTCCTCTTGTAGAAAGTTTGCAGCAGTTGCCAGATAGCTTTATTAGTGAACTTATTACTGAGCTTGAAAAGTTGTGTTCAAAATATGAGGATACACTTGAACAGGTAGAAGATCAGATAAGTAGTACTGAAAATGAGTTATCTAGAATGCTTAGTATGTTATCTGGTAATGATTTCGATATGCAAGGAATAGCAGAATTAAAGAAAATGCTTGGAGGTGTCTAATATGGGTGATAATAAAAGAAAACCTGATATTCGATTCCAAGGATTTACTGACGATTGGGAACAGCGTAAGTTATCTGAAGTTGCAGATAAGGTGACAGAAAAGAATTCGAATTTTATTGTTCAAGAGACATTTACGAACTCCGCAGAATTTGGAGTGATTAGTCAACGCGATTTCTTTGATCATGACATTTCAAATGCGGAGAATATCGGCGGTTACTATGTAGTCAGAGATGAAGATTTTGTTTATAATCCACGTATTTCAGTGACCGCTCCGGTAGGTCCTGTAAACCGCAATAAACTAGGCAGAAGTGGCGTAATGTCGCCACTTTACACTGTTTTTAGAACCCACGATATTGATACAACATATCTTGAGTGGTTCTTTAAGAGTAGTTACTGGCATCCATTCATGTTTTTTAATGGTGATTCGGGTGCAAGATCAGACCGATTTTCCATCAAAGATGCTGTCTTTTTTGAGATGCCAATACCTTTGCCAAGTACCGACGAACAGAAGGAAATCGGTGCCTATCTGGATAAGATCGACAACCTTATCACCCTTCAACAGCGTAAGTGTGACAAGTTGGTGAACGTAAAAAAATCGATGCTCGAAAAAATGTTCCCTCGTGAGGGAGCAAAAGTTCCGGAAATTAGATTTGAAGGATTTACTGACGATTGGGAACAGCGTAAGCTGGGTGAAATATGTCAAGTAACTATGGGACAGTCTCCTGATGGTTCTACATATAGCGAGACACCGTCTGATTATATTTTGGTTCAAGGTAATGCTGACTTAAAGGAAGGCTGGGTTTCTCCAAGAATCTGGACAACTCAAAAAACGAAAACAGCAGATGTAGGAGACCTTATAATGAGTGTTCGTGCGCCTGCTGGTTCCATGGGAAAAACCTCATATAATGTGGTTCTTGGCCGAGGTGTCGCTGGAATAAAAGGAAACGAGTTTATTTATCAGTCTCTCGTAAAAATGGACTCGGACGGATATTGGAAGAAGCTTGCAGCTGGGTCAACTTTTGAGTCAATCAACTCTGACGTGGTTAATGGTGCAGACCTTATGGTACCACAAGATATTGATGAGCAGAATAAGATTGGAGATTACTTCTCTTCAATTGACACCCTTATCACCCTTCAACAGTGTAAGTCATAAAAAAAGAATCCAGTCCACTTGTCCCGGATTCTCTCTTTATATGCCATATTCACCATCTTAATCCTCAATCTTTCTTACCCTTGGCGGTGTCGCAGTCTTTCTTTCTAACCAAGGTAACGTTGCATTAATCACGATACAGAACTCTATCATTATCGCTATAATAAGGATTACTGCCTTCACAATGATTCTTGCCACATTATTCCCAATATGGTCTGCAGGTGCCCAAAGCATCGCAGTCATCATGATAACGCTTGCCACACCCGGAGCCAGAGCCGCTATCGGAACATATGATAAGAGAACATACAATATAAAGAAAGCTGCTACTGCGATGAATGCCCCCATCGTCCCTGCCAGCGGTGATAACTTCTGGTGAACCGGAATGCACCAAACGATTGCAGGAATCAGATTTATCAACGGAAACTTAAAGTTCTTCTCGTATTTACTTGTCTTCGTTTCTTCGACGATATATTTTGCCATAATCTTTCCTCCAGCTATATTGTACCATACATGTCATGATTTACCTCAGCAGTATAGTAATGACTAATGGTATTCGGTGCGTTATAGAGTGCTGTTGTCAAATAGGCTTTGATATTGGATACCTTTGTTGTGTTATTCTTCATGCAGCCGATGACATATTCCAAATGCGTTGAATTGAGCTTCAGGAACTTGCTCTTCACCAAGTTATACGGATAGTCTTCCCCTGCAATACGAATAGTCTTTCTCGGAACACAGACCACATCGCAGATCAGCTGATATAGCTCGTCATACATTTCTCTGTCAGACCATTTCTTGTTGCTCATCATGATGTCATAATCAATGTTTTCACGAATAAGCTCCATGTATGAAGTGGTTTCATCCATCTGATCCATCCTCGTAACGCGGATAGGCGTATCCATACGCTCGCCGGATTGAATGATATGATCAGTATCACTAAATTCAATATTGTTAAAATCATTATTATTCGGGTCTGATTTCTGTACTGCCCCCGGTATAGAATCCTGACCGGTACCGGTATTAACATCTGACTGGTCTTTCATATTTACCGGTCTAATATCTGTACCGGTAGAATATTTAGACTGGTGTTCTGCCACTGGTTCATTTTCCTTACCTGTACAATTTTCTGACCGGTCTAATGACTCTTCTTCCCCTCCGGATACGAAGTTCTTAACATAGATGATATTTGCAAGCCCATTTCTCTGCTCAATATCCACTAAGCCAATAGCCTGCAATTCCTTCAAAAGACCTACTGCTGTCATCTTGCTACAATTAAGATCTTCCATGATGCTTTTTATCGAATACTTGATATAAACCCTGTTCTGATTATCAAACCATCCGCTTCTGACGGAAAGTGACATACGATCAAGCATCAGTCCATACAAAAGCTTGGAATTATTCGATATATCCTTAAACCTGTTGTCTGTTATCAAAGCCTTCGGCAGGCGGTAGAACGTAAACTGCTCTGCCTCCTGCCCATAATAAAACTCCAGCTTAAGCCTCTCCATTAACGCGGTTCCCCTTTCTCCTTCCATTCATCTAGGAGCTTTACAATTAGCTCCTCAATATCTTCATTGCTCATATCCGGAGTAAAGTAGTTATCTAACTTCTTCTGATTAAACACTACTTTACGCGGTTTAGGTTTCTTTTCTGATAGAAAATCTCTTAAGAAGTCTGCATTCAAATACCCTTTTCGTGATGCTTCTTTTATTCTCGCACTCTGTTCCTGGCTAAGTGACACTCCCATCTCCGAAATCACTTCATATACGATTCTCTGCTGTTCCTGTGGAATAAAAGAAAGATCCACGCCCTGACGAAGACCCAGCTTCTTTTCATCCACCATGGCAAGCAATTTCTCGTCTAAGCTGGCGATACATATCAAACGCTGAATGGTCTTCATGCTTTCTCCCGCCTGCTCACTCATTTCCTGTAAAGAGTTTCCCTGAGCCTTGCCCTGATGCTTCATGGCTTCATATTTCATCTGATAAGCCTTCGCTCTCTCGCTGACTAGAATATCCTCACGTTGGATATTGGCATCCACCATGATCACTACGGCTTCATCATTATCACAGTCACGAACAATAACCGGCATGGTATCTTTACCTGCCAGTTCGGATGCATGCTTTCTTCTGTGGCCGGATATAAGTTCATATCCGCCTTCTGCTCTCGGTCTTGCGATAGCCGGAACCAACACGCCATACTCCTTGACGCTTTCCACCATTTCTTCCATATTTTCATCGTCTACGACACGAAAAGGATGGTTCTCAAAGGTATGCAGTTCCGATAAAGGAATCTCTACTATCTGTCCCTCAACAGGTTTTGCTTCTGCTGTGGTATTACCATCATTCTCCGCTGAAAACATATCATCATAGCTGGAAAGCTTGATTCTGTTTGATAATCCCTTACTGCTCATTGGCTAAAACCTCCTCTACAATCTTTTCATACGCAGCTGCTACTTTACCCTTGCCATCATATTTATAGATGCTGACTCCTTCGGCAGATGCCTCCGCAGCTCTAACGGAAAGCGGAATCACATCATCGAAAATATGGATACTGCTTCCATAGTGCTCATACAGCACTTCCGTGATTTCCTTAGCATAAATGGTTCTGTAATCCACCATCGTAATCAGAATTCCCATAATATGAAGTTTAGGGTTCATCTTACGTTTCACACGGCTGATGGTCTTTAAAAGCTGTTCCAAGCCCTTTATAGGCAGATATGCAGCCTGTACCGGAATGATTACTTCATCCGCCGCTACAAGGGCATTTAAGGTAAGCTGTCCAAGATTCGGAGAACAGTCCACAAGAATATAGTCATAATCGTCTCTTACAGATTCGATATACTCCCGAAGCGTTGTTTCCGAACTCATGATTCCAACAAGGGATGTTTCCACACCGGACAATTCGATATTTGCCGGCATAAGGTCGATACCTTCCTTATGATGCAGGATACCGGCTTTCAGATCATAATCGTCCTCGTTTAACACCCATTCCATTACATTGGCAAGTGTGATCTCCAGCTTATCCGGCTGCGGATATCCTAATGCTTCCGTGAGAGATCCCTGGGGATCATTGTCGATTACAAGGACTCTCTTTCCCTTATTTGCCAGACCGATGCCAAGATTTACCACAGACGTACTCTTGGCAACTCCCCCTTTTTGATTTGCACAGATAATTACTTTACACATCTCGATATGCTCTCCTTTCCAAAAACTTATCTTTCCTTCTGATTTTATTTTTCTTATTCTTATCCTCGTTCTCCTTAAACGCTTCTAAGATTTCCAACATAGTGCGAATCGGTGTAAAAAGCTCCTCATCTATCTCGGAAGCATCTTCTAACCGCTCCAGTTCTTCGAGAATCCCGTACAGCTCCTTACGGAAATTAACCAGCATCATGGGATTTCCCTTCGCCGTAACCTTGTTATGCAATACCGAATCAAGAACGTAGTCCTGCTTTGTCGCATACCCAAGCAGTTTCCATCGCTTATCCAATTCCTTTCTCTCAGCAGGAGAACAACGGTAAGCAATAGTCTCACTTCGCAATCTTCCTTTTGGATCAAGATTCTTCGCTGACATCAAATCCCTCCTTCCATTCTTCATCAAGAGCCTCTGCCATATCATCCTGAATAGACGGCATCATATGTGCATAACGATAAGTAATATCCGAACTTTCATGGCCTACACGGTTACCGATAGCCACTGCCGAAAATCCCATATCTATAAGAAGCGATACATGGCTGTGTCTTAAATCATGAAGACGAATACGCTTTACCCCACTTGCCTTTACACCCCTATCCATCTCATGGTGCAGATAAGACTTTGAAATTACAAAGATCCTATCGCTCGGTTCAATGCCATAAATGCTATCAAGGAAATCTTTCATTTCTAATGCCACATTCTCCGGCATAGATATCATACGCACACTCTTTGGAGTTTTAGGTTTTGTAATAACATCCCTTCCACTTATCCTTTGATATGACTTTGTGATAGATAGCTTATTCTTATCGAAATCAAAATCCGCAGGAGTTAAAGCCATCAGTTCACCAATTCGGATCCCACACCAATACAAAAGCTCAAATGCCATATAGGAATAGGTTTTATTCGCGACCTCGGGAATGAAGCGCATATACTCTTCCTTTGTCCAAAAAAGCATTTCATCTGCATGGTGTTGTCCAAGTGGACCAGCAATTACAGCCGGATTCTTTGGCAGTTCGTAATACTTCACCGCATGATTGAATATGGCTGAAAGTTCCGCCTGCATCTTCCTAAGATAGGTTCCTTTGTATTTTTCACCATCCTGCGACTCACACTTACGCATCTCGTTTTGCCAAGCAATAACATCTCTCGGTGTAATCTCACGCATTACCAAATCTTTAAAATACGGTAGTATCTTTAACTCGATTACATATTCTTTGGACTTCCACGTATTCTCTCTAAGCTTTGGCTTTACATCATCGGTATAGCGTTTGTAAAAATCCCCAAAGGTCATATCAAGGCTACTGGCTTTTTCCAATGAAAAATGTCGTTCCCAGTCCTGTGCTTCCTTTTTGGTTGAGAAGCCACGCTTTAATTTTCTCTGCTGCTTGCCTGTCCAGTCGGTGTAATACAACGACACATACCAAGTGCCTCTCTTCTTATCTTTATAAACTGCCATCTTCGTCCTCCTTTTCAAATGAATCAACTCCGTAGAATCTTTCTTCGAAATACTTTCTGCTTACTCTACCCGGGATTACCATGTAGCCTTTATCAGAAAGTTCCTTATTTAAGTCACGAACGATTGCATATGACTTTGATTCGGAAACACTCAATACCTGACAGATCTCTTTTACTGATATAAACGTTCTGCATTCAAACATATCTTTTGCCCTCCGCTTACGTACTATTTCTTGTTACGTAATACATTTGGGTTGAAAAAATCCCCATTACTAAACGAGAGCAAAAAAAGTTTGAAATTTTATAATTTGTGGAAAATAAAAGATGAAAAACAGATTTAGACTTTATTCTGGAATAATTCCGATACAGTTTTTCTGAGAAAAACAGTATCATAATCGTATCACGACACAAAAAAGGCCTGAAATCATGTTTTCTTAACATGATTTCAAGCCTTGAAAATACTTGATTTGTTATACCAACCTCTAAACCACTTCAGGTCTACTCAAACTCAATCGTTCCAGGTGGCTTACTAGTCAAATCATAGAATACTCTATTAACACCCTTCACTTCATTTATAATTCTGCTCATAACTGTCTGAAGTACTTCAAATGGAATCTCAGCAGCTTCAGCGGTCATGAAGTCTACTGTACGTACTGCGCGTACTGCTACAGCATAATCATAGGTACGTTCATCCCCCATTACACCTACGCTTCGCATATTTGTAAGAGCTGCAAAGTACTGGTTTGGCATCCATGAAGGATCTTCGCCATGAGCTTCTTTGTATTCTTTTGCAGCTTTATCAACTTCGCTACGGTAAATCCAGTCTGCATCCTGTACGATTTGAACTTTTTCAGCAGTCACTTCACCGATGATACGAATTCCAAGACCTGGGCCTGGGAATGGCTGACGGAATACTAAGTAATCTGGTAATCCAAGTTCAAGACCAGCTTTACGAACTTCGTCTTTAAAAAGATTGCGAAGCGGTTCAATGATTTCTTTGAAATCTACGTAATCTGGAAGTCCACCTACGTTGTGGTGAGATTTGATTACTGCTGATTCTCCACCGAGTCCGCTTTCTACAACGTCTGGGTAGATTGTTCCCTGTGCAAGGAAATCAACTGTTCCGATTTTTTTAGCTTCTTCTTCAAATACACGGATAAATTCTTCACCGATAATTTTTCTTTTCTGTTCAGGTTCTGTTACTCCTGCAAGTTTTTCGTAATAGCGTTCCTGTGCGTTTACTCTTACGAAGTTGATATCAAAGGATCCATCTTTTCCGAATACACTTTCTACTTCATCTCCCTCGTTTTTACGAAGTAAACCATGATCTACAAATACACATGTAAGCTGTTTTCCAATCGCTTTTGCGAGAAGTGCTGCAAGTACAGAAGAGTCAACTCCACCGGAAAGTGCAAGAAGAACTTTTCCATCTCCTACTTTCTGACGAACTTCCTGAATTGCGTTCTCTACAAAGGAATCCATTTTCCATGTTCCAGCGCATCCACATACACCACGGACAAAGTTGTAAATCATCTGTGTTCCGTTAATTGTATGAAGCACTTCTGGATGAAACTGAACTGCATATAATTTCTTTTCTACATTCTGTGTAGCAGCAATTGGACAGTCAGCTGTATGTGCTACTATTTCAAAACCTGGAGCAACCTCAGAAATTCTATCAAAGTGACTCATCCAGCATACAGATGTTTCTGGAAGGTCTTTAAACATCACACCATTCGAAGCGTAATGAATTTCTGTTTTACCATACTCTCCCACTTCAGGAGTGATTACCTTTCCTCCTAATTTATGCATCATAAGCTGTGCACCATAGCAGATACCAAGTACAGGAATTCCTAATTCAAATAACTCTTTCTGATAAGATGGTGAATCTTCTTCGTAACAGCTATTTGGACCACCTGTAAGAATGATTCCTTTTGGATTCATTTCTTTAATTTTCTCAATATCTATTTTGTATGAGTAAATTTCACAGTATACATTGCATTCACGAACTCTACGAGCTACAAGCTGATTGTATTGTCCACCGAAGTCAATGACAATGACTCTTTCTTGCTCCATGTTTTGCCTCCTATTAATAAAATCGGGGTTTTTGCCCATTGTTACTGCAACATTATAAATGACAAACTTGATATTTACAAGTAATTTTTATAGGCACATCCTGCATGATAAATTTCTATTACATCCACAAGATTCCATGTCCCTTTTTCTTTTTTATAGAGGCGAATCAAGCCTTTTGCATTCCCACCCAGACTATAATCATTTTTCGTACAAACTTCCATATTTGTAAGCATCTTATCTTTCTTGCAACGAAGTTGAACCTTCATCATAAAACGCTTACTCTGTTGCACTACTTTAAACTGCATTTCATCGTCCGTTTTGGCGCACTGGTATTTCGTCTTTGTGTTTTTGGCACACTTATATGGATTGAATTCGAATTCTTTTCCTTCATAGCAAATCCCTCCAAACGCACCAGCTTGTCCAATATATACAAGAACTGCACTATTATTTAGTTCACCAATTTTTCTACTTACAAGATGACTTGCGTTAATCCAAAGAGAAGATTCCTCGAATTCTCTTCCCCATGCTTTATCTGCATAACCATACGAAGAGGCAGGAGAAACAATAAATTTCTCCCCATTTACACAAATAGTTCCACTATAGAAGGTCTTTATTCCTTCCCCGTGCCAGAAATTCTTTTCCTTACTTTGGCAACATCCAAGACAGCTTGTCCGATATCCCAAGTTATATGCAATCTTTTTATCAATATCTAAATTCCATTCCACTTTTCCTGCATCGCTGTAAACTTCTGGATGTTTCTGACACTCCTCTTTTGAAACAGAAATTTTTCCAAAGCTTCTTGTTTCTGATAAGAAACATTCTTGCGTAGTAATTGAAAATGGTGCTTTCCCATTTATAAGCACCTCTTTCATTGAATAAAATGTGCCAATCTGTGTGGCTTCTTCTCCAAGACACACCACTTTCACGCTAAGATACGATGCACTTTTTCCAGACACCGAAGCATCGTCTGCAACGTCTGGATTACATAAATAAAATTCCAAGAAAAAAGTTCTTTCTTCGCCAGTAATGGCATTCTTTGCAGTAAACGAATGCCACCAGCGATCAAATCCCTTTTTTGAAAGTTCTCCTCTTAATTTGTACTCGTTTTTTCTTTGGTTTTTCTTATTAAACAACGACATCCCTCTTTTCGTATTTTTCTTTGGTTGCAAGTCCCCCACGAATTGCACGTTCTTTCTTATTTACATCTAAGATTTTACGTACCTGCTTCCCCAAAAGCGGATTAATCTGAAAAATTCGTTCTGAACAATCTTTATGTACCGTTGACTTACTTATCCCAAAATGTTTGGCCGTCTGACGTACTGTTGCATTATTTTCTACAATATATAATGCAATTTCAACCGCACGCTCTTCTATGTATTTTCTCATCTAAAAAACCCCTACAATGCTTGTTTTTACAATCTATGCAAAGGTTTTCTACTTTATGATTATTTCAATAAACTAATACACTCTTCTTTTACATCCATCAAACAATCTAAAACATCCGAAGAAAAAAGTCCGCAATTTCCGCTTTCAATTTCTTCAATTGCTTTTTCTACTGCATTTTCATCTTCTGAAGATGAAAGAAATACCTCAAAGATATCTGAAATCAAAAGGAATTCCTCCCAAAGAGAAGTAATTTTTTCTGCTTGTTCGTTACAATATTCCAAATCCTTTTCTTCTCCTTGTACGCGAAGTGCACATGCGCGAGAAATCACATTCATATCATCTTCTGTCAAACCATACTCCGGACAGTTCTTCATAAAGCAATTGAGTAATATTTCTATCAGGCGTTGTGTCAATTGCTCTCTTTCTCCCATTTCACTAGTTCGAAACGTAATTGCCGTACAAAGTGCATCCAAAAAAATTTCATTTTTCGGATTTGACTTTTCTTTCAGCTGGCTCTCTAACTGCTTTCTATTCTCAAACAATTCCACAATATTTCTTGTTCGACGCAAAATAGTACGTGGCACCAATGGTTTATAAATAACATCTGAAACCCCATAATCAAATGCCATCTCTTCCACTTCCGAATTAGCTTCTCCCGTAACCATAATAACTGGAATCGAATCTGCATAACTACTATATCTGATATAGCGGAGGACTTCAATTCCACTTACCTTTGGCATAACAAAATCAAGAAAAACGATTTTTAATTCTTCATTCATTTCATCCAAAATCCGAATCGCTTCTTCTCCGTCACAAGCTTCTACAATATCATATTGTTCTTCAAAAATTACACGAAGCATCTCTCGATTAATTTTCGAATCATCTACAATCAAGATTTTTTCCATATTTTATACTCTCTTCCAATACATTTTATGTATAAATTTTAGCACTTTTTTACTATTTTTTCTATATAAAATAAATTTTCCTACTTTTACTTATATTTTCTTCTAGCCAAATAAAATCAATGGTGCTACAATACGTTTTGTCGAATTTATAAAAATTTAATATTTATGGAGGCGTTAGTTAAAATGAATGAACTAAAACCAAAGCTTTTTGACACCTTAAAAGGGTATACCAAAGAGCAGTTTATCAAAGATATCGTTGCGGGTATCATCGTAGCCATCATCGCCCTTCCACTCTCAATTGCTCTTGCAATTGCCTCTGGAGTAGGACCTGAACAAGGTTTATATACCGCAATTATCGCAGGATTTTTTATTTCCTTTTTCGGAGGAAGCCGTGTCCAGATTGGTGGACCAACAGCGGCCTTTGTCGTTATCATCTATGGCGTGGTAACAAAATATGGAACAGACGGACTCATCGTTGCTACCATCATGGCCGGTATTATTTTGGTTATCATGGGATTATTCCGCTTTGGTTCTTTAATCAAATTTATTCCATATACCATTACAACTGGTTTTACATGTGGAATCGCTGTTACATTATTCTTTGGACAGTTTAAAGATTTCCTTGGACTTAAAATGGATGCAGTTCCATCAGAATTCGTTCCAAAACTAATTGCTTATGGACATAACATTACTACAACAGATTTGGTAACTCTTGGAATTGGTTTACTTGCTATCGTAATCCAGCTTGTATGGCCAAAAATTACAGATAAAATTCCAGGATCACTCATTGCAATTGTTGTCACAACTTCAATCGTATATTTCGCAAAATTAGATCATGTTGCAACAATCGGAAGTGTCTTTGGTACATTATCTTCATCATTCCCACTTCCATCACTTCCATCTGTTAACTTTGCTATGGTTCAGGATTTGATTTCACCTGCATTTACAATTGCTATTTTAGCAGGAATTGAATCACTTTTATCAGCCGTAGTTGCAGATGGCATGATTAATGACCGTCACAAATCAAACGCTGAATTAGTTGGACAAGGTCTTGGTAACATTTTCTCAGGACTTTTTGGTGGTATTCCAGCTACTGGAGCAATCGCACGTACTGCTGCCAATGTTAAAAATGGTGGACGTACTCCAATTGCCGGAATCACGCACTGTATTACACTTACAATTATTTTAATCGCTCTTATGCCACTTGCGTCATTAATTCCAATGACTACACTTGCAGCAATCCTTCTTATCGTTGCATGGAATATGGCAGAATGGGATATTTTTGCACGCCTTTGCAAAACAGCTCCAAAGAGTGACGTACTTGTACTCGTTGCAACATTCTTACTTACAATTTTCTTTGACTTAGTTGTTGCTATTGAAGTCGGTGTAGTCCTTGCAGCAATTCTCTTTATGAAACGTATGTCAGATACAGCAGATGTTAATAAATGGAAATACCTTGACGATCCAGAAATGGTTCCAGGTGAAGCAGAAAAACTTCGTGATATTCCTCATGAAATTCGTGTTTACGAAGTAACTGGACCACTTTTCTTTGCAGCTTCAGAACAGCTTCTTAGAATACATTCTGGTAACCGCACAAAGATTATTGTTATCCGTATGCGTGCCGTTCCAGCAATCGATGCAAGTGCAATGAAATCACTTCGCGAGCTTGCTGATAGAGCAAAGAAAAAGAATATTACTCTTATTTTCTCTCATATCAATTCACAGCCTATGTCTGTAATGGAAAAGGATCATTTTATTGAATACGTTGGTCCTCAGTACTTCAAACGTAATATTGTAGAAGCACTTGATTATGCTGAAGAACTTCTTAAATCTGCAAAATAAGAGAAATACATAAATAGAAACATATAAAAACAGAGATACATACTTACGAACAAGTATATATCTCTGTTTTATTTTTCTGCCTCTTAAACGATTATATTCTATTTTATATTCTATTTATACGATTCAAACAATTCTTCAAAGGCTCCAATTGAGCGTTTAATCATGTCATAATCCACACAATAAGAAATTCTTACATATCCCGGACATCCAAATCCATCTCCTGGGACGATAAGTAAATCCTTTTGTTTCGCACGTTCACAGAACTTTTCTGAATCTTCTTCCAAAGTTTTTACAAACATATAAAAAGCCCCCATAGGTTTATGACATTCGTATCCGATTCGAGTAAGTTCCTGATACAACAAATCACGATTCTTTTTGTATGCTTCAATATCTCCTGTACTACCAATACATTTTGAAATCACTTTCTGGAACATACTTGGTGCACACACATATCCAAGTGCCCTTCCCGCGCCTGCAACAGCTGCAAATAGCGCTTTATTATCATACGCCTCATCTGGAACAAGTACATATCCAATTCGTTCTCCAGGAAGTGAGAGTGATTTACTAAACGAATAACACACTAGTGTATTTGCATAATACTTTGTAATGTATGGCACTTCTACCCCATCATAAGCAATCTCCCTATATGGTTCATCTGCAATAATAAAAATCTGTGTACCATACTCTTTTTGTTTTTCTTCTAAAAGCTGTGCCAAACGCTCAATTGTCGCTTTTGAATAAACCGATCCGGATGGATTATTTGGAGAATTAACAATAATACCTTTTGTGTTTTTTGAAATTGCCTTTTCTAATGCTTCAAAATTAATCTGAAACTCTTTTGTATCTGCTGGCACCACAACCAAATTTGCACCGTTTGCTTCTACAAACACTTTGTATTCTGGGAAAAATGGTGCAATCGCAATAAACTCATCTTCTTTACTCGTTGTAAGCGCACGAAAGCAGATAGAAAGTGACGCAGCCGCACCGACTGTCATATAGAAATTATTCGCTTTGAAATTTGTTCCATATGTCTGATTCAAATAGTTTGCAATATTACTTCTTGTCTCGTCATCTCCTTGTGCGGAGGTATATCCGTGAAGCGAAATAGAATCTAATTCTTCCATCAAATTGCAAATTGTTTCATTTACGCAATCTGGCGCTGGAACCGTTGGATTTCCAAGTGAAAAATCATATACGTTTTCAGCTCCAACTTCCATAGCACGCATTTTTCCATATTCAAATAATTCACGAATTGCAGAACGCTTACTTCCCAATTCATACATTTCCTGTGAATAAATCATTTCCATATCCCACCTTTTTCTCACTATTCTTTAACTCTTTACTGGTTTAAAGCAATGATATCACTTTCCAGAGGCTGACACAACCATTTCTACAACAAAGATAATCCTGATGATGTCACTCTTTCAATCTCTTCAAACAAATGTCTTGCGGACATACGAAGTGCTCCCTGACTCATAACCGTAAGTTGTTCAAGTCCATCGTTCGTTGCAACCGTAACACGATATTTTTTTCCTTCGTTATGAACCATCCTCTCAATAAAACCATCCGCTGTTTCATCTGTCTTTGTGTATACCACTTCAAGGTCCCCATATTTTTCCACTTTTCCAGGATTTCCTTTTACGCGATAGGCATCAAACACAACCATCATTCGACAGTTTTTGTATCCTTGATAATTACACAAAATATCTTTTAATTTATCTCTTGCAGAATCGATATTGATTTTTGACAAATCGTTCAATTCTTCCCATGCAAAAATAATATTATATCCATCTACAATGATAAATTCTTCCATCGGCTCCTTTTTCGGATAAATCGGCTCACCCTTTTTATCGTATTTAACAGTGTTTGGCTTTGGTTCATTTGTCTTCTTCTTTGCCCACTTTTTACGCTCTTCGTTTAGCACATCATTTTTTGACATACCAAATTCACGTTCATAAATGCTTTGCAATTCTTTATCAAGTTCCCATGAATTTGCACTTTGTATGCCCTTTTGCTGCTTTACGGCAACCATTGGTTTCACAAAATTTTCTTCGCCATCTTTATATACTTTTGCGACCTCATGATAAGCATACTCAAGATGCATGTAATCCGGCACTTCATCCCAAGGAACAACAAATCCTGCTCCATGTGCACAAAACACAGAACCTGTCGGATTTTTTAAATCTTTCTCACTGTCATATCCAATTGCTTCGATTACAGTTTCACTATCATGGCATGGTGCGTACCCATCAAGCTCAAGTATAAGTGTTCCGGCTCCTTTCGTATAAGAATGCACTTCCTTCATATAGTCCTGCATCGTCGCAACCGGTGCGATACCAGTCAAAATTGCAAACTCCGTCTTTACAGAACCACTGCCCTTTGTCACATACAAAGGATCCTGCATCGTTCCAAAACGCTGTCTGATATCTGTCATAGCTCTACCAATGACATCCACCGGAACCTCGAGAGTAAAACGATATACAGGCTCAAGAAGTACGGACTCTGTAGACTTTAGTCCTTGTCTAATCGCTCGATAAGTTGCCTGTCTAAAATCTCCACCTTCCGTGTGCTTTAAATGGGCTCGCCCAGTCAAAATCGTTATTTTCACATCTGTAAGCGCAGAACCCGTTAATACCCCCGGATGCTCTCTTTCTTCAATATGTGTAGCAATGAGTCTTTGCCAGTTCAAATCAAGCACGTCTTCACTACAACAAGAACTCACACTAATTCCACTTCCCGGTTCTCCTGGCTCAAGCAAAAGATGTACCTCCGCATAATGACGAAGTGGTTCAAAATGCCCCACACCTTCTACTGCCTTTGCGATTGTTTCCTTGTATACAATGTTCCCCTGTCCGAATACCACAGCTACGCCAAAACGGTCCAAAATCATACGAATCAAAACTTCGATTTGTACTTGTCCCATCACCTGCGCATGAATCTCTTTTAGTTCTTCTTTCCATACGATATGAAGCTGTGGATCCTCTTCCTCTAACTGTTTAAGCTTTGTCATCATATCCACCGGATTTACTTCCTGTGGCAAATAAATCTGGTAGTTTAAAACAGGCTCTAAGATTGGAATCGTGTCTTCTTCTAAGTTTCCAATTCCCTGTCCCGGAAATGTCTGCATTGGACCTGTAACCACGCACACATCACCAGCTTCCACGCTGTCAGTCAATTCAAACTTGTCACCGGAATAAAGCCGAATCTGATCTACCTTTTCTTCCACCTTTTCCCCGGTTTTTTGAAAAGAAAAACGATCCTTTACCTTAAGACTTCCTCCTAGCACTTTTAGATAGGTAAGCCTGGTCCCCCTTGCATCTCGTCCAACTTTGAAAATCCTGGCTGCAAACTCTTCTTCTTTTTCCTCTTCTAAAACAAAACGTTTCATTCCTTTTAACAAAGAATCTACACCTTGTAATTTTAGTGCTGACCCATAAAAGCAAGGAAATACCAAACGCTCTTTTATCGCCTTTGCAATTTCATAATCCGAAAGTTCTCCTTCTTCCATGTAGTGATTTAGAAGACTTTCTTTTGTCATTGCAATTTCTTCCAAAACATCTTCTGGAGCATTTCCATTTTCTATCCATGAAAAATCTATACATCCATCCGATAATTCTCCTTGAAGCTGTGCCTGAAGATTCGCTTTATCAGCTCCCTCCAAATCCATTTTATTCACAAATAGAAACGTAGGCACACCGTAATAGCGAAGTAGTTTCCATAGGGTTTTGGTGTGACCTTGTACACCATCCGTTCCACTGATTACAAGAATTGCATAGTCTAAGACCTGAAGGGTTCTTTCCATCTCTGCTGAAAAGTCAACGTGTCCCGGTGTATCTAATAATGTAATCGAAAAATCCTCCGATTCGATTCTTGCCTGCTTTGAAAAAATCGTAATTTTTCTTTCTCTTTCCTGTGCATCCGTATCCAAAAATGCATCCTGATGATCAACTCTTCCAAGATTTCGAATCTGTCCTGTCTCATACAATATAGCTTCTGATAATGTAGTTTTTCCCGCGTCAACATGAGCCAAAATCCCAAGTACGCATTTGCATTTTTCGTTCATTCTCATTTTTTCCATAGGCCTATTATATTGCAAAACAATACTCAAAGACAACAAAATCCATGTCAAGACTTGGAAAAAAATTTTTCTTATTCTATAATTGATTTTGCACAACGGGAGGGAGAAACTTATGAATAAAAAAGAAGTTCTAGAATTAAAACGTCGTTTTAAAAAGGATGAAGCGACTTTCACACAGCTTGTGGGCTGTTATGTAGATTGCAACAAAAACAAACTCTGTAAATTTGGCGGGAAATTTTTAAATCTTGAAGAAGAAGAATACTATAAGTATCTAGAAATTGCCAACAAAGCACTCTCTGGAACACTCGGCAACAACCTTCTTGACCTTTCCTTCCCAATCGAGGAAGAAGAAGTCGGCGGTCGTCAGCAGATACTTATGGCACTTCGCGAAACAAAACTTCAGGACGAAGCCTTACTAGATACTTACTATGATTTGGTTATTGATACATATGAACAGGCCGGTAATTTCCTCATCCTTTTATTCCACGATGCTTATGACGTTCTTACACGCACAACAGATCAGAATAATTTGGATGAATCGGAAGAAGTATATGAATACTTAATCTGCGCAATCTGTCCTGTTGATTTATCAAAACCGGGTCTTGGCTTCTTAGAAAGCGAACAGCGTATCGGGCCTCGTATTCGTGACTGGGTTGTTGGCCAGCCTGAAACAGCCTTCTTATTCCCCGCATTTAATGACCGCAGCACAGATATTCACTCGACACTTTTCTATACCAAGAATACAAAAGAACCTCATTCTGAATTTATGGCAAATGGTCTTGGTTGTGGAATTGAACGTACTGCAACTGAGCAAAAAATGGCATTCCATTCTATCGTACGCAACACTTTAGGTGTAGATTCAGAAGAAACAGAAGACTTACTTATGGATATTCAGCAAAACATCAGCGATATGATTGATGAATACCAGGAAACACATGATGAAACAGACGATCCATTTGTTTTAGACAAAGCTACACTCGATAAAGTTCTTACAGAAAGCGAAGTTCCAGAAGACAAAGTAGCAAAAATCGAAAAATCATTAGAAGATGTATTTGGCGAAAAAGAAATTCCAGCGGAAAATGTAATTGACAGCAAGTCTTTGATTGCAAACGAAGCTCGTATGGAAAAAATTGCATTGGAAAACCAGGTAGGTGTACTTACGCTTCAATTAGACGAAAAAAATGAACAATTAGAAGAACGTACGAATCAGCTTATAGAAAAGCAGGAAGAAATCGATAACTACATCGCAGAAACGAAAACATACGATGTTGTTCTCCGCGTAAAACCTGAGAAAGCATCCAAAATCAAATCTTCTATCATTGACGGACAAAAATGTCTTGTTATCCCAATGGAAGAAAACGAAAACGCTACAATTAATGGTGTAAATACCACTATTTAGTACATTCATCAAAAGCCAAAAAGAGGACAGAAAAGTTAAACTTTCCTGCCCTCATATTTTTGCATTTTACCAACAAAGAACTTCGGCTCCATCTTCCGTTACTAGTACCATAATTTCCCACTGCGCAGACGGCTTTCGGTCTTCTGTATAGACTTCCCAGCCATTATCATCATCAATAAAAATTTCTACTCCGCCCATATTTACCATAGGTTCAATTGTAAAAATCATTCCAGGAACCAAAAGCATATCTGTTCCACGTTTCGTATGATAACCAACCCATGGATCTTCATGGAACTCCAAACCGATTCCATGTCCGCCGATTTCTCTTACAATGGTATATCCATTTTCATATGCATGATCATGCACCGCCTGACCCATGTCGCCTAAGAATCCCCAAGGTTTTACTGCTTCTAAACCTTTTTCTAAGCACTCTTTTGTAACCCGTACCAAACGTTTCTTTTCTTCACTAACCTCTCCAATACAAAACATTCGAGAAGAATCTGAAAAATATCCATTTAATATCGTAGAACAGTCCACGTTTACGATATCTCCTTCTTTTAAGATTACATCTTCAGATGGGAACCCATGACAAACCTGATCATTTACAGATGTACATACAGAATAAGGATAACCTTCGTAATTAAGAGGAGCTGGAATTCCGCCCATCTTTGTTGTCATATCATAAACAATTTTATCAATTTCTGCGGTCGACATTCCCGGATGGATTACTTCTTCAATATAATCTAAAACAGCAATATTAATCTTTGCACTTTCTTTTATTTTGGCAATCTGCTCCGGTGTCTTAATGATTGCATGTGAAGGAACAATATGTCCTTCTGCCGCAAAACGTGCAATCTTATCATCAAATGCACAATGACATGCTTTATATTTTCTTCCTGATCCACACCAACAAGGATCATTTCTACCAATCTTTTCTGCCATGGTTATCCTTCTTTCATTTCTAATAGTGGCAAATAGAGACATTTCCCATATCTACCCGCTTCCAGTCAGAGACAATTTTATAACTATGATCTTCTAAGAATTCTTCATACACTTCTGCGCTAAATGAATAGTCGTCATATTCTTTTCCATGAAGTTCAGCGTAAATTCCCTGATACTTTTCTGCATACGCAATTTTTTCCATTGCTGTTTCTATTTCTTCTTTTGATACGCCAATTCGCTCTTGTCCATCGTCTTCTGTTAAATCCTCCCAGAAATCGATCTGCTTATCTTCAAGTGCCTGTTTATCTTCTTCTGTCAACGAAACGCCTTCTTCCATAGCCATTTCATAAAAAATCTGGTCGTGGATGGCCATTTGTATTGCACTGTCTCTTGCAGCTACTCTTACGAATTCGCCGTTAATATGTAAGTTCCAATACTTATTTGTGTTATCGGCATCATAGACAAGTGCCTGTTCTTGAATTGTAAGCTCCTCATAGGCAACATAAAAAGCTAAATCACGAAAAGTAAGTTTCTTTCCATCTACTGTCACACATACTTCATCTAAATTCTTTTTATAATCTATTTTCCCACGGGCATTTCCTGCCTTTACAGACTGATATGCTAAAAAGAGTACTAATATACCCAGGCAAACCGTCCACATCCATTTTCTTCTTACTCTTTTCATTAGACTAAATCACTCGTCGAATCGCTAAAATTGGTTTACAGTCAAATCTACGCATTTCTACAATTCCATGGTCAGAATCCATCGCTTCAATAATCATTCCATTTCCGGAATACAAAGCCACATGTCCCTGATAACACACAATATCGCCCACCTGAATGTTTTCTACACTTACCGGTTGTCCAACATTTCGAAGTGTCGCTGACGTATGTCCATGAATATCTGCAAGGGCTTGTGAAAAGACTCCGAAGTGCGCATACACCTGCAATACAAATCCAGAACAGTCAATTCCGTTATATAAATCTGTTCCACCCCATACATAAGGATTTCCTAAGAAATTTCTTGCATAGGCAATTACTTCCGAACCACTCACATCTGTAACAGGACCAGGATTTTGTCCACCCCCGGATACCCCATCCGTATTTCCTGCACTACCAGATCCACCTGAAGTTCCACCAGTCCCTGAATTTCCTGCATTATTTGCCGCCTGCTGTGCTGCAATAATCTGTGTCTGGGTCACAATCGTTGCATCATATTCTGCAATTGACGCTCTTGCTTCAGCAATCTGTGTCGCGTATGAAGAAGACTGTTCCTCTAAGTATGCAATCGTATTTTCAAGTGCAACCTGTGAAGCTGCATACTCTTCCTGAAGCGCTAACATTTCATCCATTTCCGTTTGCTGTTCTGCAAGCAAATCAGAAATAGTCTGAACTGTTGCCTCATACTGCTCCATCAACGCTCTATCAGACTGATGTACAGAAAGGACATATTCCATATTCTTTAGCATGTCCGCCAAAGACTCCGATTCCAAAAGCGCTGTCCAAATCGAATTCGTTGTGCTGTTTTCATACATATATTGAATACGAAGTGTCATTGCCTCATATTCATTTGCTTTTTGCAATTCTGCCGCATCTAGTTCTAGACCTGTCTGAATCATTTCTTCGGTCTTTGCCGTCATCGCGGCTTGAAGTTCTGCCTGCTGTGCTACAATTGCCGCTAGCTGTGCCCCCGCAGCTTCTATACCATCTAAAACATCCTGCTGTTCTTCTTCAAGATTTTCTAATTCCTCTTCTTTTTCCTGCTTATTTTGCTGTGCTTCATTTAGCTTATCCTGCGCAGAAGATGCAAACACTTGCGGAAGTTCAAAACTCGCAGTACAAAGTAATGCACCGATAAGTGCTATCACTATATATCGATTCGTTTTCATGAATTTCCTCCGATTGATACTAGATATATACTTCAATTTATTTTCGCACAAAATAGAGGAAAACACAAGTGTTGCCAAGAAATGACAAAAAAACTGCAGAGAATTTTTTCTCTGCAGTTTCTATACATATCCTAATTAATCCCAGTTATCTAAAGAACTTCTACATCTGATTTTTAATTCATCAAAATATCCGTTCCTGTAACTGATTTCTACATAATCATCTTCATCACCATAGTATGTATATGTAGTCCAATCAAGATCATCTGATTGATATACATCTGCTTCATAAGGAATCATGCCAATTGCAGTTTCTGCTGGAATTCCAAATGTAACCTGATAAATTGTTTTCATTTCAGGAACATATCCATTATATTCTTGATTACTTTCAACGTCGATACCAGCGATTGGTAAATCGATTGCATTCATTGGTACATCTGTATTGTTGTATACATATACCCATCCAATACTTTCATCTGGCTCGATACGAGAATCAAACATAAAAAGTTCATAATCGCCAGGATTGATTACATAATTTGTTGGGTCATCAGTTGAGAAACTAAATCCTGCTGCAAGGAAATCTGATGTTAATGCTGGGAACGTAATCACATATCCTTCTAAGTAGATTTCATCATATCCACCAATTTCGTATGACATGTCTGCTGGAATAATTTCATAAATAGTTCCGATATCACCATATCCTACAACAGTGCTTGAATTGTTGTTGCTAGATGAATCATCTACATCATCTACATCATCTACATCATCTTCGTCATCATAGTCATAATCGTAATCGTAATCATCTTCATCTTCTTCATCAATGAATGATTCATATCCAGAATTTGTATCATTATTTGTATCTAATGATGCGAAAGCATTAAAGAAACCAAATGCAAATGCTACGATTGCACCGATAATTTCAAAAGGAAGACCTACCCATAAAAGGATTGTTGAAACCTTACGTTTTTTATCAAATGTATTCCAATCAGCACGTTTGTAAGCTGAGTTAGCCTGGCAGGTAAATACACATGCGATAATACCTAAAATAGTTGTAATAAGTCCGAAGAAACCACTTAAGCAGCATGAAAGAATTTCTAAGATAGAGAATGTTAATTTCATACCGAAATTATTTTTTACAGGGTTTCCGTTTTTGTCAACTGGAGGCATCTGATTTGCATACATGCTGTTTCCAAACGCATTGTTTGTTGGAGCAGTATAGTTGCCCTGGTTTCCATACATATTGTTGTTTGGTGCTGAGTATGCATTCTGCTGTGTTGTATATGTGTTCTGCTGTGCTGTGAATGCATTGTTTGTCTGTGTTGCAGATGCATCTGATGTCTGTGCTGTGTATGTATTCTGCTGTACTGTAGATGCGTCATTTGCCTGTGCTGCAAATGCGTTGTTCTGCTGTGCATAAGTGTTCTGTCCTACATTCGTATTCTGCTCTGGTGCAACATAATCATTGTTGCTTGGTGCAGAATAATCACCATTCCCAAAAGAATTTGGATTGTTTAAATTATTGTTGTCCATAACCTTTTCTCCTTATATGTTAAAATTGTACCAATCTGAATTTTATCACTAGTCAACTTGTTTTACAATGAGTAATTTTTCCCCCTTTTTCACATTTTCTGATTTCAGACCATTATTTTCTTTGATTTCTTCTACCGTTGTTTTAAACTTCTTTGCAATATCCCATAACGCTTCCTCTTCCCACGGAATATATGCCACAATTCCAGGATAGTCCTGTAAACCGTTGCCATCGAGCGGAATCTCCTCCATATTTATCACACGCTCAATCTTCTCTGTTCCAAATGCCATCACATCTATTTTGATAGAAACCTTTGCTTCATATTCAATACTATCTAACAGGTTCACCTGAAGCTGATCTAATCCACATTCTAAGTAGAAACAATCCTCTTTCTTAAGTCCTGGGACATCTACCACCTGTTCAAAAGCTAATTGCCCCGATACACATGCCATTGGGAATCCATCTTCGGGTGTTGCATACATCACATACACCGTTACAATTCCTAAGACTTCTAAGCCATTCTCAACCACCTCGGTATGTTCCACACACACCTTGCCATGATAAGAACAAATCTGTAAAATTTTTTCTTCTGCATCATCCACTTGGAAATTCTCATTTAAACGAAGTTTTGCCGTATTCTTTACCAAAAGCTTCTTAAAATTCATTGGTTCTTTTTCCAAAACCAGGTTTCGATCTAAGGCATAGGCATCCATTAGCACCGGTACACTTACCTCTTCCCAGCACCTCATATCTACAGAAAAAAGAAGTTCTAATTCAAGTGCACGCATCTCTCCATCGTTATCTCCAATGATTTCTAAGCCATATTCTTTTGACAAGACTTTTACATAATACAAATCACTTGCTTTACAGCCTTCCGCATCAAAATATCCTGAAAACGGAATGCTCGCATCATACCACTCAAGCTGTCCTTCCTCATTTCGATATATCACACATAAAAAAGCCTCTCCGCGCATTTCAACGCGATGTTCTTCTCCATAATATTCTAAGCCTCTTACATCCACATCATACGACACAATCTCACGTATATTGGATTTTGTATTTGGAATCATAATCATTTCTTTTACACGCAGTGTATCTTTTTGTTCTTTTTTTAGGCAAAGAATTTCTTTTTCTTCTACCTTTGTTACTGGTGCCATAAAATTCTTATCATAAGATTCGATTCCTGACACAATCATCTCTTCTCTGTTTTCTTCTCCTCCTACTACGAAATTTAGAACAGCACGTATTGCAAGTTTTCTAGAATTGATGATACCAATGGTCAAATCATCAATTGTTCCCGTAACGGAAACATTATCAAACTCTTCTAGTCCTTCCACGTACATCTTTTCCTGAAGAATCACCGCACCACAAAAGGCATCCATCTTATTACCTGTATCATCACTTTTATAAAGCACCTCGAATTCCAACTTACCGGAAATCCAGATTGCCTGATTTCCCACCTTAGTTTCTTCTATTTTTACTCTTCCATCTGCGCGAATAATCCGTACAACATCAGGCTTATTATCCTTTACCACATAATCATCATCTACTGTAACTTGCGAAAACGCATTCGCCTTTGAAACATTTTGTTTTATGTATTGCTTTGAAAAATCCACAAAAAAAATCCCCCTGCCTTGAATATCGTATATCCATACTTATTCAAAACAAAGAGACTTTATTCCCCCTCATTCCAATATTCACTTTTTATGAATTCTAGCAAAGCTTCATACGAATATCCTTTGTAATAATATCCGTATAACTAAATGATAATAACTGAGGTGGGTTCAACTCACTCTCATCATCTACTAAAACAGTAAATACACTTGGATATGCTTTTTGAATAACACCCTCCTGAATATCTACTTTATTACGGCCTCGATCCAACTGAATCTTAACCCTGCTACCACACTGTGAATGAACGGATGCCCGAACTTTGCTGATTTCTGCTTGTTCCATTACACGCCTCCTTAGTTAGGTACATATTTGATATAAATACTATATCTAGTGGCTTTATTATATCAAAGTGTTAAACTTTTTGCAATAGTACCTAAGTACCTGTCGCCATTTTATTCATGTATTATTATGCATAAAACACCTAGTTTTTCCCATTTTCCCATCTATCTTATTCATAGTATGCACTATATATACATACCTTATTCATATATGCCTCATCTATTTCTTTTTTATTTTCTTTGCATCATTTCACACTATATTTTGTGGTCATAGCATTTTCATTTTCTTCATAAATTGTTTAGTTGCGCTACGGCATTTGGACTTGTATAATAGGAAAAGGAAATAAATGATTATGAGGTGAATTATGAGAACAATATTAATCGTATTATTTTTGCTCTTATTCTTTATTGCGAGCATTCCTATTTTACTTATAGAATGGATTATTGGAAAAATTAACAAGCGTGCTGCTGACATTAGCCAACTGCGTATTGTGCAGTGGGGCTTCCGTGTCGTTTTATTTCTCGCCGGAACTAAGGTAGATATTCGTGGTGAAGAAAATGTACCAAAAGACGAAGCCGTCCTATATATTGGAAACCACAGAGGATTCTTTGATACTGTAATCTCTTATTCCAGATGTCCTGGTCTTACCGGTTACATTTCCAAAAGCAACGTTGCAAAAGTTCCAGGCCTAAGTCATTGGATGAGACGTTTATATTGTCTTTTTATAGACAGAGACGATATCAAACAGGGACTAAAAATAATCCTTCAGGCAATTGAACAGGTAAAATCAGGCATTTCAATTTGTATTTTTCCAGAAGGAACAAGAAACAAAAATGAAAATCCCGCCGAACTTCTGCCATTTAAGGAAGGTTCATTTAAAATTGCCCAGAAAACAAACTGCAAAATTATTCCAATGGCACTCGTCCATACGGATGATATATTCGAAAATCAATTTCCATGGATCAAACGTGCACATGTTGTTTTAGAATACGGAAAACCAATTATTCCAAGCGAGCTTGCAAAAGAGGAGCAAAAGCACCTCGGTGCATATTGCCAGGGTGTAATTTCATCCATGCTTGAAAATATCGTTTCAGAAGAAAACAATAAAAATAGCTAAAAGAAAATCCACTACACTGTGATTTTTCATTCACAGCATAGTGGATTTTTATTATACATTCTTTTAGAATCCTCTTGCTTTCAAATCAGATAGCAACTCTACATAAAACTCTCTTACATCAAACCCTTTGAAATTCTCACGATTCAAATCAATCATATCGCCATGGGAAATTCCTCTCTTTCCTTTCGAAGATAGAAATTGGTATCTTTCACCCCAAGGAAACGACTTTTCACCTACAAGTCCATCGTTTGGTCCATCAAAATATTGAGCCAACTGATACGTAAAGTTGAGCGGAAATCTTCCGCTTGAAGCCTTATTTAATTTTGAGCCAACACTTTGATAAAAGACGTTCGGATGATCCAATACAATTTCATTTCGTTCTCGACATCTTTTTGCGGTAAGATCATAAACTGCACCCAAGAAATCTGGGTTGTGATCGCCAAACCTTCTCAATGTAGCATTGTAGGCATTCGCCACAAACTGCTGCTGTTTTGGTCCAATTTTAGAAAGCAGGTAATCCGCGAACTCGCATCCTCTGTGAGGTGTATTAATTGTAGTAAGCGAGGCAACGTACTCATGTGTTCCTAACATAGAAATCGCATAACGGCTATCCAAACCGCCTTTGGAATGTGCGACAATATTTACTTTATCCACACCATGATCTCTACAAATCTGACGAATACGTGCGTCTAATTCTTTCCCGCACTCTTCAACTGTTGCTGCCGATTGCTGATTTCCATAAAAAATGATAGCACCATTTTTCTGCAATTCTTCTGAGATACGTCCCCAATAATTTAGATATCTAAAATCTCGGAAAAATACACCGTGTACAAACAACATTGGATACTTCGTCTTGCATACCTGTGACTCTTTACGTTTCTCATTAACGACTAATTTCTGATTCTCTTCCTTTACTTCCCTCGAAACAATCGAAAGCATTATTCCTAGAACAACTAAATGTACAATCGGAATAAGCCCACAAAGAACTGCAATAACACGCCATTTGATTGCTAGCTGTTCAGATGCTACAAAGATTCGAATCATTCCATTCCAAAACAGGACGCTCTCAATAAGAATGGCAAATATCGCATTTCCAATCCACATGCCAATTGCTTCTGAAAATACCGGAAGATTCATCTTTCCAAACCATCCAAGAACGTTAAAAAGTATACTTCCTGCACTACTAAGCAAGAAGACATACAAAGCTTCTGTTCCATTTGCAAGATTTCTCAATTTCTTTGTTTTTAAGTTCGAAATAAAAAGTGATGGATAAATATTAATTGCTAAAAATACACCAATGAGTGCAACGGTAACAAAAAATCCATGCTCTATTTTCAGCGCAAAATAATTTGCAAATAGAAATGCAAGAACTGCACTTACAATTCTCCAAATAAATTTTCCAACTGCTCTCATATCTTAATACTGATATGTAAATCCAGCATAATTTGCACTATCCATGTTAACGGCATCATAATAACCTTCATAGTAGAAACCATAATAATGTTTCGCTGGATTATAATCCTCTTCTGTTTTCTGTTCTCCATCTGCAAACATTTCTGTTGTATAAAGCTCTAATACTACAAAATCTTCTACTCCGCAATCATGAGAATTTCTTTCGTAATATTCATCGAGTTCTTCTTTTGTTATACCATATTCGGTCAATTCTTCGGTCAAACGACCTTCTGCATCATACTGTGTGTATAAATTGTAGTATCCATTATAATAATTATCATCATGATTTGAATCATCCTGATACCACGTAAAGCTTCCATCTTCGTTTAAATAAAGCATAGAGCCATCATTTCCTTCAAATACATGACCTACAAAATCGTAATATGGATCATCTTCTGCACTATACTCAAAATCAGAGAGTCCATCTACTACACCGTCAAGTGGATATTCTCCATACATTTCATTGTAATACTGAAGCATCTGTTCATTATCAGGCTCTATCCCTAATTCCTCACAAACTGCTTCGTAAATCATTGGATAAAGCAATGCATAATATGCTTCATCATCACCATTTTCAAGATAATCTTCAGCAAAGATTCCTTCCTCTTGTAACTCTTTTACGCTTTCCGCTGCAACACTGTAACAAACAGCAAAATACCACACGAAAAAGATTCCAATTGCAAAGCCAATAATCGAAGTAATCAAACCAGAAATTGCAAAACCTTTTGAACTTTCTTTTCTAATAAACGCTACAATTGCAAAAATAATTCCAAGCAAACCAATCAAAGATCCGCCACAACAACAAATTGTAAGTGATAAAATACCAATTACCAGTGATGCAATTCCGAAACCATTTTTCTTTTCTGGCTGCTGGTACATTCCATATCCCATATTAGGATTGTAACCATTTGGATTATAGCCGTTCATATTATTATTTGAGTAATAACCATTTGGGTTATATCCATTCGAATTATATCCATTAGCATTGTAACTTCCCGTCTGACTAACGTTTGGATTTACATTTGGACTAATATTTTGATTCATGCTTGAATTTACATTTTCATTTGAAACTTCATCTGGATTTGGAGCTTCATATGGATTTTGATATCCATTGTTTTCGTTTGTAAAATTATTGTCCATAATTTCTCTTTCCCTTTCCCTTTTCTCTATTCCTTTTTATTTACCCTATCATAACACGTTTCATAACTTTTGCAACTTAACATTACCTTAAAAAACTCCCGCTCACCAAGAAGTATTTCTTTCTTCCTTGTAAGCGGGAGTCCCCTTATTACTTTTTATTCTTTACTGAAAACGAGATGTGATTTCCTGTAATTTTTCTGCAGAATCCTTACAGTTTGTAGTTCTTTCGAATGTTTCTGCTGTAAGTGATACGACATCTGTTGTCTTCATTGCAATATCATTTACACCAATTGAACACTCGTTAATGTTATTACTAATTCCATCAATTGAATCTGCAATTGCTTCGATTCCAGAACGAATTTCTGTAATCTGTTCTGTTGCACTCTGCATAAATTCTTCAATACTCTTTGTTGCTTCTGTATATTCTTCAGATGATTTCATAAATTCCTGATAATCGTTCATAACATTTTCTCTCATGAAATCAAGTGCCTTCTGTAAGCTTTGCGTTAAGACATCTACTGATTCGTTTACTTGGCCAGCAATTACGAGAATGTCTGAACTTGTTGTTGTTGACTGATTTGCAAGTTTTGAAATCTCATCTGCAACAACTGCAAATCCTCGTCCAGCCTCTCCAGCTCTTGCGGCTTCAATTGAAGCATTTAATGAGAGAAGATTTGTCTGTTCTGCAATATCCTGTATAGCGCTTGCAAGTAAATTAATCTTATCTACTTCTCTTGCTCTTACGATTGCTTCTTCAGAAGCCGTCTGAATAGAAGCAAACACTTGCGTTGTCATATCACTTGCCTTCTTAGTGCTTTCACGAATTTCAATTGTTTTTTCCATAACTTCATTTGTAAGTGTTGCACCTTTTTGAATCTCTTGTGCAACAATTGAAACACTGTCATTCATATTCTGAATGTTTTCATTTACAGATTCTGCTGAAGTTGATGTTTCTTCCATACTTGCTGCAAGCTCCTGGTTTGTTGCAGAGTTATCTGAAGATGCATCATTTACTTTTTCTGAGATGTCATACAAACTATTTGAACCATCAACAAGTACGCCAGAAATATCATTTAATTCATTAACGATATTTGAAAGCTGTACCTGCATCTTTTTAACTGCATTTGCCATAATTCCAATTTCATCATTTGTCTTCGGAATCTTATGACTTGTATTCATCTTAAGTTCTGAAATGTCATTAATAACCTTTGTTAATGCTGTAATTGGTTTTGTAATCTTATATGTAATTGCATATCCACTAATCATACTTCCTACTAATAGAACCAAACCCAAAATAATAGAAATTGTATTAATTGTCTGAACTGGTGCCATCACATCTGATTCATCCGCCTGTACAACAACAACCCAGTCATTTACTGTACACATGAATGCGATATAAACAGGCTTCCCATCTACCGTACTTTTTTTAACGTCTGCAGTAGTAATCATACCCTCATTTTGATAACGGTCCAAAACAGCCTGTACTACCGGATTATCCCCAATTGGTGTTCCAATTAAATCTTTTTGTTTATGATACAAATATGTTCCATCCGTATCTACCAAATAGCAGGTACTAGATGACATTGTATCAATTCCAACATTATTTAAAATGTATTCTAATCGCACACTCATATCGTTTCGTTCAGAATCACCAAAAAAGCTTTCATACAACGTATCTGATGCAGAAATACAAGTGTCATATAAATAACTTTCACATAAAGCTTTGATATTTTTCGAATTAACAATAGAGGATACAATTAAAAGAATTGCAATAATTCCCACTACTGTCGTTGCAAGCATAAACGTGATTTTTTGGCGGATTGTAATTCCTTTTTTCGCCAATCCATTCGCTTCCTTTCCCATAATTATCCTCCTATTGTGCTGCCTTTTGCTCTGCCCATGTCTCTTTTACAAATTGAGAAACTCCATTATAATCTGTTTCTCCTTTACAATAGAGAAGTAACATACTTCCGAAATCGTCCTTAAACTTCTGATTTGGGAATGCGGTAAAGTTCCAACTTACCGAATATTTGCTTTCATCACCCATATATGCCAATACTTCTTTTGCCAATGGATCCGTTGGACTTTCTGCTTCTGTAAATGTGTTAAATGGTGAAATGAATCCGAGTTTATTGGTTACATAGTCTTTTCCAATTTCTGAACTGTACACCCATTCAATAAATGCAATAGAAGCTTTTTGCTGTTCCTCTGTTGCCAATTTGTTGATACAAATGAAGTTTTCTGTTCCGATACAAATACCCTGATTTTCTTCTCCCTGTACACCTGTGTAAATTGGGAAGAATTTTACATCTTCTTCTTTTACCACATTTCCTTCTACTGATGAAATCTGGCCCCATGCCCAGTTACCATTTTGAACCATTGCACATTTTCCAAGTGCAAATTCTTCCATTGAATCGTTTACCGTCTTACTTGCAAGTTCTGTTTTATCTGTAACCGAGTTATTGATATATAAGTCAAAAATATTCTGGTAATTTTCACCATATTTAAAATCTAATGTAGAAGAATCTGAAATACCTTTATCTTTAAATTCGTAATATACAGGAAGATTTGCAAGATGTGTTTGCCAACGCCAGTCTTCCCCTGCCGAGAAAGAAGTAGATGCAAATACACCTTCTATTCCAAGTTGGTCTTTTATTGCTGTCATATCTTCCACAACCTCTTTTAACTTGTCAAAGGTATTTATTTCTGCCATGGACTTGTATGAGGTTGTCTTGGCTCCACTAGAAAAATATTTATTCATAATTGCATTATTGTAAATTATGCCATATCCTTCTACTACATATGGAATCCCATATACACCATCGCCATCTGATACCGCCATATCTTTATCCATCAACCAAGAATAGAGTTCTGTATCACTTAAATCTGCACAATAATTTTTCCATGTCGCATATCCTACCGGTCCATTAATCTGAAAAATAGTTGGCATATCACGTTTTGCGATTTCTGCTTTTAAGGTCTGCTCATAGTTTCCACTTGCAGATGTTAAAATCTTTACTTCTACGCCTGTTTCTTTGGTATACTCTGCTGCAATTTCTTCCCAGATATCTGCTGCCTCCGGTTTGAAATTCAGATAGTAAACAGTTGTCTCTTGCTTTTTTGTGTTCCCACAAGCACTAAAACAAGTAACTGCCAAAGAAACTGCTAACAAAATTGCACCGATTTTTTTCATTCTCATGGCTATTTTTCTCCCTTCATCAATTATTTGCTCTATTTTTTTACATAGTACCATATTCCCACTTCTTTTTCTAGAACTTTTTACCTATTTTATTAATTTTTTATACAAGCGCTTCCTTTATTCCACCTACAGAAGTAGCCACTGGCGACTTCCTTCGGATGCATGGCAACCTACAGAAGTAGCCGCCGGCAGCTTCCTTCGGATGCATGGCAACAAAAAAAGATAGGCATCCATACCGAATGCCTATCTTAAATAATATGCTAAATAGTTTTAGTTTTAGAGCTTCGCAAATATTGCAGTTTCCTTACGAAGATCACCAGCAATTTCATTATTTTCATCCATTCGACGTGAGATATCATCCATATCTGTTACCAAATCCTGTGTACTTGTTGCAGCACCATTTACACCATTTACACCTTCATCAATTGCTGCCGAGATCATGTTGATTGATTCTGCAATTTCAGAAACTGCCATATTAAGGTTATCTGTCTTTTGGTTGAAGTCATCCATTACTTCCTGGATATATGTTGCATCTTCTTTGTATTGTGCGCCACCCTCTACGAACGCCTGGAATTCTGGAAGGATATCTGTTTGCATATATTCTACCAGGCTCTTAGAATGTTCTGAAAGATTATGTACAGCTTCTGTAACAATTCGGTTAATTTCCTGAATATTATTTGCGGCATCACGGCTTGAATTTGCAAGCTGTCCAATTTCATCCGCTACTACTGCAAATCCCCGACCTGCTTCACCTGCACGAGCCGCTTCGATAGATGCATTAAGTGCAAGTAAGTTTGTCTGGCTTGAAATATTAAGAATGTCATTTGTAAGCGTATTTACCTGTTCAACACTCTTACTATCTTCAATTGCCTGATTAAGAACCTCAAGAATCTGTTCCACTTTCTTTCTAGTGATTTCCATATTTGTTCTTGCATTGTTTTCCATTTCATCGGCGTTTTTCTTCATCGTAATTGAGTACGCATTGATTTCATCCGATTTTTCTGCAATATCATGAACATCAAATTTTACTGTATCTGCATTGTCATTAATTGCTGCTGCATTGTTTGATACTTCCTGCATCGTTGCAAGAAGTTCTTCTGTAAGTGCTGACAAATCTGTTGCGCTGTTATTTGATGTACGAACACTTTCTAATACGCCCGAAACGACAACATCAAGTTTTTCAGAATTACTTGAAATAATTCCAAAAATATGTTGAAGTTTTTCCATAAATGCGTTAATTCCAGTTGATAATTCACCAATTTCATCGTTAGAAACAACCTTTAATCGTTTTGTCAAGTCTCCCTGTCTATTATCAATATCTACAATAATCTGATTTAATTCTTTTTGTGCAGTCTTAATTGGTGTAAGTACCTGAATACGAATTACAAAGAGTGCAAATAGTACTGCTACCACTGATACCGCAATGGTAATCACACTTACAATCATAAACGTGGTAAACACAGCATCTAATGCATCTTTTTCTTTCTGGGCACCGGTTGTATTTACTTCATTAATAAATGCAATGTTTGTAGAAAGAGCAGTTCCATAGTCTGCAAGTTCACCATTTGCAAGTCCATAAGCCAAAGCAGTTTCCCCATTTGCACTATAAGCTACAACACGTTTGATTGCACTTTTAAAGCCCTCATAATTTACTAAAAGCTCTTCATATGCCGCTTGAGAATCTTGTGTAATATGATTACCAAAATTTATTAATTCTTCATCTAACACGGCTTCTTGGTCTTTAATATTTTCAACCGATGTAATCATTGTATCAATATCAATTGCAATAATATGTGAAAGGGCTAATTTGTGAATTTCTTCTGTTTGTTTCTGAATTTCACCAAGTTCGAATGTACTTGCCAAATACTGATCTGTAATCTTTCTCGCTGAACTCTTTACAGAAATAACTCCAATCAGGGAAGCAAGAGATGAAATTAATGCAACCAATCCCAAAGTAATGACTGGAATCATGATTTTAAAACGAATACTTGATTTAGCTTTGCTCTTCATTTTTCCAACCCCCCTATTTTGAATTTGATGAGGTAATTTCTTCTACCATTTCATCTAAAACCTTCTGAATATCTTTCCCACCAAAATCTCCGCTTGCAAGCATTCCACCGTATGTTCCAACTGGTTCCCAATAAGCACCACCAATCTTCTGTAACTCAGTATATGGAGACTGTGCCATCAGACCTTGAAGAGGTACAGAAGCCTGAACTTCTGGGCTATTTGATGCATTAATATTTGCTGGTCCAAGTCCTCTTTCTTTAAAACGAAGTAATTGATTTTCTTCGTTCGTAATCCAATTTGCCAATTCATGTGACCAGCCCACATGTTCTGAATATGCTGATACACCACACATCTTATATCCCGCGAAAGATCCCATCTGAATCTGTGTACCATTACATGTATATGTCGGAAGCTTTGTTGCAGCTAAGTTTTCACCCCAAGCTTCCTCTAATGAAGATGCAAGCCAAACACCACTTACACCTGCAGCAACTGTACCATTTGCTGCTCCTTCCTTCAGTCCATCATCATTCGTATTATAGAAAGCCGGATTACCTGAAATATTTAAAATAGCATTTGTAACATCAATACCTTTAATTGATGTTGTCGTATCATTCCAGTTACAATGATTTGAAATACCATCATCATTCAAGCCTACTTTCAAATCGGTCTGTCCAAAAAATCCGTATAAATACCAGCCAGAAGTAAAATCAAAAGTAACCTTTTTTCCACTAGCTGATGCTGCTGCTAATAAAGAATCCCAAGAAGCAACATCTTCTTCTGAAAATACAGACTTATCATAATATAAAAAATAGCCATTATCCGCTGTCATTGGATAGGCATATAATACATCATTGATTGTTGCTGTTGAAACAGCTCCCGCCGAATTTGCTGATGCCACTTCATCTGCATTTTGCACTGGCGAAATTGCTCCACCTGCAACAAGTTTTCCCGGGTCATCTACAAAGCAAAATACATCCGGTGCATTTTCAATGTCATTAAGAAGACTCTTAATTGCTTCTCCCTCTGGCATTGGTTCAATCACGAAACTAAAATTTGCTTCTCCCTGATGTTTGCTTGCAAAATTCTGACAGACAGAAGTCATAAGAGAAATTTCCTCTTCTGCGCACCAAATCTTTAATTCCACATCACCACTGTCTAATTCCATTCCACCATTAACAACTTCGTGCGCCCCCTCTGTCGACTGTTCTGTACCTGATGCAGAACCTTTTCCACAGCCAGCAAAAAGAGTTGCTGTCATGACGAACATCATCATAATTGCTACGATTCTCTTTTTCATCCTCCAAGCTCCTTTCACGTCACTCTTTTATGTTACTCCTATTACATAGTTTTTCATAATTTAAATCTAGTACTATTTTATCACTTTCACTGCTAAATTTCTAGTACTTTTTATACATTTTCCAAAACTTACCAAATTTATTTCGTAAAACAAAAAAGAGGCCCACATATGTGGACCTCTAGGTGAATTAATATAAAATTTAAACTTTGAATGTGCCAAGCACTCCCACAAGCTCATCTGCTCGACTACGAAGGTTCTGCGCTGCTCCATCCAATTCTTTGATTGCATCAAGCTGTGTTCCAGCTGTTGAATATACTTCATTCGAACAAGCTGCAGTTTCCGCCGAAACCGCTGAAATACTTTCAATTGCTTCAAGGGTTTCACTTCTTGATGTATTCATGTCAAACACATTGGTTGAAATAGTCTGTAACGCCTTAAGAAGCCCTTCAACCTGTTCATCAATCATTTTAAATGATGCTGTAGTTTCTTCTACAGCGTCAACCTGAGAACTTACTACTTCTTGTGCCTGTTTTGCGATTCCAACCACATCACCGGTTTTTATCACAATTTCATTTACAATCTGTCTAATCTGACCAGCAGATGTCAAACACTGATCTGCGAGTTTTCGAATTTCTTCTGCTACTACAGAGAATCCTCTACCAGCTTCTCCTGCTCTTGCTGCTTCAATTGATGCATTTAACGAAAGCAAGTTCGTTTGTTCAGCAATATCATTAATTGCTCCAATAATTGTATTGATTGATTTAGATTTTTCTTCTAATTCTTCAATCGCTATAATTACATTATGTGTAATTTCATTTGTAGAATTTGCACTTTCTGTTAATCCTTGAACAGTTTCGATACCAGTTGCAATCGTGCGTCCTGTTGCATTTGTCAGATTTTCAATTTCTTCTGCATTCATGCTTACATTACTAATTTTTCCTGACAATTCATCCATTTGCGTTAAGCAATCTGCAGAACCACTGTCTAATTTTCCAACACCGATTTCAATTTCGGAAACAGCACGCTGAATATCACCGCTTGTCTCCATAAATGTGTTCGATGTTTCAGATACATAATTGGCAGCCTCATTTACATTCGTACTAACTTCATTTACACTCACAATCAAACCTTTTACATGATTAACCGTCCGGTTAATACCATTGCAAAGAAGCATAAATTCATCTTTTCGTTTTGAAGAAAGCGAAACCGTCAAATCTCCATCTGCCACTTTGCGAAGCTGACGAAGAATATACTTAATTGTTCCTGTCATCTGGCTAGACATCAAAATTCCTAATACGACAGCAATAATTACAGCAAGCACTGTTAATCCAACTGTTAACCCTTTAATTTCATTTGCCTGTGCCAAAAGCTGTTCAGAAGGAATAAGTGCTACTGTCATAGCCCCGGTACCTTCTAATTTACTATACAGGAATAAATAATTTTTACCCTTAATTGTAACATTCATGTTGCCGCTGGCATCATTACTTTCAACTGCTTTGTTATAAAAATCAGAACCATAAAACAGAGGTGTTTCGAAGCTTACACTTTCATCCGAATAAAACTCTGCTCCATCTGAAGTAATAAGCGCAACATATCCGCCTTTTCCGGGATCTAAATTTTGCATAGCATCACGAATGTAGGATGCATTAACATCAAGAACAAGAATTGCTTTCGCAACTTCAAACTGTCTTGCAATACGAATTGCATAACTTCCTTCCGGTGCGCCAAGTATCGCATCCGCTTCTGCATTTTGCCCAAATACATGCCACGAATATGCATCTCCTGCACATACAGTCCCCTGCTCTGTTGCAGCGTAGGATGTATACACATCGCTTACCACATTTGTATGTGCCGTATTAATTGTCCATTTGTCATTCATTACAACATAGACATTATTAATACGCGCATCCCAGGAAATCTTATCCAAAAAATCATCACGGAAAACCTTCTTTTGTTGTCCTTGTGCCTGTTCCTCGTTTAAGTTCCTAATATACTTTGTCATATCCGCATCAGTCAAATAACGCTTCATTTCATCCTGTTCAGAAGATGTAACAAGATATACATAATCTCGCATTACCTCAATTGTCTGCTGAGAAGATTCCTTATACTTGTTAACCAATGCATTCGATGCTTTGTTATAAGAAGCCACCCCCAGAACAATAATACACAACACAGGGATCATGAAGGATACAATCATTCGGAAACGAATACTTGAAAACAAACTTACTTCCGCCTTATTATTTGTTTTCACCTGTTTCGGTGCCTTCACCGCCTTCTTTATTTTTGGCTGTTTTACTTTCTTTTCTTTTGTCATGTTTTACCTCTTATCAGTACTTTTCTCCTATATTAATAATAAGTATAACTTGTGTTTTCGTTCTTGGCAAGTACCATCCTACTATTTCAATCGTCATTTCCCTGATATTTCTATTTTAAGATGCAAATCGATTTCGCAGGCATTGTTACTGCATTTTTTTCAGTCGAAACAGCTTCTTCTCCTGTAAGAAGTTCACCCTGCAATTTCATTCCTTCTAATACAGTTCCTGTCAAATCAATTTCTTTTGTTTCTTCTGATGTATTATAAATAATTGCGATTACACTTCCTTCGTACTCTTTTGTAATAACCGCATAATCATCATTTGTAAGTTCAGAGATTACCGTAATTTCACCACGCGCAATTTCCGGATTCTGATTACGTAAAAGTAGTGCATTTTTATAATAATTCAGAAGCGAATTCTCATCTTCCTGCTGTTCAACAACAGAAGGGAATAATTTCTTTATGTTACTATCCATTCCTTCAAATCCTGTACATTCGCCTTCCCAATCATTTGCATTCCAGTACATTGGAACACGTTTATTTTCATCCTTTGTTCCCTGGCTTGTAAGCCCAATTTCTTCACCATAATAAACAAACGGACTACCGTTCATCGTAAGCAAAAGTCCAGCCGCCATTTTCATATTTACTAGTGTTCCACCTAAGCTATTTGCAGAACGAACATTATCATGATTTGTCAAAAAAGGAGCGTCAATATAGTTTGGATTATTTGCTCCATAAGTCTTATCATAATCAACCATTGCATTTACAAAATCATCTGCGCCTTTTACTCCACGAGCAGTTTCCATAATAATTCCTTCTGCCTGTGAAGCATCAAAGTTAAAGAAACTTGGAGTTTGACTTCCATAATATTTTGCAATTGTCGACTTATCTACCCATGCTTCTGAAACCATATAGAAATCATCTTTTAATCCAAGGCAATACTGATAATACCAATCTAAAATTTCATTATTTTTGACAACATCGTCTTCCTCAAAATGCACAACCGCATCCATACGGAATCCATCTACTCCCATTTCATTAATCCAGTATTTACCAATTTCCTCAAACTCTGCTCGAACTTTTTCACTTTGTAAATTCAAGTCTGGCATTTCTGACCAAAACTCGCCTTCATAGCACCACTCAGATCCTGGGACACTATAAAATGTACCGCCCTTTTTCTCTTTTGTAAAATTGTAATATTCTACATAAGGACATTCTTCTACACTTGGTTCTTCTCCTTCTTCTAAAGAAGCAAGATACTCACATGCTGTTGTAAACCATACATGTTTGGAAGACGTATGATTCATGACAAAATCAATAATAACATTGATTCCCTTCTCATGAGCAGCATCAACAAGTGCCTTAAAATCCTCATTTGTACCATAGTCTGGATCTACCGTCATATAATCTACAACATCATATTTGTGATATGTTGTAGATGTCATGATTGGCATGAGCCAAATGCCATTAAATCCCATTTCGCTTATGTAATCAAGTTTTTGTGTAACCCCATTCAAATCGCCGATTCCATCACTGTTTGAATCATAATACGAATAAACAAAAATTTCATAGTAATTTCTGTAATTATCATCTATGATATTAAGCTTTGCTTCGTCCTTTTTTGTACATCCACTTAATAGACTAAGCAACATCCCTAAAACTAATACAAGACTTGTAATTTTCTTTTTCATATTTTCCATTTCCCCTGTATAAAAAACGGTAGCCCATACGGACTACCGTTTCGATTATTTTTAACCTTTTACAGCTCCACCTGTTACACCTTCTACATAGTATTTCTGTAATGCCATGAAAAGAAGTGTAATTGGAACTGCTACCAAAAGACCACCCGCACAGAAGCGTGTGAAGTATCCCTGATAGTCGTTTGTCCAAATCCAGCGCTGTAAACCTACGGCAACGTTGTAACTCTGTGAATGACCAAATGCAACATATGATGCAAATACATAGTCACACCATGGTGCCATGAATGCTAATAAAGCTGTATAAATGATGATTGGTTTTGATAATGGAATAATCATCTGAACAAAAATCTGTGCTCTTGTAGCTCCATCGATTCTTGCTGCTTCATCAAGCGACTTAGGAATTGTATCAAAGTAGCCTTTACATACATAATATCCCATACCCGATCCAGCAAAACTAATCAAAATTAAACCTGGAATTGCACCTGCCTGTGTCAAACCAAATGTTTTTAATAAGAAGTATAAACAGATCATGGTTAAGAATCCTGGGAACATACCAAGAATTAATACCATTCTCATCCAAAGTTCACGTCCCTTAAAACGCATTCTTGAAAGAGAATAACTAACACATAATACAACAAATGTGTTCAATAAACATACCACCGCTGCAATGATTAATGTATTTCCATACCATCCCATAAAATCACTTTCTGATGATAATAACCAACGATAGTTATCTAATGAGAATGTTTTTGGAACAACATAACTTGTAATTCCACCGCCTTCAATTTCTCTTGAACGGAAACTCTGTAATACTAAACATACGAATGGTGTTAACCAAATAATACTTAATACAGTAAGCACGATGTAACCAATGAGGTTTCCAAGCCACTTATTTTGTTTTCTTAATTTCTTTTCCTTAGCCATTATTGGAATCCCTCCTCATCTTTTACTGATGGTAAAATACCATATACAATTAATGAAATAATTGCAGTTACTAAGAATACGATAATACCAATAACTGCTGCTAACTTGTAGTTTGTATCATCAACCGTCATCTTGTATAACCATGTAATCAGCAAGTCTGTGTATCCTGCTTTATTACCTAAGTTAACAGAAAGCGGTGCACCTTTTGTTAATAAGAAGATAACGTTGAAGTTGTTTAAGTTTCCAGTAAACTGTGTTAATAAATATGGTCCAGTTACGAATAACATATATGGAAGTGTAATTTTCATAAACATCTGGAATCCATTTGCTCCATCGATTCGTGCTGATTCATACAAATCTTCTGGAATGTTCATAAGTAAACCTGTTGCAATTAACATAAGGTATGGAATACCAATCCATAAGTTAATTACAATAATCATAATTTTTGCAAGTGTTGGGTTTGTCCAGAAAGGAATTGCATCCTTAATAATTCCCCATTTTATAAGATATCCATTAACGATACCATTTTCTGCAAACATTTTTGAAATATAAAGTAAAGATACAAACTGTGGAACCGCAATTGTCATTACGAAGATTGTTCTCCACATTTTTTTAAGTTTGATACCTTTTTTATTAATTAAAATTGCAAGTCCCATTCCTAAGAAATAGTTAAGGAATGTTGCAAAGAATGCCCAAACTAATGTCCATGTTAAAACAGTAAGGAAAGTTTTTCCCATTCCGTTTCCACTCATTGAGAAAATTTCTTTAAAGTTCTCAAAACCTACCCATGTAAATAACTGTGCAGGCGCCTGATGGTTATAATCATAGTTTGTGAATGCAACACAAATCATGAAAATAATTGGAATAATTGTAAAAATAAGAATTCCTAATGTAGGAATAGCTAATAAAGTTTTATCAAAGTTTTCATCAAGTAACGAATGTAAGTCTTTTAAGTTTGTAGGTAATGCTTTACCTTCTGCAAGCATTTCCTGTGCTTTCATGTTTCCGCGAATATTCATTCTCCAAATGAAAATAAATGCGAATACGATACAAATTGTAATAATACCAAATAATAAGATTAAGAAACTGTTATCACCATAACATACAGTTCCATCAGGATTAAATCCTCTTTTTTGTGTACCAAGTGTTGTAATTTTTGCCATATAAGAAACACCTGTTGTAACCATATAAACAATAAATCCAACTTCAAGTACTAAATAAGAGATACCGCGTACAAACTGCTTACGCATAATATGTCCGAATCCCAAAATCAAAAATGAAATTTTTGTTTTCCAGTCTCCTTTTACAAAAGAACGACCGATTTCTTTCAAATCTTTTCCAAGCCAAACAAAGAATGCTCCAATTGCTTTAAAGATGTTTACAAAGAACCCGATAAAGCCTTTTGGAATCCCAACAAAGAACTTTTTCAATTTGTAGCAGAATTTTCCAAATCCGCTAAGTGCGTAATAATCAATATCTTTCATAATTCCTCCGGATTGCGTAATAGATAATTGAAGGTAGCGATTACTTGCACTACCGACAAGTCACCGCAATCTATAAAGTTTCTAATCATCAAGAAATAGGGGGTAAATCCCCCTATTCCCCAATGTGATTTAATTATAAAAACCCTTATTATTGAACTGATGCCTGAACTGATTCTTCGAAGTTAACAAGTACTTCCATTAACTGTTCATCTGTGTAATCATCAAATTCACCAGCGTTTACAGAATCAGCAAGAGCATCTCCTGCTGACCAGTAATCTCCAGGATACTGTCCCTGTGCTGTACAGTACTGTTCCTGATCTTTCATAGCTGCAAGAGCTTCATCAGCTTTAACTGCTTCATCTTCTAATGCAACTTTGTTTGAAGGACCCCAACCTACTGCATTGTAACGTGCTAACTGAACTTCTTCAGATGTTAAGTATTTTGCAAGAGCCTGGCAAGCTGCTAATTTATCAGCATCTTCCTGTGGTTTAACACCGATAAGTTTGTATCCAGAGAAACCAGCCATCTGGTAGCTTGTTCCGTCAACTTCAAATGTAGGAAGTTTAACTGCTGCGTAGTTATCACCGAAAGCTTCTTTAACCTGTCCAACTGCCCATGTACCACAAACGAATGCACCTGCATCTGGAATGTTTGAAGCATCTGAGTTTTTAACGTAAGCTGCTGATTTGTGCATGTTAATCATAGCTTTAAGAGCTGCAACACCTTCTTCTGTAGCGTAAGATACGTTACATGATGTGAAGTTACCATCTACGTCTGTTTCGTATGTAAGTTCACATCCTGTACCAAAGAAGAATGCTGTCTGCCACCAAGCAGCCAAATCCATGTAGAATGTTTTTCCGTTTGCTTCACAATCAGCGATGATTGCATCAAGTGATGATGGATCTGTTACAACAGATTTGTCATAGTATAAGAAGTATCCGTTATCAGCTGTCATTGGGAATGCATATAATGTATCACCAACTGTAGCTGCTGTTACAGAACCTTCAACGTTGTTAGATTTTACTTCATCAGCGTCTACAACTGGCATTAATGCACCAGCTGATACTAAACGTGCTAACTGATCCTGTGCGAAACCATAAATATCTGCTCCACCTACAACGTCAGTAATCATGTTACCTGCTGCATCTCCTTCACCAACTGGCTGGATTACTACTTCGTAATCAGCATATTCTGGGTTAGCTGTTTTGAATGCTTCAACCTGTTCATTTGTAAAGTCAACAACATTATCTGCTACCCAAATAGTAATTGTTTTGTTTGCGTCAGCGCCACTGTTTGCTGATCCGCCTTCTGTTCCAGCGTTTCCGCTGTCTTTGCCGCCACATCCTACAAGCATAGAAGCGCCCATAGCTGCAACAAGCATCATTGATAATACTTTCTTTTTCATCTTTTCCTCTCCTTTTATTGATTCAAAAGTATTTATATAAAATGCGCTACACATTTCATATCAACAAATTAATTAGCGGCGATATACCGCTGCAAGATTTCGAATCCAAGCTCTTCGCGATTCATCGAGTTGTTCCTGCCCCAATCGCCATCTCCAGTTATATCCAACCGTTGATGGTGCATTCATTCTCGCTTCATTTCCAAGCTTTAGAATATCTTGCATCTGAATAATTGCAACATCCGCTGAGCTTTGATAAGCCAGTCGAATAAGTGCATCCGGAATCTCTTCCTTTGATTCAATATTCAGATATTCATATAAATAAGCCAATTCGTATTCAGTCTTATCTCGGAAGTATCCAACAATCGTCTCATTGTCATGTGTCCCCGCATAGACAATAACTTGGTTATTTATATAATTTTGTGGCAAATGCTCATTTGCTGTGTTTCCATCAAATGCAAACATCAACACCTTCGTTCCATACCAACCAGTCTTTGCCAACAATTTCTTTGCTCCCGGAATCAGGGTCGTTCCCGTGTAATCATCGGCAATCACACCAGTCTCACCTAACACTTCTTTTAAAGCATCCGTAAGTTTCTTTGCCGGACCTTTATACCAGCGACCGTTTAATGCATTTTCAGCATCTGGAAGTACGGAATAATTCTTTACCACTCCAACGAAATGATCCATTCGTAAAACATCATACATTTTTGCATTCACACGAATGCGACGCTTCCACCAGCTAAATTGTGTTTCCTCCATTTTTTCCCAATCATATAATGGATTTCCCCATATCTGCCCTGTTTCTGAATATTTATCAGGAACCGCTGCAGATAAACACGTAGGTCTTCCTTGTTCGTCAACCAGAAACATATCCCGATTCATCCAAACATCCACACTATCTAGCCCAACAAAGAATGGTATATCTCCAATCAGTTGAATTCCTCTCGAATTCGCATATGTTTTTAGGTTTTCCCATTGTTTAAAAAACATATACTGGCAAAATCCCCAAAAACTAATTTGATTATACAACATCTTTCGGCATTTTGCAAGCGCAACCGGTTGTTTTTCTTTATTTTCCAAATTCCACTCCAACCAGCTTTTTCCATTGTTTTCCTGCTTGATTGCCATATACAAAGAATAGTCAGCTAACCAATCTTCGTTTTCATTTACGAACTTCTGATACGCTTCTGTTTCTTCGTCAAATCGCTCAAAAGCTTTTTGCAAAACTTTGTATCGATTCTCATAAAGAACTGCGTAATCAATTTCGCTTTCGTCTGTTCCCCAATTATAACAGCGAATCTCTTCCGCATGTAGAAGCCCCTCTTCTACTAATATATCCAAATCAATCAGATATGGATTACCAGCGCAAGAAGATAACGCCTGGTAAGGACTGTCGCCAAAACTTGTTGGCCCCATCGGAAGTACCTGCCAGTATTTCTGTTTCAAATCAACCAGGAGATCCACAAATCGATATGCTGCATTTCCCAAAGTGCCTATTCCATATGCCGATGGTAAACTTGATATCGCAAGAAGAATTCCTGACCCTCTGGTCAATTCTTGTGCTTCCAAAACTTCTCCCTACCTTTCCCCATTTTATACCCATGAAACTCTCCTAAAAAGGACAACGAAAATATTTTTTATTTATTTTCGTTATGTTTCGGATATAGCTAAATTTTAGTGTCTATTCGTCATTTTGTCAACAATTTTTGACTTTTGGAACGGCTTTTTGCCATTTTTAACGTATTTTTAATACCATTTTTGTACATATTGCCAACAAATCTTATCAGAATTTTCGAAAATATTTTTCAGCACGTTGATTATCTTCCCGAACTACCTTATAATTCTTTTGTACTTATTATTAATACACAACGAGAAGGGATGATAATATGGCTACAATTAAAGATATCGCCAATCGACTAGGCATTTCTGTGAGTACCGTATCAAAAGGATTAAATGGCGCAAGTGATATCAGTGAAGAACTAAGACAAATGGTTCTAGATACCGCTGTAGAGATGGGATACAGTACAAAAAGATCTAGAAAAGTTGAAAATAGAAAACTTTGTGTATTTGTTGAAAACATGGATTACGAAGCAATAGATGAATTCGGTTACGAAATTGTCCTTGGTTTTAAACAAAACGCATTCCGCCACAAATGGGATGTAACGGTTATGCCCGTTACCCCAGCATTTCAAATGGAAGAAAAATACGATACCTACTTATTAAAAAATGGATATTGTGGTGCTTTCCTAATGGGATTTTCTCTCCATGATGAATGGATGAAGCAATTAAAGACCACAACAATGCCAACTGTTTTATTGGATAACTATATTTCACACAACCCAAATGTGTGCTATATCGGAACTGACAGTTATGAAGGTATCCAGACTGCAGTTACACACCTAACAAACCTCGGGCATAAAAAAATTGCTTTCTTAAATGGTTCTCTTTATTCCATGGTTTCAGATCAACGTCAAGAAGCTTTTGAAGCATCCATAGTTGAAGTAGGACTTCCTCTTGATGAAAAACTTATGGCAAGAGGTTACTATGTATCCGACAGTGCAAAATACCATTTGCCAGGTTTTTTGGCAGAAGGTGCAACTGCTATCATTTGTGGTAACGACTTAATCGCAAAAGGTGTAATCGAAGAGTGTAAAGAACGTGGTTTCCGCATTCCAGAAGATATCAGTGTTGTAGGTTTTGACGATATTCCAATTGCTGCAACCTGCGATCCTCCGCTTACAACAATCCGGCAGGACAGAAACGAAATTGGTAGATGTGCATACGTCATTTTAAATTCGCTCATTCATCACATTTCTATTAGTAAAACTTTACTCCGCCCACAACTTATAGACCGAGAATCTACCGCTTATGTAAAGCAACAACCAAATAATTAGTCATAGGAGAGAGACTTTATGAAACATCATTCACTTATCAAGAAAATGGCAGCATTTTCACTTGCGTTATGTTGTTCCTTGTCCACAACAGGTTGTTCCATTAATTTCAAACAGCTTTTTGAAAATCCTGATGAGATGAACGAGAGACTTCATGCTAACCCACTCTTTTGGGAAACAGCAACCTTGGTGGAAGGCGACGATAATCTTTATAAAATCGAAAACCCATACTTTGCAAACAAACCTTACAACGATATGGCATATTTTGGAGACAATCTTCTTCTCATAGGATTAGCAAGTTATTCTGACATCAAATCAACAGCCGATGCAATTGTTGATGATATTGCTGACGGATTGGATAATCTAAACGAAGATGAGGAAACAAACGATTTTCCGGATGAGGATTTCGAAGATGACGATTACGAATTTGACGAAAATCCGGATGACTATACTTTCGAATACTCATTTGAAGTTTATAGTCCATGGGCAGACGATGTCATTTATACGCTAGACCACGACGATATTACCTGCGATTCCTATATGGTTGTTGGTGACTATTTATTCTTAAATGATTCTGAGAATGAAGTTCTTTCTATATATAATACAGAACTAGAACTCGTTGGAACTTATTCCTTAACCGCTTTACAGAGCGCATCGTTTTATTCTTTCTGTCCAACAAAAACAGATATGCAGTTTTTAACAGTGAACGAACGCGGCTCTTTACTTAAAGTAACTTTCGAAGAATCTACTTATTCTATTGAAACAGTAGCGCTTCCATATTATGACATTACAATTGAAAAGCAATCACCAAACTGGAAAACTTTAGTTCTTCGCGGTGTCAACAAAGAAACGTTCCGAAACGAAACTTTTCTTTTTGATGTTACAACAGAGCAGGTAATGTCTTCCTATAATACCTGTAGCACCTTGACCGGTGGCTGTTCTAACTCCGGATACATGTTCCAATTTGATTGGTCGAACGACTTATGGTCTATGGTTATGGAAGAACAAAACCAAAGTTACTTTAAAAAAGACGACTGTTTCCTTGCTTACTTTGCAGGTTCACATTTCATCCTTGCAACGGAAGACTATGAAAAAGATAGCGAAACAAATTCACACCAGATTACTTATCATCAGTATGATTTTAATGGAAATGGTTTAGATCAATTCACTTTCGATAGTGAAGCATTAGACGGACCGGACCGTCGCTATATCTGTAACAACTTAGTTTATTTAAAAGATAGTAAATGTGTATTTTTCCTTACATATAATTCAAACTGTGAGCCATATTTACTTGCCTGGAAAAATTTAAAAGAAAAAGGTCCAACTCCTACAGAAGATATCACTTTCTATACTGACGAAATTGACCTATATGCAAACGAGATAGACGATAGTAAATCGGATGATCCTTCACAAGCATATGACTATGGAAATACTATCACCTTAATTCCTGACCCAGCTTCTTATGACTGGGCAGAATATGAACCTCTTCAGGAACGTATTAATGAATTAGAAGAAACCTATGGTTTAGAAATCTATTTTGGTCCAGAAGTTCCTGATTTAATTGCAACCTATCAAGTCGATCAGTTACTTGATTATGATGAAATATCGTTTTCTATTGATAAATTAGAAACATTGTTAGAATATTATCCAACGAATTTCTTTTCTCAACTTGTTTATGGTGATTTCAAAGGAATTCGAATTTACATCGGTTCGACACTTTCAGCAATCTCGTCTACCGATGTAACTTCTCCAGGAGCATTTGTATGTGCTTGTAACAATCATTTAGTCATGGTTCTTGACGCCGACTATTCCTATGCATGGGAAAGTACGTTAAACCATGAAATATCACATTTAATCGACCAACGATTAGCTTTTCGCTCATACTATGTAAAAGATGCTGTATATAACGAAGAGACGTGGAATAGTTATAATCCAGAGGCATTTTCATATTCATACACCTACGTAGGATATGAAACCAGCACACTCTATGATGCATTCTCTGATTATTTTGTCAGCTCCTATTCTACAACTTATCCTACAGAAGATCGTGCGGAAATCTTTGGACTTGCAATGGATTCCTACCTCTTAGATTATCCAGCCGACGCATTTGAAGAATCATCTCCTATTCGTGCAAAACACGAATACTATTGCGATTCTATTCGCGATGGTTTTGATACTACAGATTGGCCAAAAACAACACCTTGGGAAGAAGTATTAAGTAATTAAAACTTTTTGATACAATTTTAAACTTTTCTCTTGTATCAACACGCGCCTTGTGCTATACTTCTTCCTTGTCAGGGCGTGTTAACGTCTTAGTCAAATGGGCAGATTCCCGAGTGGCCAAAGGGGACAGACTGTAAATCTGCTGCAACTTGCTTCGGTGGTTCGAATCCACCTCTGCCCATTACAATTTGTAAAACAAATTGTTCTATATAAGAAATGCCGGCGTGGCGGAACTGGCAGACGCGCAGGACTTAAAATCCTGTTGTAGCGATACAGTACCGGTTCGATTCCGGTCGCCGGCATTATAAAAGGTCTTAAGCATTGAATGAATTCAGTGTTTGGGGCTTTTTCTTTTTGTATTTTTCTCTAGAACAGTTTTCCTACAAACGTTAGGGTGTCATAAGGTATCAAAAGAGAATCGGTTCTCATAACGCGAAGCGGTATCATCTCATATTTGCGACTTATGAAGGATATTAGATTTTCTTAATGTTCTGTGAACTACCTAGCAATTCAGCAACAGGACGTTGCTGAAAGTCCAAGCTGAGCCACGATGGCGAATCTTGGACGGTTGCGTCCCTTATACAAAACCATTTCAGAACATTTAGAAAATATTATATCCGAAATACGGAGCAAATATGAGATGATACCGCTTCGCTTTATGAGACATTCAGCTTGAGTTGATACCTTTTGACACCCTAATCTATAAAAAACTGCCCCAAAAAAGGGCAGTAAAAAAGACAGCATTTCGATCCGCTG
>JAXJUI010000071.1:0-1526 GCA_036309165.1 Agathobacter sp. | reverse complement strand
TAGGCTTACACCGGCGATATTATCATATGAAGGAATTGCGTACCAGTACATGGCTCCTACAGTATTTGAGGATGGGCATTTTGAATATATACAGGAACATCTAAGGATATTATCAGCGTTCTATGGTGTTTTGAAGCCAATGGATGGAGTAACACCTTACCGCTTAGAGATGAAGGCAAAAGCTACAATCGGAAATGAAAAAAACTTATATGAATATTGGGGAGATATGCTTTACAAAGGTGTTAGAGATGAGAAGGGCATTATAATTAATCTGGCATCAAAAGAATATTCTAAATGTATCGAGAGATATCTATCCGAAGAAGATACCTATATATCTATAACATTTTGCGAATTATCTGCCGGGAAACTGGTAACAAAAGGTACTTATGCAAAAATGGCACGAGGTGAAATGGTTAGATTCATGGCAGAAAACTGCATTGAAAATCCCGAAGAAATAAAGAAATTCAATAGACTTGGATACATTTTTAGAGAAGACTTATCTTCTAAAATAGAATATGTTTTTGAAAGAAGACTGTGATTTTGTTATCACAGTTTTTCTTTACTTCATAAAGATATATGGTATAATATTTTTATGGCATATGCCAAAAAAGAGGTGTTAAGATGCCAAGATGTAGAAAGAGAATAGTATGTAAAGAGCCTGATGTTAAAGTGTTTATACCTCAGCAAAATGATAACAGCGAAATGTTGATTATGACTGTTGATGAATACGAAAGCATAAGACTGATTGACTTGGAAGGATTCAGTCAGGAAGAATGTGCTAATAAGTTAGGTGTTGCAAGGACAACTGCTCAATTAATTTATAATAATGCGAGAGAAAAAATTGCAAAGGCGTTAGTGATGGGAAAGGGGCTTCAAATCGAAGGTGGAAATTATGTGCTTTGTGATGGAAGCCCGCATTGTAGAAAATGTCATTTAACGAAATCATACTTGAATCAAAGACAATTACAAAAAAAGGAGAATGGAATTATGCGAATAGCGGTAACATATGACAACGAAGAGGTATTTCAGCATTTTGGAAGAACCGAGAATTTTAAAGTATATGAAATAGAGGATAATCAAGTCATTTCTTCGGAAGTGATTAGCTCAAATGGACAAGGACATGGTGCTCTGGCAGGAGTGCTTGCAACAAATCAGATAGATGTACTTATTTGTGGCGGTATCGGAGGCGGTGCACAGATGGCGCTTGCAGAAGCCGGAATAGAACTGTGTGCAGGTGCAACGGGAAATGTGGATAAAGCAGTTTCAAGTTATCTTGCCGGTACACTTGTAAATACCGGTTCAAATTGTAATCACCATCACCATGAGGACAGACATACTTGTGGAGACCATGGATGTGGAAACCATGGTTGTGGAAAGCATTAATTTATAAAACGAATTGAGGTGACAAACTATAAATAGTCAAGTGGTTTTTTAAAGATTTTTGATTTGTAAAAATGGGTAACTTTAATAGACATCTGAAAATACTGTATTTCAGATGGGACAGATACTTCTCTGGAAGTCAGATG
>JAXJUI010000070.1:0-1944 GCA_036309165.1 Agathobacter sp. | reverse complement strand
CATCATAGATCTTAAAGCCGTGAACCGCAAAATGGTTGCCAATAGTTACACTGGCATTTGCCTTGATCTTCGAATCGGGATTGTCATTAAGACGGTCAATCTTCGCAGAAATGAAAGGGATTTTGTACTGCGGTCTTTCATTATCTACGGGTGCAGTCTGCTGTTCGATTTTCTTTTCATCATTCTTAGGGGCTTTAACGCCACCAGTTTTCTTTGCTGCCATGTTTATTACCTCCAATCATTTTACATTCCACTGTAAATTGTAAATCCGATATCACTTTGAACTTCATCCTGGGAGATGAGTTCAGGGTTTTTGAACCGATCCATATATTTCGTCACCTCCTCATCTGTAAGTCCTCTAAAGGTTTCTTCAGTAGTGCCACACACAAAGAAGGGACCGGCAATAATGGAGGAGGGGCCGATTCTTCGGTTTCCTTCCATACCAATGAGTTTTGCTTCTTCGTTACCAATAAGGCATGTGCCATCATTTTCAATGTAGACCGGTTCGATATAACCTTGTACTGCTCGCTGCTTACCTTCGAGCGTGTTTTCGATTTCAGCCACATAGGGAGGCTTATTCGGCTCTACATATACTACTCTCATAAGATTGTCGGGCTTTTGTGTTTGGGAAACATCGAAAGGAACCTCTCGGAAACCTACGTTTTGACAAATACTTGCTTTTCCGTCCATAACCACAACGTCTGAAACGGAAAGCGAATGACCTCTGAACAGAGGATGTCTGTCAGTATTGAAACGAGCATAAATAGATTCGAGGTCAGTTTCATCAATTTCGGCATCAAACACCTCATCATAAATAGAGGGATCGGGATTTTCTCCGTCCTTGAGATTCATAAACTTTTGTCTTTCTTTATCTCGCTCGCTGTTAATCTGATAGATTTGTACGCGCATATGCTTTATACTCCTTCCATTTTTATATCGGCACTTTCGTCCGGCTCATTCATTGACTGTAGCTTCTCTTGCGCCCATTCGGGAATACATTCATCCTTAACTACACCGATGAAGTCTGACCTACGGAAGTGAGTGTGTTCGTCATCCTTTAGAAAGAAGCCGTACACAGCAGTTCCAATTTTTGTGGGATCACATCCAAAACCACTTGTTGCAAAGAAAAGCTGAAAATCGGGTGTTTTGTATTCATCCTTCAATGTAGAAGGCTTGAGTGCAAGTAACTTGCCTTCATAATCAGCTTCTTCGCTACAGTGGCTTCGGTCAAACAATCCAAGGGATTGCCATTCTTGGCGCACACGATTTGCAAATAGATCTGTCAGCCCAGGATGGGAACTAACCTCATAGTGCCAACGAATATCATCGTTAGGAATATAGAAGCCTTTAGCCCATTCTTTATTTGCCTGACTAATGCGGCCGTCAAAATCCTTTCTTTGGATCGTGTTCGCAAGAACCCAATTCACACGGTTAAAGCCAAACCTATCGATAATACCTTTGGCCGCATCGGTGTTAAGCCTATTGTCCGCATAATTTTCATCTATGCATTGCTCAATGGCACGAGCGCAGGTGCAGTTTTCTTTATAGGATTCGCGCCAAAGATCAACTTCGTTAAGCTTTTGCGCTTCCTGTAAAGACCACAGATATACACTCTTGTGTTCACCCACTTGTTTTCACTCCTTCTTTTTGCGCCCACAACAGATTTAGGTATACAGTTGCCTCATGCTGCTGTGCGGGAGAAAGACTATCAAGGAAGTCCTTGATAGAAATGTTCTGTCCTTCATCGAAGCACTCGGGAGTACATCCACCGCAAAGTTTTTCCTTCCTCACGATGATAGTGTTTTTGTCCTGTTCCTCAAAGGAGAGGATATCGTTATACCCAATCTTGTTGCGGACTCTGATCTCATAGGGGATAGTAATTCTTCCTCGTTTGCCGAGGACTCGCACAATCTTTTTGTTCACTCAAATCACACTCCTTTTATT
>JAXJUI010000069.1:0-2782 GCA_036309165.1 Agathobacter sp. | reverse complement strand
TTGCTGATTTTCTACAATGTGTTTTATTCACTTGCTGGGGGATTTTTATTCTTTAGTAGTGCTATGTGTGGCATTGATGAGAGTATTTCAGAGGCGGCACAAGTGGATGGTGCGACACCGATGCAGGAGTTTCGGCATGTTACGCTGCCACTAGTTTTTCCGACTCTGTCAGTGTGGTTTGTGGCAAGTACAGCAACGATTTTTACAAGCGATTTTTCTATGTATGCTTTTTTTAAGACATCGGGCGGGACAGAAGTAACGAGTATGGGCTTTTATTTTATGCGAGGATTAACCACTTGGGGGGCAAGGGAGTATCCCTATTTTGCTGCTTTCGGGTTAGTTTTGACTGTATTTGCATGTGCTATTATCTTTCCGTTAAGAGCCATCGTGAATCGTATGGATCCAATGCGTGATGTAGATGGGGCATTGGCAGCGAAAAAAAGAAAAACAAAGGAGGCGAAAGAAGATGTCTAAACGTGGTTTGAAAAGAAAAGCCGATATAAGTACACCTAGAAAACATCGGATGAATCTATTTGCGTGGGTAATGTTCGTGTTTTTGTGCGTTTATGCGGCATGCCTACTGTTTCCGTACCTTTTAGCATTGCTGTCTTCTTTCAAGTCGTTGAGTGATTTTACGGACAAGATGTTTTCTATTACCACGCCGACTTTGGAAAATTATATGAGAGTATTTACGGAATTTACCTATCCAATCACATTAAGTGATGGTTCGGCGGGATACTATGATTTTCTGGGATTGACCTGGAACTCTATCTCATATGCACTTGGCGGCGCGGTCTGTCTGGCAATTGTGCCATGCGTGACTGCATACTGTGTTGCAAAATTCCCATATTTTTTTAGCAAGATTATGATGGTGATTGTCTATGTGTGTATGGCAATCCCGATTGTCGGTTCTACTGCATCGGAAATTCAAATGACACATATGCTTGGTATCTATGATACCATTCCTGGAATGTGGTTTATGAAGTGTTCCTTTTTGGGAATCTATTTCTTAATTTATCATGGTGCTTTTAAGAGTATACCGGAGGATTATGCAGAAGCGGCATATATGGATGGCGCGGGAAATTTTACCATCTTCTTTAAACTTATGGTTCCGATGGTGAAGAATATTATATCGCTCATTATCGTTTTGCAATTTGTGGCGTTATGGTCGGACTATACAGGTCCCCTTTACTTTCTGCCATCCAAGCCGACATTGTCGCTGACTTTGCTGAATTTCAGTGCGCTATCGGGAACCAGTGCGACGATGCAAATGGCAGCCTGCGTACTCTTATGTATACCGAGTCTGCTTCTATTTGCAAAGTTTAGTGAGGAATTCACAAGCAATCTTCAGATGGGAGGTATCAAAGGATGATAAAAGGGAAAAAAGTTATGCTTTCGCTGGGAATTGTGGCAAGTTTAGTTGCCGGTATGGTGGCATTTGCAACAGATGACGGAACGGTTGAAATGGAAGAATTTTTTCAGGTGGAAGGAGCAAAGGTGAGCGTGCAGGAGCAGTCTGTTGATTTTATCATGAAAGGCGAAACTGCAACTGTGACCTTCGTAAAGCCATTGGCATCGGATGGGTTCAGCCTTTCGTTTGCCGGAGTGAATAACAATTCAATGCAGCAGATTGATTTTGTTCTTACGGATAGTGTGGATGACAAAAGCAGTACAAAGCTTAATTTTATTCGTATGAATGATACCTACACCGCTGTGGCACTGAATGATTCAGAACGCTCTTACATTACAAATGGTTCGATGTATTTGAACAATGATACGGATTTTTACTTTACATATAATGCCGATTCGCAAGTGTTTACCGATTCTGCAAGTTACACCATTCCAGTATCCGCTAATGTAGATGGAAGTGCTTTTAAAGGCTATACCTCGCAGATGCTTGACTTGACTGTGGTGTTGCATGGTAAAACAGGAAGCGTATTTCGATTAAAAGACATGAATCGTCAGCGTATGGGACGCGATTATGAAATAGATAATGTAGAGCCAATCATTACGCTTACGAATGGTGTAGCTGAAGCAAAAAAAGGTTCCACAATCAAGCTGCCGACTGCATTTGCAACGGATGTACTTTCTGACACAGCATCGGTGAAAATGAGTGTGCTTGACCCAGAAGGAAATGTGGTAAAGGCAATAGACGGAACGAAGCTTGAAGATGTAACACCAGATAAAGCCTATGAAATCACAATCGATTCTTATGGGGATTATCGGTTAGAGTATCAGGCTACAGATGGAAAAAACAAAACGCGTACTGTATCGAGTCAGATTCACGTGGTGGACGATTCAAAGCCTATAGTGAAATTATCCAAATTGCTTCCAGAATCAGCAAAAGTAGGTGACGAACTTGTCTTACCAGAGTTGTCTTGTGAAGATAATGTAACAACAGCAGAAAATTTAGTTACATGGGTGACAGTAAAATGTCCAAGTGGAAAAATGTGTGGCGTAAAGAAGTCGATTATTCTCGAAGAAAAAGGGCAATACCAGTTTTCTTTTCATGGAATGGATGAAGAAGGGAATATTCGTCGTATCGTACAAAAAATCTATGTGGAAGGGGAATAACCATGAAGAAAAATCAAAAACATATCGCAATTCTAGTGTCAGTAATTCTTACAGTTGTTTCTCTTAGCGGGTGTTCGGAATCAAAGCAGACACAAGGTGCGGTAAAGGAACAGGAGAAAAGAAATGTAAAGCAGGAGCTTGCATTTACAGAATATGATTTTCTAAGTGAAGGGGCAAGTGAGTATATCATTCTCATACCAGATACACC
>JAXJUI010000068.1:0-12875 GCA_036309165.1 Agathobacter sp. | reverse complement strand
GTTCAACGTTATCTGTTCCTGTTGCAGCATGTACGTATGAACCACCCCAGTTATATGACTGTGGTGGATTTGTAACAGCCCAATTTCCGTTTTCTCCATCCCAGTTTGGTTTTAATACGAAGTCAATACCCCATGCTGGGAATAAGTATCCAAATACTTTTGAAGTAGATGCCATTGATTTGTTCCAGTCATCATTCCACTGTCCTTTTACAGTTGGATCAAAGTATCCAGCATCTTTCCAAGCTTTTGAGTCTTCAATCCAGTTCATGATCTGTTTATCTACTTTTACTGTTGTTGAACCAGGAGCTACCCAAGATTCACTAATGCTGTTCCCATATAAACGGAATGTATCAGCATAAGAAGCAAATGTGTAGTAACCTTTGTCTTTTAATTCCTGAGCTGTTTCTTTTGCAGTATCCCAATCTGCAAATTTTGCAGCAACTTCTTCTGGGTCATCTGTTCCAAATGCTTCTAAAGCAATGTCGCGACGATATGTAAGGATACCTGGGCAAGCCTGCCATGTTGATCCTCTCTGAACTCCATCGCTGTCAGATGCAGTTGTTTTTGTAAATTCATACTGGTCAGCCATATCTGTTTCTGGATTAATTCCAAGATCAGTAAGTGGCATTGCTACGTCAGCATCTTTATCTGTATATTTGAATACATAATCTGTTTCTGATAAGAAAATATCTACTTTATCATCTAAAGCAGCATCTGCCTGATTTAAAAGTGCTTCATCAAGTTTATCCTGATATACACCATCTGTATTAGGGTTAACAATCCAATGGATTTCATATCCATCTGTTAAGTATGTAATTGTTCCATCTTCTGATGTTCTATCAACCTTGTCATATACTGCTTCCACACGTGTACGGAACTCGTCATTCCAGCAGTAGATGTTGATAATTTTTCCTTCTTCGCCTGAAGCGTTTGCGCCACCTTCTGTACCGCCCTGTTTGCCACCGCACCCAGCTAATAAGCCAGCGATTGATGCTGTAACAAGCAACATTGAAATCACTTTCTTTTTCATTATAAATCCTCCTTTTGTACGACTCATGTCGTCTTTCCTTTACAATGATACTTTACCAAAAGGACTCTATTGGATATATTAATAATCCACTTAAAATATCAAAATCGTGTCATCACTTTACAATTTTTATATTTTTTTGTAAAATGAGAAAAATTTTATCAAAACAGAGTATCTATTGTTTATTCTATACAGATAAGGAGTTCTCTATGGAAAATAAAAAGGACTGGATTCAGGACGTGCTAAATAACAGTGAACACGAGATGAAACACAGAAACCCTGATGTTGAATATTCTTTTTATAATGCCGTTAAATCTGGCGATATGGAAGCTGTTATTAAAAACTGTGAAAAGGATGAGTTTATAAACCTTGAAGGAACAGGAACCCTTTCCAAAAATTCGCTCACTAATATAAAATACCATTTTGTTGTTACAACTGCAATGCTTACCCGTTATTGTATTGATGGTGGACTTGAACCGGAACAGGCATATCGACTTAGTGACTTTTATATTTTAAAAATGGATTCCTGCACAACTATAAGACAGGTTGCTGATGTACATCATGATATGGCAAAAGACTTTACTGGTAAAATGATACTCCAAAAAAATAGCAATATCCTATCTAAACCAGTCAAACAATGTGTCGATTATATCTATACAAACATAAAAGAGCGTATTACTGTACAGACACTTGCTGAATACACAGGCTTATCTACCAATTACTTATCACGTGTATTCAAACAAAACCTTGGTGTTTCCATTAGCGACTATATTCGAGAGAAAAAGATTGAAAAATCTACGCACCTTCTGCGTTATTCTGATGAATCTATTGTAGATATCGCAAACTATTTATCTTTTTCCTCACAAAGTCACTTTATCCAAACATTTGAATCATACATGGGAATTACCCCTAAGAAATATCGCGACAAATTCTATCGATCGATGTGGTAAAAAAATCCGGTCAGATATAAATCTGACCGGATTTTTTTAACTAATAACGATTTCAACAATGTTTCTTCCAATAGAAAAAAGATTCTTTTGTTCTTCTTTTGTAATACGCACGTAACCATTTCCATCAAGCGATAATGATTTATTGTTTAATTTTGCTTCCTGAATTGTATGATTTTTACATGGTTCTTTCTTTGAATTATAAATGTAAATATCGTATCCTTTTTTACCAAATTCAAGGCTGACCGATGCCACTCCATTTTTCTCAAACTGTTCTGGAAGAAGAGCTGGAGCAATCACCAAATCTCCCAAATCTCCTCTTACACCAAATACTTCTTGAATCATGGTAAGCATATACCAACTAGCAGCGCCTGTAAGATACGCGTACAAGCCCTTTCCATCATTATCAAAGTATTCTGGAATCCCTGGATACATTCTTGAAGTTTCAAAAGATTTTGCAGCATCCATAAGCGCTTTTAATGCTTTATGACCTTCTTTTACATAACCTTGTTTATATAATGCATTTGCATACATTACTGTCATATGTGAGAACACTGCACCATTTTCTTTTTCGCCATATGCAAAACCAAACATTCTTCCAAGGTCAAATTTTTCTTCATGGAAGTTCGTATTTAAACGATACCCTCCAGCCTTTTTGTCAAAAAGATATTCATCCGCGCTCTTACAAATAGCCTCAATTTGTTTTGGCTGTGCTGTTCCGCTCATAATCGCAAACACCTGACCTGTAAGCATCATTTTGACATTTTCGCTTGTTGCACCCTCTACCTGTCTACCATGATTGTCATAGTATCCATTAAACCAGCCTTTTCCATCTTTCGACGAAATCCATTCATTTTTTCTGATATTTTCCATCATCCAGTCAGATTTTTCTTCTAAATTCTTGCAAAGTTCATCTACATCTACAAGAATTGTTTTTCCGCTGATATTATGCTCACAACTTTTGACATAAGAATCAAGAAGTTCTCTTTTTCGTGTTACATCATCAAAGACATCTTTTGACGTTTCTAATAACACTTTAATTTCTTCTAAAATTTCGATACTTTCAAATCCACACTTTTCTTTTAAACTTCTAAGAAGAACAGCAATATCTTTAAAATTTCCAGCATATGCACATGTAAATGCTACACTTTCACCTTTTTCATCTGCCATATCTAGAGCATCATTCCAATCAGCTCCACGAAGACGCATCTGATTGTGCTCACCCACATCATAAAATGCACATAAATTCTGAAGCAAAACATGTTCCAGAATTGTTCCCTGATAAACTTCTTCCGAAACGGACTTTTGTTTATTTCCATACTGTACGGTCCATTCTTTGTCCTGTGCAGTACCTCTTTGGGATTGTAAATCCTTAAAGTAAGATGCTTTTTCTAAAAGGATTTCTATGTCACCAGTCTGGTCAATATAAAGCTTTGTGGTAACAAATGGCCAAAATGCGTGATCCATCCACACACGTGTGATATTATTTCGATCTGCAATAAATTCCCCCTGCTTTGATCCAATAATCGTTGCGTTTGAACCATCAATTCTTACGCCACCATAGTTGTCCACAATCATATTTCGAACCATATCTGGTTCCATAATAAGAAGAGCCAGACAATCCTGCCACAAATCTCTCCATCCACGACCACCTTTTCCATAATCATGATATGGCAAAAATGAACAACCATAGATTCTTCTTAAAATTGGTTGGAAACAAATCCATTTCAAATAATTATCTGTTACCAAGTCCCCTGTAGAAAATGAAACATTCACCTTATTTGTCCAATATGATTTGATTTCATCCAATTTTTCGAGTACTTGTGATTCGTTTTTATATTTCGAAACAATCTCTTCAATATTATGTGTTTTCTCTTTTGCTCCAGCCAAGATAATGTAACTTGCTTTTTGATTTTTCTTAAGTTCTACTTCTTTAAACTTAAATGCACCAACGGATTCTTTTCCCTCTAATACATCACCTGGTTTCTTTCCATCCTTGTTTACTCGAACAGCTTCCGGATTTAAGAATGAACCACCATCTCCAACAAACTCTTCTACAGAAGGATAAAAATCAGTTGGATTTTCTCCATTTCCTGTTGTTCCACATACAAAGTATATAGTGTCATTTTTCTGATGCCCTCTTTCATCAAACGATAATACTGGTGTCACATAAATACCATTTTCTTTTACAACCGTTCTATGAAGAAGAGAAGTAACATGTCTGTGATCGCGGATATTATCTGCGCTCCTTCCATATATTGGAATGACAGCAAATGGAGTAAACACTATATTCTCGTCTGAAACATTTTCAATCTCTACAAGTAAGATTTCTACGTCTCCATTCTTTTCCACAAACGATGTTGTACTTGCTTTTATTCCATATTCCTTCGAAGTTCTTGTAAGTTTCTGCCACATAAATCCAGCTTCTAAAACACTTTCGTCCTGGCTTTCTGTGAACTTTTCTGCCTCCTGTTTTGCAGAACTTCCACAAACAGACCACATTCCTTTTCCTTCAATTCTGCACCAGAAGTTTCTTGTATTCTTATTATTATGAAGATTTTCAATACTTACCGGTTCCAAAAGGAAATGATTTTGATCCAGTTTACTATCTCCACCTAAGTTTGGTGTAACATTAGATTTTAATCCACTTTCTCCTGCGATTGGAAAATAAAGCCCACTCAGGTTTTCAGGATTTGTTATCTGAAATGTACCGTTTTTATCTAAAAATTTTACTTTACTCACCTTTTTTACCATTCTTTTCTTATTTTTTATGACATCCAAAGTTCTACTTTTGTTTCTTCTGTCATGACTGATTCTGGAATGTAGTTATCTTTCATTACCACCCCATTTACAACCATTTTGACAAAACCACTTTCCTTCTGATTTGGATTCTTTACTGTAATATCTAAATGTTTTCCTCTAAAATCTTTCTGAATTGAGAATTCATCCCAATCTTTTGGAACAGATGGTGCAATACGAAGTCCCTCTATATCTGGTCTCATACCAAGAATACCTTCTACACAACCTACCATTACGGTTGAAGCTGTTCCTGTAAGCCAATGTACGTGAGAACGTCCAAAATTTGGACTTGCTTTTCCTTCTGTAAACTGCCCATAGCAATATGGCTCAAGCTGTCTAATTTCTGCTCTGTCATTTTGCGCAGCAGGAGAGTTTTCAATAAAATACTGAAATGCTCTTTCTCCGTGCCCGCGTAATGCTTCTGCAAGAATAATCCATCCCTGAGACTGTGAGAAAATACCTGAGTTTTCTTTTGTTCCTGCGTTGTAAATAACAGCAAGTGCGCCATCAAATGCATGTGCATGATATGGAGGATCCATAAGAACCGCACCATATTCTGTGTTAAGCTGTTCATATACTTTATCAAGTGCTTTGTCCGCTTGTTCTCCAGAAGCAAGACCACTAATAACAGACCAGCTCTGTGGATTTAACCACATATTGGCTTCAGGATCTGTTCTCTTACCAATTGTTTCTCCATCCTCTGTAAATCCACGGATGAAACGGTCTTCATTCCAGCACAAATTCTGAATCAATTCACCAAGTTCTTTCTGACTCTTTTCAAGGAATGCAACATATTCTTTATCTTCTTTGTATTCTGCAAATTCTTTTAAAATTGTCATTGCATAATAATACTGTAATGCAACAAATGTTGATTCTCCGTCAGCACCTAATCTTAAACAGTCATTCCAGTCTGCATATAAGCCTGCTGGCAATCCATGTTTTCCAAGATGCGTCATAGAGAAATTAATTGCTCTTTTTAAGTGTTCATATACACTACCCTCTTCCTTATTTGCAAAAGGAATCACTTCATCAAGAAATGCAATATTTCCTGTTTCTGCAATGTATTTATATACTGTCGGGAATAACCAAAGAGCATCATCTGCACGATATGCCGGATGTCCAGTTTCTTTTACATAAGATGCATCATCTGGTGTATCTTCATGTCCTGCATTATGCGTAAACTTAACAAGTGGAAGTCCTCCACCGTTGTTAACCTGAGCCGATAACATGAAACGAATTTTTTCAACCGCCATTTCAGGTGCTAAATGAATAACACCTTGAATATCCTGAACCGTATCTCTGTAACCGTATCCATTTCGAAGTCCACAATATGTAAATGATGCAGCACGAGACCAGATAAATGTCATAAAGCAGTTATATGCATTCCATGTATTAATCATTGTATCGAATGCTTCGCATTTTGTTTTTACCTGGAAATGTTCTAATTTTCCACGCCAGTATGAAATAAGTTCTTCTAATTCTTTTTCACATTTTTCTGTTGGATTACTGTAACTTGCAATGATTTTCTCTGCGTCTGCATCTTCTTTCATTCCTAAAACAAAAGCAATTTCCTTTGTTTCTCCTGGTGCGAGTGGAAGAACTGTTGTAAGTGCACCACAGCTGTTTCCGTTATAGTTTCCTTCATTTGATAATTTTCCAGATGTAACTCCCTGTGGATTATTGTATCCATTGTATTTTCCAAGGAATCCAGTTTTGCTTCCGCACCATGAAGCAACAGGAGCTCCTGCCAAACCTAAGAAACGATTGGTAACGATTTTGTCATCTACATCTTTTCCATCTTCAATAGAATCAAGATTTGCATGAATCATCTGTCTTACACGATTTTCACAGAACACTGTCTTAGTAATAAACTGTGAATACTGGAGATTCACCTGATCTTGTTCATAGTTACTATTATTGGTAAATTCTGCATACGCTGTAATATTTAGCTCGCGAATTTCGTCACAATTATTTGTTACTTTTAGATTCCATACTTCATATGACTGATTAAGAGGCACATAATATCTTACTTCAGACATAATTCCACTATAATCTGCCATCATTTTTGTATATGCAGTACCATGATGGCACTCTGATTTATAACTCTCCAAATCTTTACCCACTGGCTGCCATGATGCAGACCAAACATCCTTTGATTTGTTATCTCTTAAATAGATATATCTGCCCGGCTGATCAAAATGGTTAAATACATATCTTAGAATTCTTCCGTTTGCACCAGATTTTTCAAAACTATATCCACCAGCATTATTTGAAATGATGGCACCATATTCTGGTGAGCCAAGATAGTTTACCCATGGTGCTGGAGTATCTGGACGAGTAATTACATATTCTTTTTTCTCGTTATCAAAAAAACCGTATTGCATCTTAAACATTCTCCTTATTCATAAATCTATGTTATTCCTACTTTAGGCTAAATCATAAGTCATATTTTCGATACAATATACAAAATCACACTTCAAAATATCATTTTCGTGACATAAGAAAAAAAGAACCCCATTTTTTGGAGTTCTTCTTTCTATCCATTTACTGTTTTATCATTTCCACAACCTGACAAAGGGGCGCTCCTCATGACAAAAGGGCGCTCCTCGTGGCAAAAGCCCCGTCCCCAAAGTTCTCTGTCGAGGCCACCATATTTTTTCTTTTGTAGTATAAAATGATATCCCACTTTTTCAAGGGAATGTCGACTTGGAATATTGTGTGGTGCAACAGTTGCTAGTAAATATGAAAAGTTTTCTTTATCAATCCATTCCTCTGCCAACTGTAAAAGTTGCTGTTGTAATCTATGACCTCTGTAGTCTGGATGTACAACACAAGATTCCATATGTGCTACCTGATTTAGTTTTTCTTTTGGCAAATGAATGTCTATCCCTAGATTATCTTCTGCTTCAAAAGGAAAACGAACCATTAACACACCTACTATTTTCTCGTTTTGATTTTGTGCTACAATACAAAATCCTTCCTTTTGTATATGATTTTTAACATATTCCATGTCATCACATGCAAAAATAGAAGGATCTTCTAATTGTCTATATACAGTTTCCATTAACTGTGAAATTTCTTCTACATCAGAATTGGTTGCTTTTCTAAATAAAATTTCATCCATAATAACATACTAATCCTAATCTCTTGATTCGATAAGAAGAAGGATTCCATCTTCTATTTGAATACTTCCCACTTCTTCTGTTATTTCATTACTTACTCCAAGAGAAGAAAATTTCGGGATTGTTCCACTCGTAAGAGGGTATTTAAATCCACTTAATGTTACCCCTGTAGCGTCTCCTGTTACCGGGAGTAAAGAAATATATTTTCCAAATTGTTCTTCTCTTTTAATCGAATATTTTGTTTTAATCATTCGAATTCGATTATTTTTATCTACAATTTCAATATTTATATTTTCGAAAAGACCAATTCCAAGTAAGTGAAGATTTCCCTGAACATGGTCAATTCGTGTTCCAGTCGCTCCAAACAGTGTAATATGCGTTGCTCCATAGGAAATTGCGTAACGAATGGCATATTCCATATCAGTATCATCTTTTTCCGGGATAAGTTTACAGATTTCTATCTTTGCCTTTCCCTCTGTATACATAGCCTGATAGAAATCAAGCACCTGATGGTCCACAGAATCAAAATCACCCACAATTACATTTGGTATCTGATTCGTTTCATAAAAAAAGGTAAGTCCAGAGTCAACTGCAATCAAACAATCGAATGCATGCCGATTTAGATATTCCAATATGAAATCGTTATCTCGTTTTCCACCTGACACAATGGCAACCTTCATATATACTCCCCTTACATAATCCAACAAGATCAGTCCAAACAAAATGTATTGAAATTAGAAAATTAGGAATTTAAGATATCCAGAAAACGATGTACGTTTTCTTCGATTTCACCATTAAATACGGCGCTTCCAGCTACGATAATGTTTGCACCCGCATCCATGACCATTTCTACATTTTCAAGATTAATTCCGCCGTCCACTTCAATATCCGCTTTGTTTCCTGTCTGTTCTAAAAGTTTCTTTACTTCACGTACTTTATCTACTGTATAAGGAATAAGTGTCTGTCCACCAAATCCAGGATTTACTGTCATGATAAGAATCATGTCCACTTTTGATAAAATACATTTGATTGCTTCTACTGGAGTTGCAGGATTTAACGCAACACCCGCTATTAAACCTTTTTCTTTGATTGCATCAATCGTACGATCCAAATGCTTACAAGCTTCTGCATGAACTGTAATAATATCAGCCCCTGCATCTGCAAACTCATCGATATAGCGAATTGGTTCATCAATCATAAGATGAACATCAAAAATACGGTCTGTACATTTTCTTACGGTTTTAATAACAGGGAACGCAAATGTTAAGCTAGGGACAAAACTTCCATCCATAACATCAATGTGTACATATTGTGCGCCAGCTTCATCAAGCTGTTTTAATTGTTCTCCTAACTTTGAAAAATCTGCTGATAAAATAGATGGGGATAAGCAGTTCATGGTTTCCTCCTAGTATTTCTTCTTCATATTTTTTAGTTCATCATATAATAGTTTGTAATTTTCATAGCGTTCTGGGCTAATTTTCCCTTCCGCCAAAGCGTCCTTTACACCACATTCAGGTTCACTAATATGGCTACATCCCTGAAATTTACAATATGGCTCATGTGGCACAAACTCTGGATAGCATGTCCACAAATCTTCTTTTTCAAATCCTGGGACATCCATGGAACTAAATCCAGGTGTGTCCATAATGTAAGAACCTTTACCAATCGGGATAATTTCCGAATGTCTTGTCGTATGTTTTCCTCTTTCAATCTTCTCACTGATTTTTCCAGTTTCCATCTGTATTTCATCCTGAAGCGTATTGATAAGAGACGACTTTCCAACACCTGATGGACCTGCCACTGTCGTTGTCTTATTCTTAAGAAGGGCTTTTAACTCTTCTATATTTTCTTTTGTCTTTGCGCTTGTAAATAAGATATCATAACCCGCTGGCTTATAAATATCTTCTAATGCTTTTCTTTCTTCTTCCGTTACCAAATCACATTTATTAAAACAGATTGTTACTGGAACCTTTTGATATTCCATCATACACAAAAAGCGATCCAGCAAATTAAAATTTGGCTGTGGTTTTGCCGCTGCAAAGATAACAAGTGCCATATCAATATTTGATACAGCTGGACGAATGAGTTCATTTAGTCTTGGAAGAATTTCTTCTACATTTCCAAGCATCTTTTCCTCATCAATCACAGCAATTTCCACATTGTCTCCAACTAGCGGTTTTACTTTTTTGTTTCGAAAAACACCTTTTGCCTTACATTCATAAATTCCGGTTCCTTCTACGAAAACGTAGTAGAAACCGGAAATTCCTTTTACTATCTTTCCTTGCATTATTTACCTTTTATTGTTGTGTAAATGTTACTCCAATAGTAGTTGAACTAATTGTTACCCACTCTTCTTTCGTTTCCCCTTCTTCAGTCTCTGAAGTAGTCTTTTTGAAAAATTCAACCACTAATGTTCCTGTTTCAGTTGGAATACCAGTAGCAGTAACTGAAGCCGAGAAATCTGTAACTTCATACAAATATGCTCTCTTTTCACCTGTTGCATCCGTCAATGTATATTTTACACCCGTTGCACCTTCTGGAATAGTAACTCCGGCATTATCAAGCGCCGCTTGAATTGTACTATTGTATTTGTATGTGGCAGCCACTTTCTTACCAAGTGAAACCACAAGATTAACAGTTGTACCAGGCTGAACTGTTTTATCTGCCACAACAGACTGCGAAATTACTTTTCCTTCGTCTACTGTATCACTGTATTCTTCTGTTATAGTTCCTACAACAAGACCTAAGCCTTCAATTGTATTTACTGCAGATTCACGACCTGAGCCAACTACGTTTGGCATTTTTACATCTTCTTTTCCCTGACTGATTACAAGAGTTACAGTTGCTCCTTCCTCAGCAGTTGAACCAGCTGTTGGATTCTGTGAAATAACATTTCCAGCTTCTACATCAGAACTGTACTCATACTGTTTTTCCACTTTTAAGTTTACGTCTTTTAAAGCATTTGCCGCATTAGTTTCTGTTGCGCCAACTACATTTGGAACAGGTACTACTTTTTCACCAGAACCTGCAACATCAACTTTGATTGAATCGCCTTTTGCAACTTGCGCATTTTCTTTTACGTACTGTTTTACGATTGTACCATCTTCTTCATCAGATTCTACGAAATTTACAACAAAGAGAGATAAACCAAGTTCTTTTAAAGCTTCTTCTGCTTCTTCCAAAGACATACCTGTAATATCAATCATTTCCACCATTTCAGTAGATTCTGTCTGTGTTTCTGTCTGTGTTTCTGTATTAGGTTTTGAAACTTTTCCAAATCCCCAAATACCAGCGATTGCTCCAATAAAGTAAATCAGAATAATAACGATGAGTGCAGCAACACCAATTACCATAATCGTAATTGCTTTATCAAATTTTGGATTTAGGTCGTCGTCATCTTCGTCGCCTTCTTCATCAAAATCTGCGTCATTACCCATAGTAGCGGATGCTGTTTCCCCAACCATCGCAGCCGGACTAACATCTTTAATTTCTTTGATATCTTCATCTGTAATGATTTTTGTCTTGCTATTGTCTACAAGTGGAGTCATCACTACAAAATCTTCATCTGGAGATACTAATGAACGTCTTAAGTCTGCTAACAATTCCGCAATTGTCTGATATCTGCGATCTGGATTTTTGAGCGTACATTTCATAATGATTTGCTCAAAACTTACTGGAATATTTGAAGCATAAGTACTTGGTGGAACAATTTCTTCCTGTAAGTGCTGAATTGCTACAGCAACCGTTGTATCCCCATCAAATGGTACTCTTCCTGTAATCATTTCATACATTACAATACCAAGAGAATATAAATCACTTCTTGCATCTACAAATCCATTTCTTGCCTGTTCTGGAGATGCATAATGAACAGATCCCATCACATCGGCACTAATTGTGTTTGATGATGCCGCACGAGCGATACCAAAGTCTGTTACTTTTACTTTTCCTTCTGTAGAAATCATAATGTTCTGAGGTTTGATATCTCTATGAATGATTTCTTTATTGTGAGCTGCTTCGATACCACGAGCAACCTGAATTGCAATACTTACAGACTCTTTAAAAGAAAGCTGACCTTTCTTTTCAATGTATGTCTTAAGTGTAATTCCTTCTACATATTCCATTACAATATAGTAAAGTCCATCATCACTTCCTACATCATAAATATTTACGATATTTGGATGCTCTAAGCCTGCTGCCGACTGAGCTTCTGTACGAAATTTTGTTACAAAGTTTCTGTCTTCTGAAAATTCCTGTTTTAATACTTTAATTGCAACATAACGACCTAAAATATGGTCTTTTGCTTTGTAAACATCTGACATTCCGCCAGCGCCCACTTTTTCTAAAATTTCATATCTATCTACTAAAAAAGTTCCTTCATTTAACATTCTTTCACCTCATCAGAAAATGGTTTCATTATCATTACAGTAATATTATCTCGACCGCCATTTCGATTTGCCGTATGAATAAGCGTTTCAACCTGTTTTTCAATTATTTTATTATCTAAAATAATTTTGCAAATATCCTGATCCGTTACCATATTGGTTAAACCGTCTGTACAAAGCAATACATAATCGTCTGGTGTAATCTCTACTTCAAAGAAATCTACTTCAACCTCTTCCATTGCACCAACTGCTCTTGTTATATAGTTTTTCTTCGGATGGTTTCTTGCTTCTTTTTCATCAAGTTCTCCGATTCTTACTAACTCTCCAACAAGAGAATGATCCCTTGTAATCTGCCGAATCTTTTGATTAATCACATAAAGTCGACTATCGCCTACGTTTGCTACAAACATCTTATTGCCAATAATGGTTGCTGCAACAATTGTAGTTCCCATATCTTTTTTTTGCTCATCTGTTTTCGCATCATTTACCAAAAGTTCGTTTGCCTTTGCAATTGCCTCTTTTAAAATAGTCACTGGCTCATCACTTTTATTTCTAGAAATTGAAGCAACAACTCTTTCTATTGTATGACGAGATGCAT
>JAXJUI010000067.1:0-5427 GCA_036309165.1 Agathobacter sp. | reverse complement strand
TTGTAGAACTTACCAGCTATGGAACAAAAGATAAAAAGCCGGAAGGAAAAGTCGTTGAAATTCTTGGTCATATCAATGATCCGGGAGTTGATATTCTCTCGATTGTAAAAGGATATGAGCTTCCGGTTGAATTCTCAGAAAAAATCATGAATCAGGTGGAAAGAGTTTCGAACAAAGTGTCAGAAGCGGATATGCAAGGAAGAAAAGATATTCGTGACTGGCAGATGGTGACCATTGATGGAGAAGATGCAAAAGATTTAGATGATGCGGTATCTCTTACAATGGATGGTGACAATTATATCTTAGGTGTGCATATTGCAGATGTAACAAATTACGTACAGGAAAATAGTGCACTTGATAAAGAGGCATTAAAAAGAGGAACTTCAGTATACCTTGTGGACCGCGTAATTCCAATGCTTCCACATAAGCTCTCCAATGGGATTTGTTCTTTGAATGCAGGAGAAAATCGTTTAGCACTTAGCTGCATTATGACGATTAATCCAAAGGGAGAAGTGATTGATCACGAAATAGCAGAAACTGTCATTTGCGTGGATCGTCGCATGTCCTATACAAATGTGAAGAAAATTCTTGTAGATAACGATACAGAATTATTGGAAGAGTATAAGGATTTTGTTCCAATGTTTCAGAGAATGGAGACATTAGCTGGAATCTTACGTAAGAAAAGAATGAAACGTGGGTCGATTGATTTTGATTTCCCAGAAACAAAAGTAATTCTTGATAAAAATGGTGTGCCAACAGAGATTCGTCCTTATGACAGAAATGTGGCAACAAAGATTATTGAAGATTTTATGTTGATTGCCAATGAAACAGTTGCGTCGGATTTTTATTGGAGAGAATTACCATTTGTGTATCGTACGCATGAAAATCCTGACTCTGAAAAGATTAAGAAGTTATCTACCTTTATCAATAACTTTGGATATCATATTCATATTGGAATGGATGAGGTTCATCCAAAAGAATTGCAAAAGCTGTTGCAAAAAATAGAAGGAACAGATGAAGAGGCTCTTATTAGCCGATTGACACTTCGTTCTATGAAACAGGCAAGATATACAACTGCGAATGCCGGACATTTTGGCCTTGCAACAGATTATTATTGTCACTTTACTTCACCTATTCGTAGATATCCTGATTTGCAGATTCACCGAATTATCAAAGAGACACTTAGAGAAAGAATGAACGATCAAAGAATCGAGCATTATAATCAGATTTTGGACGGGGTTTCAAAACAGTCGAGTGAAATGGAAAGACGCGCAGACGAAGCAGAAAGAGAAACGATTAAGCTTAAGAAAGTAGAATATATGGAACGCCATATAGGGGAAGAGTTTGATGGTGTGATTTCAGGTGTGATGGAATGGGGGATATTTGTAGAACTTCCGAATACCGTAGAAGGTCTGGTGCGTGTGACAGAATTAAAAGATGATTATTATCATTTCTATGAAGAAACGTATGAAATGGTTGGAGAAGTAACCAATAAGCGTTATAAGCTGGGGCAAAAAGTTCGTATTCGTGTAGAGGAAACAGATAAGGTGATGCGAACGATTGATTTCTCACTTGTAGAATAGTTGTCGAATAAGAAAGAATATGAGTTTAAAAATAGTAGGAAAGTTTATTGAAAATATATGAGAAATTTGGTATTCTTTCCTAGTGGCTCATATCAAGCTAGATGTAAATTGGAAGGAGGATGTCCGCATGGCAAAAGAAGCTAAGAAATTAGTCGCCAACAATAAAAAGGTATACCATGAATACTTTTTAGAAGAAACCTACGAAGCTGGCATCAGCCTTGCAGGAACAGAAGTAAAATCAATTCGAATGGGGAAATGTAGTATAAAAGAATCCTTTATCCGAATTGAAAAAGATGAAGTGTTTATTTATGGAATGCATATCAGCCCTTATGAAAAGGGAAATATTTTTAATAAAGATCCACTTCGACCAAAGAAGTTATTGATGCATAAAGCTGAAATTAGAAAACTTCTTGGAAAGATTGCCGAGAAAGGATATACGCTTGTGCCGGTAGAGGTCTACATGAAAAATGGGCTTGTGAAAGTACAGGTAGCTTTGGCAAAGGGTAAAAAACTCTATGATAAGCGTGCGGATATTGCTAAAAAGGATATGCGTCGCGAAGCAGAGAGAGATTTTAAAGTACGTAACCTTGGCTAATTATTAGCTAAGTTACTTATAAATTCTTGGGCTAGTAATGGTTTCGACGGGGATCATGCAGCTGGAGAAGCGAGTCGTATGGTAATGCGTTAAATGGCCAAACTAAAATTAAACGCTGAAGAAAATTTAGCATACGCTGCCTAGTTGCAGCAGTCTGACCTAGAGCACTCACACTTTAGGCCCCAGGCTTCGACCATGTGAGAAACGACGTATACAAAGCTTTGCGTATATGGGCGTATTATGAAGCTACTAAAACTATTAGGATGTTTGTTTTCGAATAGCAGAGGGAATGTCAAAGAACAAACTACACTCGTAGAAGTACAGGGAATTGGTTTTCGGACACGGGTTCGACTCAAATCTGCTCAACTTTTGAGAATGTAAGAAATCCAGTGTTTTCAAGGGTCCGCGGATTTTTGGAAAATCGTTTGGAGCCGTTTTGAGCCACAAAAAGGCATAGTAAATCATCAAAATTGGTGTCAAATTGGTGTCAGAATTTTGAGGTTAAATCCCTGATCAATATGGGTAAGAAAGAGTCAATGCAACTCTGAGTTTATGGATATCACACACGAAAGTGTGTTATCATATATATGGTCGATAAGACCACACAATTAAATATTTGGGCTAGTAAAGGTTTCGACGGGGGAACTGAAGCTGGAGAAGCGAGTCGTATGGTAATGCGTTAAATGGCCAAATTAAAATTAAACGCTAACGATAATTTAGCATACGCTGCCTAGTTGCAGCAGTCTGACCTAGTGCACTCACACATTAGGACCCAGGCTTCGACTATGTGAGAAACGACTTATGCAAAGCTTTGAGCATATGGGCGTATCATGAAGCTACTAAAACTGGAAGGGTGTTTGTTCCCGTCCAGCAGAGGGAATGCCAAATGACAAACTACACTCGTAGAAGGACAGGGGATTTTCTTTCGGACACGAGTTCGATTCTCGTCTAGTCCACGCAAAAATCGCGTAAATTCAAGGGTTTACGCGATTTTTTTATGTGGTGTCAGGGCGCACCCTGATGTCAACTTTTGATATGAAAATGGATATTGCACTTATCCTTAAGTGCTTGATTACAAACAAACACCCCATTTGTGATATGTCAAGGTGGATTTACCTTTACATATCATAAATGGGGTGTTACCTATTTCTCTTCATTCGTAGAATCTTGTGGTTGAACATGCTCTTTTAATATCATATTTATATATTGACTAAAAGAACGGTCATCAGCTTCAGCTAATTCTTTTATTCTTTGAACTACATCACTATCTAATGTAATGCTCACTTTTTCTTTTAATGGTCGCATATTATCGGCCTCCTTTATTGGGTATTTTACCAATAAGTGAGATAACATATGACAAAGTAGGATAAAATATGATAAAGTAAGATAAAAGGGGTTAAGTAATTTAATTTATCAGCCGATAAGAGTTATAGAAAACTTAATTTATCATTTTTAATTGGTCGAAAAGGATTTCGGACTGTATGTTCTCAGGGATTGAGATTTTTTAGGTATAGTAGAATTACTATATCTTATTTGCGCATCTTTAGTATATTCTTACATGTTTCCCAAATCCTATAGCCAGTTAATTGATATGTGTATTTTGGTAAAAGGAATTACCAGTTCATTTGGAAAGGAGTCCAGTATGAAAATACAAAACAGTTCAATTACTATGGCTGCATCGCATCATGAGACATCTTTTTCTTATAAAGAGTCTATGACGATGGAGGCTGCAAAATCAAAAGATGTAGTGGGAGCGATTCTTACTCTTTCGCAGGAAGCAAGTGGCAAGAGCGTTAAAGATGCGATGGTTGATTACCAGAAGCAGGAAAAAGAAGAGGCTAAAAAGAGACAACAGGAAAACGAGGCTAGATCTGTTCAAGAGATGGCTGAGCGCATGAGAACGGAACAAAAGGGTAATCAGTATGATATACCAGATGACCTTGATATGAAAATTAAAATGCTCAGACAGATTCTTGCAGCACTTAGGGGCGAGAAGGTTCCAGAAGATTGTGAGATTAAGCCAAGCGATAGCAGAAGTGTGACTGATCTTCGCTCTGCTCAGTTTAAGAAACTAGAAGGATTTGAGTTTAATCTTTCTTCTAAAACAGCAGTTAGTTTAGGAGTAGTTTCTATTGGTGGAATAGGAACAACAGGTTCTGGAACAACATGGCAGAAAATAACGGCTACAAGCGGATTTACAAGTGAGTCTGAGAGTACAACCTTTGCAACAAAGGGAATTGTTCAGACCGCAGATGGAAGAAGCATAGATTTTAATATGGAAGTGTCAATGTCGAGAGCATTTATGCAGGAGACAAACCTATTAGAGGTTAAGGATTATATTAAAACAGATCCTTTAATGATTAACCTTGATACAAATATTGGTTCAGTAAGCGACCAGAAAATTTTCTTTGATTTGGATTCAGATGGAAAGGAAGAAAAAATCTCATTCGCTGGTAAGGGCTCTGGATTTTTAGCATTAGATAAAAATGGCGATGGAAAAATCAACGATGGATCTGAACTATTTGGAACAAGCAGTGGAGATGGATTTAAGGATTTGGCCGAATATGATGAAGATGGAAATGGCTGGATAGATGAGAATGACAGCATTTTTAATCGATTGAAGGTTTGGACCAAGGATGAGAATGGAAAAGATTTCCTTATTGATTTGAAGAAAGCTGATGTGGGAGCAATCTATCTTAGGAATGCAGACACACAGTTTAGCTTGAAAGATGATGAAAATAAGCTAAATGCAGAAATCAAAAAGACAGGTATTTATTTGAGAGAGAGTACAGGAGCGGTTGGAACTCTCAATCATGTAGATCTTGTGATTTAAGGAGGTAGCAAAATGGCAATCAATACGAGTTCAGTCGTTTCAAATGTATATGCACAAAGTTATAGTGCTAGTAGCAAATCTACTACAAAAACTACTAAGCAGGATGAGACTACAGAAGTAAAGAAGGAAGAAAAAACTAAGGAGTCTCAGAACCTTGGAAGGACAATAGGTGAGCCTAAGCTTTCTAAAGAAGCACAGAAGTATTATGACAAGCTTAAGAAGAAATTTGGCAATTATGATTTTATTCTTGTAAGTGAGGATCAGAAAGCAAATGCGGGTTTGTCAAGTAAAGTGTGTAAGTTCTTTTTTACACCTCTTTCCGCAGCTTAGTGCGGTATAGGGTGCTGACCGAAATTCCGGTCATGGAGGAGACCTGTTTGTAGGAATTGGTCTCTAAGAGAAGCATTGCATGCTCC
>JAXJUI010000066.1:0-11175 GCA_036309165.1 Agathobacter sp. | reverse complement strand
GGTAAGAGAGTTAAAGAAGTTGTTGATGGAAAGAAAGTAACAGTTTACGACGAAGTACAGAAGACAATCAAAAAAGATATGCCTTCAAGATTACATGCTCGTAGAGAAATGTTAAAAGTTCTTTACACAGTAAAAACAACTGATGGAACTAAAAAAGGAACAAAAGAAGTTGATTTAGCAAACAAATTGTTTGATGAAATCGCTCCAAAATATGCTAACCGTAACGGTGGATACACACGTATCGTAAAAATCGGACAGCGTAAAGGTGACGGAGCTCTTGAAGTTCTTCTTGAACTCGTTTAATTTTAACGGTGATTGCAAACCCCAGGTCATTTGACTTGGGGTTTTTCTTTATAGAGGTAGGATGTTGCATTAAATGTATCCGTACTTTTTTAGGAAAAAGTAGTGGTTTCATGTGACTGGGGCTAGCCGTTACGCCAGCAACTTGGTACAATTAATTTGTATTATAAGAAAATAAGTATAAGTAGAGGAACAGGGGGAGGGTTTGATGAAGAAATATTTTTTGGGGATTTTGTTCATACTAGGAGTGTTAGGGCTTGTGGCCTGTGGAAAAGGTGAAGGAGAAACAACCGAAATGACAAACGAAACGACCTATAAGAGGATTACAATGGAGGAAGCAAGAGAAATCTTTGAAAAAGAAGGCGATTACGTGATTGTGGATGTTAGAAGGAAGGATGAGTATGACAGCGGTCATATTCCAAATGCAATCAATATTCCAAACGAAAGTATTCAGGATTTTGAAATTGCAGAACTTCCAGATAAAGAACAGGTTATTTATGTGTATTGCAGAAGTGGAAACCGTAGCAAGCAGGCGGCACAAAAATTAGTTGATCAGGGATACACAAACATTGTTGAGTTTGGAGGAATCATGGATTGGACAGGAGATATAGAATAAAAAGAACCCCACCGCATTTGGATATGCGGTGGGGTTTTCCCCTAATTATATATAAATACCAAGTTTTTGAAAGAATTATTTGATGCCTTCACGTTCCTGCATTTCGTTGTAGCGTGCAACATAGCTACGAATCTTATCAAGTGGATTAAGCAATGTGCTGATAGATGAGTCATGGTTAAGTGTGTCAACTAAGTAAGCAATGTATTTACTCATATCACAGCTGATGTAGTATTCACGTGAAAGTAATTCAGGTGACTGATAAATAAGGTTTGTTGTTACAACACGGTAGATAAGACCTTCTTCGTATGCTTTATCGAATGCGGCTAAACCGTTTGTAAATAAACCGAAGGTAGAGATTACAAAGATACGGTTTGCGTTACGTTTCTTTAATTCTCTAGCAGTATCAATCATACTTTCCCCAGATGAAATCATGTCGTCGATGATGAATACGTCTTTTCCATCTAAGTTTGATCCTAAGAATTCATGTGCAACGATTGGGTTACGTCCGTCTACGATACGGCTGTAATCACGACGCTTGTAGAACATACCCATATCAACACCAAGAACGTTTGCTAAGTAGATTGCACGAGCTGTTGCTCCTTCATCAGGTGAGATAACCATGAGGTGATCTGCATCGATTTTTAGGTCTTTTACATTCTTTAAGATGCCCTTGATAAACTGGTATGAAGGCATTACATTTTCGAATCCATTGATTGGAATTGCATTTACTACACGTGGGTCGTGAGCATCGAATGTGATAATGTTATCAACACCCATATTTACAAGTTCCTGGAGTGCGATTGGACAATCTAATGATTCACGTCCTGTACGTCTATGCTGACGGCTTTCATAAAGGAAAGGAAGAATTACAGTAATTCTACGAGCTTTTCCTCCTACAGCAGCGATAACACGCTTCAAATCAGAAAAATGATCGTCTGGAGACATGTGGTTTGTCTGACCGCATAAAGAGTATGTTAAGCTATGGTTTGTTACATCTACCATAATGTAAAGGTCATATCCACGTACAGACTGCTGGATTACGCATTTTGCTTCTCCGGATCCAAATCGAGGAGTATATGGTTTGATGATGTAACTTTCTTTGTAGTAATCTTTGAAAGCACTGTCACCTTTATGTTCGGCTCCACGATCTTTTCTCCAAGAGGTTAAGTATTCGTCAACTTTTTCAGCTAAACCTAAACAACTATCGGTTGCAACAAGACCAAGTGTTCCAGTTGGAACGGTTTCCAAAATTCTTTCATCGTTTGGCATGATGAGTCCTCCATTAATATAGTAAACTTGAATCTATATATTACCTACAACATAAATGGGACAAAGTCAATATTTATGAAATAGGAAAATATCAAAATTATTTCATCTGACGCTTTTTAATACGTATATCATCGCCGAATAGCTTAATTACAGAGTAATTGCTTGAAATTCGGGACAAAGTACGTTCAGAATAGATATCAACCATTTGATTCATATTTAAATTTGTAGAAATGATAGTTGATTTCTGGCGTAAAATACGTTCATTGATGCATAAAAACAACTGAGAAGTTGTAAATGAATTAGAAAGCTCTGTTCCTAAATCATCAATAATCAACAAATCGCAATCAAAAATATTTTGGTGTGCTGCTATTGCATCCGCATCTTTTTCAAACACACCTTTGCTTAATATATCAAATAATTGAAAGGCTGTAAAGTAAATTACTGAGTAACCTTGATCTAGAAGTTCTTTTGCGACACAATTTGTAAGAAAAGTTTTTCCGACACCAGTATCTCCATAGAAGAAGAGATTTTTTGGTTTGTTATCAAAGTCAGAAATAAAATTCTGGCAAACATTTACTGCATTTTTTACGGTTGCAAGTGAGGATAATCCTGTAGCAGGATTTGTTTCTGTGTCAGAATAATAATCAAAAGAGAAGTTTGAAAAATTTTCCCTTTCTAAAACCTGGCGAATGTTTGACTGCGCATAAACGGTATTGATGATGGCCTGTTTAAAACAATGACATTTCTGACCATCCATATATCCGGTATCCTTACAGTCTTTGCAGGTATAAACAGGCTCCAGATAATCCGAAGAAAGGCCAATTGAAGATAGGATGGATTCACGTTCTTTACGGAAGTCTGCTAATTGTTCTTTTAGTGTAGATAACGCAGATGTATCACCTTCTAAGTGCTTTTTTGCCTGCATAACGGAAACGGAAGCAATAGAGTGATCGATTTCCTTTATGCGAGGTTGCTTTTGGTATAATTCCTCTGCACGCTGTTTTGCTAATGCCTTGTTATGTAATTGTCTTTTGTCGTATTCACGCATGATTTCATCATACTGTGCATTGCTAAGTGCCATATGTGTCTCCATTCATTCTAGAAATTGGATTCTTTCTATTTGTAAATTGATCTTACTGAATTTGAGTAGTAAGAAGTACTTTTTCTAGTTCGTCATAATCGTAATTTCTCTGGGAGAAATTATTGAATTTATTGCGAGCTGGTTTTTCAACCGTATCGATCTTAATTTTCTTTGTTTTTGTGTAAGATTTGTCAAGTACTTCAATATCTTTTAAAGTATGTACATGATTCTTGTGCCAGTTTGTAAGAATCGTATCTGCGTATTCAAAGCTTGGCTTTGAAATGGCTGACATAGTACGATTGCAAGCTTCTTCAACAATTTCAATATCGAAGAGGTATTCTTTTGTCCATTTCTCAAGAAATGCATTTTCGTTTGCTACAAGGTTTCTACCACTGATTCCAAAAGCTTTCATGACACGATAGTAAGCTTTGCTTCGTATTGCAGAAGTTTCTTTTGCTTTTTCAACCGTATCAATTCCCTCTTCGTGCCATCCCAAAGCGACTTTTTCCATATATCGAATGCTAGAATGACCTTTTGTGATGCAATATTCTACCAGGTATTCGATAAGTTCTGCGTCAAACTTAAGTACATCATACCAGAAAAATACATGGTCACAGTCAGAACTACTAAGTGGATGACGTGTAAGTGATTCCATAACGAAAAGCAATTCCTGAATTTCAGGATTTTGCTGAAATTCTTTCTTCTCATCGAGAGTATAGTTTTTCTTCTTAGGAGTTTCTTTTTCTACTGCGTTTGCTACACTAGAAGCATTTGTCACAGAAACATCTGATGAAGAAGTGTTTACAATAGTAGAAGATGGCTCCATGCTTGAAAGATTGATATTAGAAGATTTCGAATCAGAAGTAATTTCCGCATTATTTAAAGTAATCTCTTCATTATTCTCTTCGTCATTTGCATTTTTATGTAAGTCAGCAAAATGGATCCCTTTAATCGTCTGATTCTCATTATAAGATACATCAAGTAATCCCTGACGTTCCCAGTATTTAATCGCACGGATGATATCCGCTTCTGTATGATTGAAACGATCTGCCATAGCGGAAATGGAGCAATCCGTTTTATGTCCGGAAAGGCATCGTAAAAGGTAAAGATACACTTTTACAAATTCACCGTTTGCATCTGTCATATATTCATCAATAAATTTATTTGAAACACTAGTTTCTAAACTAGGGTATGCTCGATCTAATCGAATCGTTGACATCTAAATTCCTCTTTTCTTATGAAACAAAGTTTCATTTGGTCTGTGAGAAATTATACCACACCAATATTAGAAAAGAAAGTGTGAAAAAACCCACAACGCCCATAAAATAAGGGGTTTGGAAATATGTGAATAAATGTGGATAACGTGGATAAAACTGTGGACAAAACTTATGTTCGACAGAAAAGTGCACATTTTTCAAGAAAATCGTTGCAGGTAACTGTGGGATAGATGTGGATAAATTGTAACAAAAAATCCACATTACTGTGTGAAGTTATAGACACAATAATGTGGATAACGTGGATAAGTTACTTGCCTAGGATAGATTCGCCAATTTCTACAACGTTTCCAGCCCCCATAGTTATCAACAGGTCTCCGTTTACACATTTTTTTAATAAAAATTTTTCTATTTCTTCGAAAGAAGGGAAATAGTAACATTCCGTACCTGTTTTTTTCAATTCGTTAAGTAAATCTTTGGATGTAACTCCATAGATATTTTTTTCACGGGCAGCATAGATGTCTGCAAGGACAACAATATCTGCCATGGATAAAACTTCAGCAAATTCATGCATAAAAGCCTTTGTTCTTGAATAAGTATGTGGTTGAAATACTACGACTAAACGGTTGTGTGGATAGTTCTTGGCCGCAGTCATTGTTGCACGGATTTCTGTTGGATGATGTGCGTAATCATCTACTACGACAACTCCACCTACAGCTCCTTTGTACTGAAAACGACGATTTGCACCACCAAATTTAGCAAAACCAGAAAGAAGGGATTCCATTGGCAGGTTCATTTCCATAGAAAGTGCCATAGCGGCTAATGCGTTACTTACATTATGTTCACCAGGAACGCCCAATTGAATTTCAGTAATAGCTTTTCCTTGATGCATTACAGTGAAATTTGCACAGGCTTTATTGTCATAAGAAATATTTTCTGGATAAAAATCGAATTCAGAAGAAAATCCATATGTGATAATTTTCTGAGGCATATCAGCGACAAGTTCTTTATAGTTTTCGATTTCACCGTTAATGATGGTTGCTCCTTCCGGGAGCGTATTTTGGATGAATTTACGGAAAGAGTTTCTTACATCCTCCAAATCTTTGAAAAAGTCAAGATGTTCAGCCTCAACATTTAATACGATGCTGTATTTTGGACGGAAATTTAGGAAACTGTTTGTATATTCACAAGCTTCTGAAATGAAAACATCAGAGTTACCAACACGGAGGTTTCCACCGATTGCATCTAAGATACCGCCAACTGTAATGGTTGGGTCTGCTTCTGATTCAAGAAGCAACTGGCTAATCATGGATGTAGTTGTTGTTTTTCCGTGTGTACCTGCAACAGCAATAGAGTTCTGGTAATTATCCATAATCTGACCGAGAAGTTCTGCACGTGAAAGCATTGGAATATTTGCTTCTTTTGCAGCAACAAATTCTTCGTTATCAGCAGAAATAGCTGCTGTGTAAACAATCAAATCCATATCGGCAGAAATGTTTGAAGCGACCTGTTTGTAATAAACTTTGACTCCTTTTGCTTCAAGTGTACGTGTTAAGTCTGATTCTTTTGAATCGGAACCAGAGATGGTAAATCCTTCTTCTAAAAGGATTTCGGCAAGACCGCTCATGCTGATTCCGCCGATGCCCATGAAATGTACATGGATTGGTTGATTAAAGTTAATTTTATACATAAGGATACCTTCCTGTTTCTTCTATATTATAATATAGCTTGAATAGCTAACAATTATTATACTGCTAATTGCATTTTTTGCAAAGAAGTAAATATTGTGTAAATTGACAAAAAATGAAGAATTCCGAATAAGTTTTTGTGAAATGTGTTGTAGTAAAAATGGGGGTATGATATAATGGAATACACAAATATAGAGAACAGACGAGGAGTGATTACGTGATTAAAAAAGAAATGATAGCTATGCTTTTGGCTGGCGGTCAAGGCAGCAGACTTGGTGTTCTGACAGCGGATGTAGCAAAGCCCGCAGTAGCATTTGGGGGAAAATATCGAATCATCGATTTTCCGTTGAGTAACTGTATTAACTCAGGGATTGATACAGTTGGGGTACTCACACAGTATCAGCCATTACGACTAAATACACATATCGGAATTGGTATTCCATGGGATTTAGATAGAAATAATGGTGGTGTAACTGTATTACCTCCATACGAAAGAAGCGATAATAGTGAATGGTATACAGGTACCGCGAACGCTATTTATCAGAATCTTAGATATATGGAACAGTATAATCCGGAATATGTTTTGATTTTGTCAGGGGATCATATTTACAAGATGGACTATGAAGTCATGCTTGATTTCCACAAAGAGAACAACGCAGATGTTACGATTGCAACGATGCCAGTACCACTTGAGGAAGCAAGTCGATTTGGTATTGTGATTGCAGATGAAAATAAAAGAATTACAGAGTTTGAAGAAAAACCTGAGAATCCAAGAAGTAATCTTGCATCTATGGGAATTTATATTTTCTCATGGAGTGTACTACGTGAAGCGCTTATTGCATTAAAGGATCAGAAGGGTTGCGACTTTGGAAAACATATTATCCCATATGTTTTTGAAAAGGCAGGAAGGATGTTTGCTTACGAATTCAATGGCTACTGGAAGGACGTAGGAACACTGGGGTCATACTGGGAAGCAAATATGGAACTAATTGATTTGATTCCAGAATTCAATTTATACGAAGAATACTGGAAGATTTATACAAAGAGTGACACGATTGAGCCACAGTTTGTTTCCAAAGAAGGAAAAGTCGAAAGAAGTATTGTTGGAGAAGCTTCGGAAATTTACGGTGAAGTTATAAATTCTGTTATTGGATCTAATGTCCAGATAGGAAAAGGAACCGTTGTTAGGGATTCTATTATCATGAAAGATACCGTGATTGGAGAAAATACGGTTATCGATAAATCAATTATTGCTGAAAACTGTAAGATTGGAGACAATGTGGTATTTGGAGTCGGGGAAGAAGCGCCTAACAAATTCAATGAGAGTGTTTATTCCTTCGGGCTTGTAACTGTCGGAGAAGCTTCCGTAATTCCAGATGGTGTTCAGGTTGGAAAGAACACGGCAATCTGTGGAGAAACCGTTTTGGAGGAATATCCAAATGGTATTTTGGAAAGCGGCGAAGTAATTATTAAGGTAGGTGACAGTAAATGAAGGCAGTAGGTATTATTTTAGCTGGCGGTAACAGTAACCGTATGAAAGAACTTTCCAAGAAACGTGCAATTGCAGCTATGCCAGTAGGTGGAAGCTTTCGATGTATTGACTTCGCACTTAGTAGCATGAGCAACTCAAGAATCCAGACTGTTGCAGTATTGACACAGTACAATTCCCGTTCATTAAATGAACATCTTAGTTCTTCAAAATGGTGGGATTTTGGTCGTAAACAGGGAGGTATGTATTTGTTTACACCAACGATTACTGCAAACAATAGTGATTGGTATCGTGGTACAGCGGATGCAATGTATCAGAATATTGATTTTTTAAAGAAACGTCACGAACCATATGTAGTTATTTCTAGTGGTGATTGCGTTTATAAGATGGATTTCAACGAATTGCTGGATTACCATATCGGACATAAAGCTGATATTACTGTTGTATGTAAGGACATGCCAGCGGATGTCGATGTCAGCCGATTTGGGGTTGTTCGAATGAATGAAGATTCAAGAATCGTAGATTTTGAAGAAAAACCATTAATGGCACAGTCCAATACAGTTTCTACAGGAATTTATGTAATCCGTAGAAGACAGCTGATTGAAATATTGGAAAAATGTGCAGAAGAAAATCGTTTTGATTTCGTTAATGATATTTTAATTCGATATAAGAGTGTAAAACAAATCTACGGATACAAGTTGAAAACGTATTGGAGAAACATTGCTTCTGTAGAAGATTATTTTGAAGCAAATAAGGATTTCTTAAAACCAGAGGTTCGTAACTTCTTCTTTAGAGAAGAACCAAAGGTATATTCAAAAGTGGACGATCTTCCACCGGCAAAATACAATACAGGATCGGAAGTACAAAACAGCTTGATTTCAAGTGGATGTATTATTAATAGTAAAGTAGAAGATTCTATTTTATTTAAGAAGGTATTTGTAGGTAAGAATTGCGTGATTAAGAATTCGATTATCTTAAATGATGCATATATCGGGGACAACACGCATATTGAAAATTGTATTGTAGAGAGTAGAGGCACATTAAAAGCGAATACATATTACTGCGGTGATGAAGAGACATTAATAGTTTCAGAAACCAACGAACGATATATGCTTTAACACATTATAATAAGGGGGCTTAAAATTATGCAAATTACAGATGTAAGAATTCGTAAGGTGGAAAAAGAAGGAAAGATGAAAGCAGTTGTTTCAATCACAATTGATGATGAATTTGTTGTTCACGATATCAAGGTGATTGAAGGTGAAAAAGGATTGTTTATCGCAATGCCTAGCAGAAAAACTGCTGATGGGGAATATAGAGATATTGCTCATCCAATCAATTCTGGAACGAGAGAAAGTATTCAAAATCTTATCTTAGAAAAATACAAAGAAGATATAGCAGAAACAGAGTAACAAATATAACCCCTCCTCACACGAGTTGTGAGGAGGATTTTTCTTTCCTATAAAGATTAAGGTTTCAAAAGGTATTTATAGATAATTCTACTATCATAATGCGCAGAGATATCCTCTAATCGTTGTTCCAGATTACGGATATAATATTTTCTAAATGTTCTGAAAAAATTTTATATGAGGAACGCAACCGTCCAAGATTCGCCATCCGGGCTCAGCTTGGACTTTCAACAACGTCCTGTTGCTGAATTGCTAGGTGTCTTACAGAACATTAAGAAAATCTAATATCCTTCATGAGTCACAAAGATTAGAGGATATCTTTGCGCATTATGGATATTTAAACGTAGGCAAATACCTTTTGAAACCCTAATCATATACAGTAAAAGGCAAGTGATTACGTTTATATTACTTGAAATATAAGGAGGGCTCTACTATAATTTACATACAGTGGATATTCAAAAGCTCATAGATAAGTTAATTGTAAACATAATTTTCGAATTACAATTGTCTTCATGCTTTCATGTGCTATGGAGATGAGACTCAAAAAATGTGGAAAGCCTCTGCTTGACACATTTTTGTTTTTAGGAGGCTCATCGGAATGGGTTGCACATGTAGTGAAGATGATTGTAATTTGAAAATTATGTTCCATAGAAGAGTAAGAAGAGCTTTTGACGTCAAGAATTGAAAGATAGAAAGAGGTAATTATGTACGTAATCGTTGGGTTAGGTAATCCAGATAAGAAATATGAAAATACACGTCACAACATCGGGTTTGATGTAATTGATGCATTATCAGATAAATATAATATTCCTGTGAAGGAAAAGAAGTTTAAGGCTTTGTGTGGAAGTGGTGTCATAGAAGGAGTAAAAGTTTTACTGGTGAAACCACAGACATATATGAACCTTAGTGGTGAGAGTATAGCAGAGGTTCTTAATTTCTATAAATTGGATCCAGAGACTGAGATGATGGTTATTTATGACGATATTAGTCTTGCGCCGGGAAATATTCGTATTCGTAAAAAGGGTAGTGCGGGTGGTCATAATGGAATTAAGAGCATTATTGCGCACGCAGGAACTCAGGTGTTTCCAAGGATTAAAGTCGGCGTGGGCGAAAAACCAAAAGGATGGGATTTGGCAGATTATGTATTAGGTCATTTTTCGGACAAAGAACGCGAATATGTAAATGATGCAGTTAAGGATGCAATGGATGCAACCGTATATATGATTCATGATGATGTGGATCAGGCAATGAACCTTTATAATGCAAAAAAGGTTGTACCTGAGACGGAGTAATTAGGAGAAGAAATGAAAGCATTTGTAGAACCATTACAAAATCTAAGTGGTTTTTTGGATATGAAAAAGCTTGCAAAAAAGGAAAAAGGTATTGTTTTTCTTTCAGGCTGTATTGATGCAGAAAAGCCACACATGATTTATGCATTTGGGCGAGAACAAAAGAATAAGCTGATTGTTACATTTCACGAGCAGCGTGCCAAAGAATTGTATGAGGAATATCGCTTTTTTAATCCGGATGTAGTTTATTATCCAGCTAAGGATATTTTGTTCTATCAAGCAGATATTCGAGGAAATCTACTAACTTTTGAACGTGTGAAAGCTCTAAAAATGCTTCATGAAAATAGTGAGCGTGGGGTAACTTTGATTACAACATTTGATGCTCTTATGAATACAATGGCTCCTGCTTCAATGATGTGGGAGTCTGTTTTGCGTGTAAAAACTGCAATGGAAGTAGATTTAGATACGGTAACAAAACAGCTTGTACGAATGGGATATGAAAAAAATTACCAAGTAGAAAGCGTTGGTCAATTTGCGCTTCGTGGAGGCATTTTAGATATTTTTCCACTGACAGAAGAAAATCCTTACCGTATCGAAATGTGGGGAGACGAAATTGACACGATTCGTACTTTTGATGTGGAAACACAAAAGTCGATTGAGAATGTAGAGGATCTTGTGATTTATCCGGCAAGTGAAGTTGTTGTTTCGGAAGAGGAAAAGGAAGTAGGAATTGCAAAAATTTTAGAAGAGGCAGAAAAAGTTTCTGCAAAATTTCGAAAAGAGATGAAGACGGAAGAAGCGCATCGCATACTTTCGATGG
>JAXJUI010000065.1:0-37275 GCA_036309165.1 Agathobacter sp. | reverse complement strand
GTGCTGCGGCAGAAGATAAAAAGGAGCGAAAGCTCCTTTTTTTAGGGACGGTTCTTTTGCCACGAGGAGCGCCCTTTTGCCACGAGGAGCGCCCTTTTGGCTCAGAGAATAGGAAAGAAGCAGAATTCCCAGAACCAGAACAGTTCCGTGAAATCGAACGTGTTGTATTATTAAAAGTAATTGACCGTAAATGGATGGATCATATCGATGATATGACACAGCTTCGTCAGGGAATTGGTCTTCAGGCATATGGACAGAGAGATCCTCTTGTAGAATATAAGATGGCTGGATTTGACATGTTTGACGCAATGATTTCTGCAATTCAGGAAGACACAATCAGACTTCTCTATCATGTACAGGTTCAGCAGAAGGTTGAGCGTGAGCAGGTAGCAAAGGTTACAGGAACCAATAAGGATGAGTCAGCAGCAAATGCACCTAAAAAACGAGCAAGCAAAAAGGTATTTCCAAATGAGCCATGTCCATGTGGATCAGGAAAGAAGTACAAGCAGTGCTGTGGAAAGTTTAATTAAATAGTAGATTATCGAAGACCTTCTCACTTTATGTGGGGAGGTTTTTACGTTATGGAATTATAGCCTTGTTATCAATTTTCGTGGGAAGGTGTTCCATGTATCATGCGTATTTTTTTACAATCACTGAAACGTTTTTGAGATTAATTATTAGAGAATAAGGAAAATTGTGCGTACAATAAAGCGAGAATGGTGGTATTGACTGTATAAAATGATAGTGCTATAATACTATATAGATATCAAATTGATTTAAAGGGAAAATTACAATGATTTTGGAGGGTATTACATGAAGAAACTGGCAATGAAAACAAGAATAATCATAATATCGCTTGTGATTCTTTGGATTGGGATATCATTATTAGTAATGAATTCAGTCAAAACTATGGAATCTGGAATCAAACAATCGATGATAAAGCAATTTGTAGAAGAGGACAAGCAAATTGCTGCACAAGCAGAAATTATTTTGGAAAAGGGAGGCGGAACAGAGGAGCTACAAACTTTTGTACAAAATCTTACACAGAAGAATCAAAATATTGCTTATGCAGTTGTGATAGATACTACAGTTACTGCGATTGCTCATTCTGATACTGAAAAAATTGGGAAAAATTATTCTGATGACACATCATATACGGTACCGGCGGCTACACAGGGGGAAGTAAAGACAAGTGAATTCTGGGCAGATGTACAGCAGGCGTGGACATATGATGTAATGTATCCTATTTATCAAAATGGAGAGCTTGTTGCATCTATGGATATTGGAATATACGATAATACAGTGAGTGATGTTTCATCTGCAGTAAAAAAGACAGAGATAATTTCTGCAGTGGTTTTATCATTTGTAGTAGGTGCTTTGCTGGTAATAGTGTTAAAACGTGAGTTGAAGGATTTTGGCAAGCTAGCAGCTATTTTTGATATTATGGGAGAGGGAGATTTTACTGTAGAAATAGACCCAAAGTATGTAGAGCGCAATGATGAAATTGGTATAATTGCAAAATCAGCAGAGAATATGAAAGAAAATCTGGCGAGACTTATTGGAAGAACCAACAAAGAGGTTGAGGTTCTCTCCCAGATGCAGAAAAATCTTACAGAGAGAATTGATGATACTAGAAATAAGTCATCATTTATTGTTTCAATTACAGATAATGCTGTGGGGCATACAGCAGAGCAGAAGTCTTTGTCAGTTGATAACATGAATCGTGCAAAGAATATAAGTGAAGGCGTAAACAGCGTATCTGATAATATTTCAAATATTAGTCTTGCGGCTCAGGAAACGGCATCAGCAGCAGAGTTGGGAGCAGAGAAGCTGAACAACGTAGTTAATCAGGTTCAGAAAATTGGTGCAAATGTACATGAGACGAGAAAACAGATTGGCGAGCTTGAGAGCATGTCAAGTGAGATTGAAAGTGTTATTAAGATGATTGCTGATATAGCATCACAGACAAATCTTCTTTCTCTTAATGCATCAATTGAGGCAGCGCGTGCTGGCGAGCAAGGTAAAGGCTTTGCAGTGGTTGCAACAGAAGTTGGTGCACTTGCAGTTCAGTCAAGTGAGTCTGCAGAGAAGATAGCTGACATGATTCGTGAGATTCAGGGATGCATAAAGGCATGTGTTTCTCTTATGGAGGAAGGTGTTGACTCAGCTCAGGAAGGTGTAGATTTGGCTGAGGATACAATGGTAAGCTTTGAGGGCATCAATGAGAAAATTAATGAGATTTCTAATGAGATTAGAAGTATTGCTGATGTCGTACAGGAAACCTCCGATGGAGTTGATTCATTGCAGGCAGCTATAGAAACCATTGAGGAGATAGCTGGTGAGGTGAGTGAGAATACAGAAAACATATCTGATGCGGTAAATGAGCAGAGTGATATGATGTATCGTGTGAAAGAAGAAATCAGTGAGCTTGCACAGATTTCAGCAGAACTTTCTGAGGGACTAAAGGTATTTAGAATCAAACAAAAATAAATAATGCTAAGGTAAAACGGCTGCGGTATCCATTAGTAGGGGAATTGCAGCCGCTTTTTACTGTGTGGAAATTAGTGCGAATAACAAATAGAACAAATGTTCTAAAATCTATGGACAATCGGAATATTTCATGATAAAATATGCAATAATTTGCAGAAGATTTTATAAATGAAATGTGGTCCGATTGTCAATTTTTGTGCATATTATTTGCGAATATAGCAGAGCATAAAGACTAAGAGAAAAGAGGCAGAGATGGAGTTTAAATTACATTCAAAATACCAACCAACGGGTGACCAGCCACAGGCAATTGAGGCGCTTGTAAAAGGATTTAAAGAGGGCAATCAATTTCAGACATTACTAGGGGTTACGGGTTCTGGTAAGACCTTTACAATGGCAAATGTAATCGCTGCTTTGAATAAGCCAACACTTATCATTTCCCATAACAAAACGTTGGCAGGACAGCTTTACAGCGAAATGAAAGAATTTTTCCCAGAGAATTCGGTTGAGTATTTTGTGTCCTACTACGATTATTATCAGCCGGAGGCATATGTACCGCAGTCAGATACTTATATTGCAAAGGATTCTTCCGTTAATGATGAGATAGATAAATTGCGCCTTTCAGCGACTTCGGCAATGGCAGAACGAAAGGATGTAATCATTGTTGCGTCGGTTTCATGTATTTATGGAATTGGTAGTCCGGATGACTATATGAATATGATGATTTCTCTTCGTCCGGGAATGGAGATGGATAGAGATGATGTGGTTAAGCAGCTAGTTGAACTTCAGTATATTCGAAATGATTTGGATTTTAAGCGTGGTGTATTTCGTGTACATGGAGATGTTCTTGAAATCTTCCCTGCAGATAGTACAGACACTGCGATTCGTGTGGAATTTTTCGGCGATGAAATTGACCGAATTACGGAGATAGATGTATTAACAGGTGAAATTAAATGCATTCTAAATCATACAGCAATCTTTCCCGCGTCTCATTATGTAGTGCCACGAGAAAAGATTTTAGAGGCTTGTGACAGAATTGAAGCTGAAATGCATGAACGCGTGAAGTTTTTTAAGGGAGAAGATAAATTACTCGAAGCTCAGCGTATTGCAGAGCGTACCAATTTTGACATTGAAATGCTTAAGGAAACCGGTTTTTGTAGTGGTATTGAGAACTATTCGAGACATTTGGCAGGAAGAGCTGAAGGCGAAATGCCAGACACTTTAATTGACTATTTCCCAGATGATTTCCTTATTATTGTAGATGAATCACATATTTCGATTCCACAGATTCGGGGAATGTACGCGGGCGACAGGTCTAGAAAGACAACCCTTGTAGATTATGGTTTTCGTTTGCCTTCAGCGTTGGATAACAGACCGCTTAACTTTGAAGAGTTTGAACAAAAAATTGATCAAATGCTTTTTGTGTCTGCAACACCGAATGTTTATGAAAAAGAGCATGAACTTCTACGAGTGGAACAGATTATTCGACCTACGGGATTACTTGATCCAGAAATATCAGTCCGTCCGGTAGAGGGACAAATTGACGATTTGATTGGAGAAGTGAATAAAGAGGTTGCAAATAAACACAAAGTTTTAATCACGACATTAACGAAGAAAATGGCGGAAGATTTGACGAAATACATGTCTGAGATTGGTATTCGTGTGAAGTATTTACATTCGGATATTGATACATTAGAACGTGCGGAAATCATTCGAGATTTGCGTTTGGATGTGTTTGATGTTTTGGTCGGAATCAACTTGCTTCGAGAAGGTTTGGATATTCCGGAAATTACACTTGTTGCAATCTTAGATGCAGATAAAGAAGGATTTCTTCGTTCAGAGACTTCTCTGATTCAGACAATCGGTCGAGCTGCCCGTAATAGCGAAGGGCATGTTATTATGTATGCGGATAAAATTACAGACTCAATGAGAGTCGCGATTGATGAAACTGCTAGACGTCGTAAAGTGCAGGAAGAATATAATAAGGAACATGGAATTACACCGACCACCATTCAAAAGTCAGTTCGTGAACTGATTGCTATTTCAAAGAAAGTAGCAAAAGAGGAAATGGAATTTATTACAGATCCAGAATCCATGAACAAAAAGCAGCTTGAAAAACTTATTGCTGACATACAAAAGAAAATGCAAAAGGCTGCAACTGAACTTAATTTTGAGGCAGCTGCTGAGTATAGAGACAGGATGGTATCCTTAAAGAACATGCTTAGGGATATTGATAAGGAGTAATAAAAGATGGCAAAAAGACAAAGAAAGTATATCAAAATAAGAGGTGCTAACGAGCATAATTTAAAAAGTGTAAGTATCGATATTCCAAGAGATGAGTTTGTTGTTCTTACAGGACTCTCAGGATCAGGCAAATCTTCTCTTGCATTTGATACAATTTATGCAGAAGGGCAACGCCGATATATGGAATCACTTTCTTCTTATGCGCGACAGTTCTTAGGACAGATGGAAAAGCCAAATGTAGAAACGATTGAAGGATTGCCACCGGCAATTTCGATTGATCAAAAGTCGACAAATCGTAATCCGCGTTCGACAGTAGGAACGGTTACGGAAATCTATGACTATTTCCGATTGCTATATGCAAGAATTGGGATTCCTCATTGTCCGGAATGTGGTCGAGAAATTACAAAACAAACCATCGACCAGATGGTGGACGAAGTAATGAAACTTCCTGAACGAACAAAGTTACAGATATTAGCGCCAGTGGTTCGTGGACGAAAAGGAGAACATCAGAAACTTTTTGAAAAGGCGAAGAAAAGTGGTTATGTCCGTGTAATTGTAGATGGAAATATGTTTGAACTTTCCGAAGAAATTCCAATGGACAAAAATGTCAAGCATAATATTGATATTGTGGTAGACCGTTTGGTAGTTAAAGAAGGAATCGAGAAACGTTTGACAGACTCTCTTGAAAATGTATTTGAGTTGTCAGAAGGAAATGCGATTGTGGATATTATTGATGGAGAGCAGATTCGTTTTTCTCAGAATTTTGCATGTCCGGATTGTGGAGTTAGTGTGGACGAAATTGAACCACGTAGTTTTTCGTTTAATAATCCTTTTGGTGCATGCCCGGTCTGTTTTGGTCTTGGGTACAAAATGGAATTTGATGAGGAGCTGATGATTCCGGATAAAACACTTTCGATTGCAGAAGGTGCAATCCAGGTGATGGGATGGCAGTCTTGTACAGATCCTAAGAGCTACACCTATGCGACACTTCGTGCATTATCAGAGGGCTATGGATTCGATTTGGAAACACCATATAAAGATTTGCCGGAAGATATTCGTCATATGTTGGTTCATGGCGGAGATGGCCGTATTCTTAAGGTGCGCTATAAAGGCCAACGTGGCGAGGGTGTTTATGATTTGGAATGGGAAGGACTGATTCGTAATGTTGAAAGACGTTATCGTGAAACTGGTTCTGACCATATGAAGGCGGAATATGAGCAGTTTATGAAGATTACACCGTGTCATGAATGTCATGGACAACGTTTGAAAAAGACATCTTTAGCGGTAACTGTTGCGGATAAGAACATTCATGACATGACATCTATGTCAGTTAAAGATTTGGTGGCATTCTTATCAGAGATGAAATTATCTAATCAGCAGTTGCTTATTGGTGAACAGATTTTAAAAGAAATAAAAGCGCGTGTTGGTTTCTTGCAGGAAGTCGGTCTTGATTATTTGACACTGACTCGTGCTACAGGAAGTTTGTCTGGTGGAGAAGCGCAACGAATTCGTTTGGCGACGCAAATTGGTTCTGGTCTGGTAGGAGTTGCTTACATTTTGGATGAACCTAGTATCGGACTTCATCAAAGAGATAATGATAAGCTTTTGGGCGCACTTATGAATTTAAAGAATCTTGGTAATACACTTGTAGTTGTGGAACATGATGAAGATACTATGCGCGCGGCAGACTTTATTGTGGATATTGGTCCGGCCGCAGGTGTGCATGGTGGGGAAGTGATTGCCGCAGGTACAGTAGATGATATCATGAAATGCAAAAAGTCTATAACTGGAGATTACTTAAGTGGACGCAAGTTTATCCCTGTTCCAAAGGTTCGTAGAGAACCGACAGGATGGATTACAGTAAAAGGAGCAAGGGAGAATAACCTTAAGAATATTGATGTGGATTTTCCGCTTGGGGTTATGACTTGTGTTACAGGGGTGTCTGGTTCGGGAAAGAGTTCTCTTACGAATGAGATTCTTTACAAACATTTGGCGAAGAGTCTAAATCGTGCAAGAATTCTTGCGGGAGATCATGATGGAATTGAAGGGATTGAACAGTTAGATAAAATTATTGATATTGACCAGTCTCCAATTGGAAGAACTCCAAGATCAAACCCGGCAACCTATACAGGGGTATTTGATATGATTCGAGACCTTTTTGCTTCTACCGCGGAAGCAAAAGCGCGTGGATATCAGAAAGGACGTTTTAGCTTTAATGTAAAAGGCGGGCGATGCGAGGCTTGTAGCGGAGATGGAATTATCAAGATAGAAATGCATTTTCTTCCAGATGTTTACGTTCCATGTGAAGTATGTAAGGGAAAACGCTATAATAGAGAAACTCTAGAAGTAAAATATAAAGGAAAGAGTATTTATGACATTCTTGATATGACAGTAGAAGATGCATGCGATTTCTTCCAGAACGTACCAAGAATTTATAACAAGATTAAAACATTAAAAGATGTTGGTCTTTCTTATATTAAACTTGGACAACCATCAACTGAATTATCTGGTGGAGAGGCACAGCGTATTAAACTTGCAACAGAATTAAGCCGTCGCGGGACTGGAAAAACAATTTACATCTTAGATGAACCTACAACTGGTTTACATTTTGCAGATGTGCATAAACTGACAGAGATTTTGCACAAACTGTCAGAGGATGGAAATACTGTAGTAGTAATTGAACATAACCTTGATGTAATTAAGACGGCAGATTATATCATCGATATGGGACCTGAAGGTGGCGATGGTGGTGGTACTGTTATAGCAAAAGGAACACCAGAAGCTATCTGTAAAGTTCCAGAATCTTATACTGGCAAATTTTTGAAACCATATCTTGAAAAACAGGAAAAAATGTAAGATTTTATTAAAATCCTACATTTCGAAAAATTTTATTTGAAAATTATAACAATTTGTATATAATGTAAACGGATATGTAAAAATATGTTTAAATGACTTTTTGCGCCTATAAGTGCAAAAAATTATCAATAGAGCCAGTATAAGAAAGGGGCAAATCATTATGATGATGGGATCAGATATCGGAATCGATTTGGGTACAGCGAGTATCCTTGTATATATTAAAGGGAAAGGTGTTGTGTTAAAAGAGCCTTCAGTAGTAGCTTTTGACAGAGACACAAATAAAATCAAAGCAATTGGCGAAGAAGCAAGATTAATGCTTGGTAGAACACCAGGAAACATTGTAGCAGTTCGCCCACTTCGTCAGGGTGTTATTTCTGATTATACAGTTACAGAAAAAATGATTAAATATTTCATCCAGAAAGGGTTAGGAAAGAAAGCATTCCGTAAACCTCGTATCAGTGTTTGCGTTCCTTCTGGTGTAACAGAAGTAGAAAAGAAAGCAGTAGAAGATGCTACTTATCAGGCAGGTGCACGTGAAGTAGAAATTATCGAAGAACCAATCGCAGCAGCAATTGGTGCAGGTATTGATATTGCAAGACCATGTGGAAATATGATTGTAGATATCGGTGGGGGTACAACAGATATCGCTGTTATTTCATTAGGTGGTTCTGTAGTAAGTACATCTATCAAAATTGCAGGTGATGATTTTGATGAAGCATTAGTTCGTTACATGCGTAAAAAACATAACTTATTAATTGGTGAAAGAACAGCAGAAGACGTTAAAATTAAAATTGGTACATGTTATCCATTGGCTTCAAACGAAACTATGGATGTTCGTGGACGTAACCTTGTAACAGGTCTTCCAAGAACAATTACAGTTTCTTCTGAAGAAACAGAAGAAGCATTACGTGAGCCAACACTTCAGATTGTGGAAGCTGTACACTCTGTATTAGAAAAAACTCCACCTGAACTTGCAGCTGACGTTGCGGACCGTGGTATCGTTTTAACAGGTGGTGGTGCACTTCTTCGTGGATTAGAAGAATTAATCGAAGATAGAACTGGTATCAATACAATGACAGCAGAACAGCCAATGACTTGCGTTGCTGTTGGAACAGGAAAATATGTAGAATTCCTTTCAGGAAAACGTGATGATGACTAATAAGTAAAAATATTTAGGAAAGCACATTTAGTGCTTTCCTTTTTGTTTTTTGGGCAAAATACACAAAATATAGAAAATGAAGTGGAAAACACTATAAAAGTATATGGAAATGTGGTAAACTATTTGCAAAAGTAGCCGATATAGAATGTGTAAGTCTACACGTTAACAGGAAATGGTATATCTAGGAGAACGATATGGTAAAAGGATTGTATACATCCCATCTTGGAATGGTAAATGAGATGAAGCGTTTGGATATTATGACAAATAACCTTGCAAACGCAGATACAACAGGATACAAGAAAGAAGGAACGACTTCACGTACTTTCGCAGATGAAATGGCGATTAAAATCAAAGATACATCTTACTATTCTTTACCAAAGAAGTTAGGTGGCATTTCCTATGGTGTTCATTTGGGACAGGTTTATACAGATTATTCATCAGGAAGTTTTAAAGTGACAGACAACCCTGCGGATTTTGCAATTGATGGTGAAGGCTTTTTTGCAATTTCTTTTACGGATAAGCAGGGCAATACATCTGTGAAATACACACGTGATGGTGCGTTTACGGTAAACAATGATGGATATCTTGTTACAAAAGATGGCGATTTTGTACTAAATGCGACAGGTGCACTTACCGGTGATGCAAATCCTGCAAATTATGTGCAGGTGGATCCAAATGCAGAGTTCTCGGTAAATAGCCTTGGTTTTATTACACAAAACAATCAGGTGGTTGGAACACTTGGGGTTGTAAATATTGATAATTATGATTACATCGAAAAATATGGAGAAAACCTCTACAATTTATTAGAGGGAGGAAACTTAATTGCAACTGATGCAAAAGTGGAACAAGGATGTTTGGAAACGTCTAATGTAAATGTCATTAAAGAAATGGTAAATATGATTACCATCCAAAGAGCTTATGAAGCAGGACAAAAAGTAATCACATCCATTGATGGCACATTAGAAAAAGCAGTGAATCAGGTAGGAAAAGTATAAGGAGAACATAGCTTATGATGAGAGCACTTTATACTGCGGCAACAGGAATGATTGCTGAGCAGACAAACGTAGACACAATTTCCAACAATTTAGCAAACGTAAACACAACAGGATATAAGACAACACGTACAGAGTTTAAATCTCTTTTATATCAAAATATTCAGGCAAGAACTACAACGGCAAATGGTGAAAACAAGCCAGTTGGTGCACAGGTTGGACTTGGAACAAGAGTGGCAGCTACCACATCTATGTATACACAGGGCGCATTAAATGCCAGTGAGAGCGATACGGATTTTGCCATTGAAGGAAATGGTTTCTTTGCAATTCGCGATATTGACGGAGAAACATATTATACAAGAAACGGTAACTTTACATGGAGTATTGCAGCAGATGGAAGAACATTCCTTACAGATACACAGGGATGTCCGGTTTTGGATAGAAATGGAAATGAAATCTATGTTCCAGCAGGCGTTGCGGCAGAAGCAATGCATTTTTCAGAAACTGGCGAAATAGGATACATGACAACAGAAGGAAATTATGTTGCATTGGATCAGAGCTTTGGAGTGTATCAGTTTAACAATCCGGCAGGATTAGAAAAATTAGCAAACAGTAGATTAAGAGCTACAGCAGCTTCAGGAAATCCAATGTTAGAAGGAACTGTTGAAGGTCTTACAAATAGCAAGATTTTTTCGAATCGTTTGGAAGGTTCTAACGTACAGGTTGCAGATGAGATGGTAAATTTAATCATTGCACAGCGTGCTTATGAATTAAACTCAAAGGCAATTACAACAGCAGATTCTATGCTTGACACTGCGAACAACTTGAAGAGATAGTGATTTGTAGTATTGTGAAGTGAAACCAATAGATTAGTTCGATAAAAAAGAGGAAGAATATGGATTTTTCATCAATTTCTGGCATCAACTCAATGATTGATACAAATACAAACAATAAAACAAACTCAAAAACCGATGCGCTTACATCTGCGGCAAAAAATATTGGTGCTGATACATCAGAAGAAGAATTAAAAGGAATTTTAAAAGATTTTGAGTCATACTTTGTGGAACAGGTGTTAAAAGAAATGAAAGATACCTTTATGTCAAGCGATGACGAAGATTCAACGATGGCACAGTACAAGGATATGCATATGGATTCTGTCATTGAGATGATGGCGGATGAAATCGTAGATTCGATTGGGGAGAATTATACACAGCAGTTGTATGAACAGATGAAACGAAACTATAATATTCCGACCGTAGAAGAGAAAGCGGGAGAAAAATAGGCTAGAAAGATAGAAATAAATATTGAAATGATGATTACGGAGTTTTGTCACGGTGTAGTGATAAGACTCCTGATTTTTATGTTTCATAATAGAAAGGTCTTTGGTATACTAGGCGTAGAGTAAAGCAAAGTAGTGAGGAAATTACGTGGAAAAAATATTAGGTTATGTAGACCACATTATTTATAGAAATGCAGACAATGGATATACGGTATTAGTTCTTGTTGTTGATGAAGAAGAAATCACATGCGTGGGAATTTTTTCAGATATTGCAGAAGGTGAAAATATCGAAGCTACGGGAGAGTTTACAGAACATCCAACTTATGGAACACAGTTTAAGGTGACGAGCTTTGAGGAAAAAGCACCTCAGGATGAAATTGCAATTGAGCGCTATTTAGGATCGGGAGCAATCAAAGGAATTGGGATTGCACTTGCAGCAAGAATTGTTCGCAGATTTAAAGAAGATACATTTCGTATTATTGAAGAGGAACCAGAACGGCTTGCGGAAGTAAAGGGAATTAGTGAACGAAAAGCGATGGAAATCGCGGATCAGGTTAATTCCAAAAAGGATTTGCGGCAGGCGATGATTTTTTTGCAGCAATACGGAATTACAACCAATCTGGCAGTAAAGATTTACAATACATATGGGCAGGAAATCTATGGAATATTAAAAGAAAATCCATATCGATTAGCAGATGATATCGATGGGGTTGGTTTTAAAACAGCAGATGAAATTGCATCGAGAGTTGGGATTCGAACGGATTCGGATTTTCGAATTCGAAGTGGTATTTTATATACGCTTTTGCAGGCGACTGGAGAAGGACATACGTTTTTGCCAATGGAAGAATTGACAGAACGCGCGTCGCAGTTACTTGGGGTAGAGGGTGAACATATTGAAAAACATTATATGAATCTGACTCTCGACCGTAAGCTTGTGATGAGACAGGCTGGTGATGTGACACAGATTTATGCGTCGACGTTTTTTTATATGGAAGCAAATACAGCTGCGATGTTAAAGCAGCTTGACGTGGGATATGATGTTCCTGACATTGAAATCATGGATCGTATCAAACGAATTGAAAAGCAGACAAAGATGGAACTAGACGAGCATCAGGTTGAGGCTGTAAAAGAAGCGGTAAGAAATGGTCTTTTGATTATTACTGGTGGTCCTGGTACTGGTAAAACAACAACGATTAATACCATTATCAAATATTTTGAAATGGAAGGAATGGATATTTTCCTTGCGGCACCGACTGGAAGAGCAGCAAAAAGAATGAGCGAAACAACTGGATTTGAGGCAAAAACCATCCATCGTTTATTGGAATTAAATGGTGGTGTTGAAGGAAATGTTGGATTTGAAAGAAATGAGCAAAATCCACTCGAGACAGATGTAATCATTGTAGATGAGATGTCAATGGTAGACATTACACTTATGTATTCTTTATTAAAAGCCATTGTTGCAGGGACCAGGTTGATTTTGGTTGGAGATGTGAATCAGCTTCCGAGTGTTGGGCCGGGAAGTGTGCTTAAGGATATGATTGATTCGAAGCAGTTTAATACAGTTCATCTTTCAAAAATTTTCCGTCAGGCAAGTACAAGTGATATCATTGTGAATGCACATAAAATCAATAAAGGAGAAGAAGTAGCGCTTGATAATAAGAGTATGGATTTCTTCTTTTTGAAAAGATATGAGGCGGATAAGATTATTAATGTTACCGTGCAGCTGATTAAACAGAAACTTCCAAAGTTTGTAGATGCCAGTGAATATGATATTCAAGTTCTTACACCGATGCGAAAAGGACTTCTTGGTGTGGAGCGACTTAATACGATTTTACAGGGTTACCTAAATCCACCGGATAAGAGAAAGAAAGAGAAGGAATACGGTGGTACGATTTTCCGCGAGGGTGACAAAGTTATGCAGACAAAGAATAACTATCACCTTGAGTGGGAGGTGCGTTCAAAATATGGTCTTTGTATTGATAAAGGGACTGGTATTTTTAATGGAGATATGGGGATTATAGAAGAAATAAACGATTATACCGAGACGATTACCATTTCTTTTGACGAAGGGAAAATGGTGGAGTATTCGTATAAACTGCTGGATGAATTAGAGCTTGCATATGCAATTACAATTCATAAATCTCAAGGTTCTGAGTATCCGGCTGTTGTAATTCCACTTTTGAGTGGACCACGTATGCTTATGAATCGAAATTTATTATATACAGCAGTTACAAGAGCAAAAAAGTGTGTTACTATGGTAGGAAATGATGTTACTTTTAATGAGATGATCTTAAATAATTCTCAGCAGAAACGTTATAGTGGATTAAGGGATCGACTGATTGAAAATTAGTAGAGAATAAAAATGAGGATAGAAAAATGTTTGTTAGAATACTTATGCCATATGAAATTGAACAGGGAGTAATTATTGCAAGAGGTGTGTTTGAGCAGGGACTTCAAGCGACTGTTCCGCAGCCGGAAATGGTACAGGCTTTTTATGATTATGCAGTTCCAGGAAAAATTGCAGAAAAAGTGATGCAGAAAGAACTTGTTGTTTGGGGCGCGTTTGAAGGAAATCAGCTTTGCGGTATTTCTGCAATGACAATAGAAGGACATATTACTATGCTTTACGTGCATGGATATTTTCTTAGAAGAGGGGCCGGGAAAAAACTCTTAAAAGAAATGAAAAACTATGCAGTGAATGTGCTAAAAAAAGAGTATGTGACGGTGAACGCAATGCCTGTATGGACTGCAAATTTCTTTTTAAGACAAGGTTTTACATATATAAAAGCACCTGCAAACATGCAGGCGCCATTTGTATCATTAAAATGTAAAGTAAAAAGTGAAACAGACTATCCGGTAAAGAAGATATCTGATAAAGCACTTGTGATTCTTGCCGCACTTGGAATTGGTTTTTCAATCGTGCTTGCAATTGGTCTGTTTATCTACTTATTTATTACGTTTTAGAATTAGATTCGAATTCCATCCTTTGGGGTGGAATTTTTATTTTGACCGAAAGCTTTGCGGAATTTGTTAGTAGTTTCGATAATTCTAGTATCGGCTTTGAAATGTTTTAAGGTTTCTTCATCGATTTCAATTCGGTTATCCATAGTTTTCATAATATCAATGATGTGAATATGTCTTGAAATGGTAGGATTGCTCAAGTCATAAATCTGGTTGTTTGAGATTCGCAAAATCAGAGGTTTGATGTATTGCTCTGGATTTTCTTCAAGAACAATTCCTTTGTCTCCAGTTGATAAATCAACACTTGCACCCATCGGAACGATATGGATAGACGCAGCGAGTGCACTTACTACGTCTTCGTTGAAAAAATCTGGCTCTCGTTCGAGATGGCGCATGGCCATAATTTCTGATTCTGGTTTATGACCGATGTTCATTCCTGTCATCAAATCGAAATTATCTGCAACGCGTAAAATATCTGCAAGTTTTAAAAGTGATTCGTCTGGATTTTTTAGGGTGTTATTTTCACTTTGTGACATGATGTAATACTGAATGATGTTGTGTGCTTTAGGCATGAAACCAAAATCTGTTTTATACATATCAAGATAACTAAGCCCTTTTTCCAGATTTTTCCAGATGATTTCTTCGTCATCTTTTACCAAATCATTCCCTTTTTCAATAATTGGTCTTGGAACGAACTGGTATCCAAAATCAAAAAGTAAGGAAGCAGCGATTAGTGAAGAAAGTTCACTATGGGATAGATTCATAGTGTGGCCAATAAGCGCAGATAAGATAGCTGTACTTATCGAGTGCTTATACACGAAATCATCCGCACTCCGTAGGTTTTGATTAAAGTTTACGCGGTGATTTAGAGTGCCATATGAAGACTCGATGTCTTGTACCAAAAGATGAAAGTTATCCATTTTTTTTCTCTTTTTGATTTGGTCATATGCTTCGCGAAGCTTAAAGAGAAAAATGGTTTGACTTTGTTCGAATTCGATGTCTTCACGTGATAATGGAGGGAGTGGCTCTGCAGGCTCGAGAATATAGATTCCAATTAACCCAAAGTTTGAGATACTGTTAATTCCAGGCAGAGTGAGCTTTGAGTTTCTGTCGTACAGTAAAACACCATTTTTGTTGTAAACAGGCTTTGCAAGACGCATACCCGGCTTTAAATCTTCTGTTTTTACAAACTGCATGGAAAAACCTCCTATTTTGTGAGTGCCATTTTGTATAAATATACCATATTGTCTTGGTGAAAACAATCTGATAAGATGTGGATATGACGAGAAAAAACCAGAATAAATGGAAAAAAGTGGGAGTGTTATTTACATTCCTTTTTGGGTTTACAATTGTATATGGGGATATTCATCAAGCTTATGCAACGACATCCTCTGAACTAAAAGAACAGCAACAGCAGGTTGAGGCAGAAAAACAGGAGATTGAAGAGTTAAAGGAAACACTTGAGGATGCTCTTGGAGATATGAATTCAGAGCTTTACACGGTTTCTTCAGATTTGAGTGAACTGCAGGAACAGATTGCTGAGAATGAACTTGCAATCGAAGAAACAACAGCTTTGCTGGACGAAAGTACAGCTTTGGCAACAGAACAGTATGAGAACATGAAATTACGTATTCAGTACATGTATGAAAACGGACAGGATTTAAGCTGGATGTCTTTATTTGAAGCAGAGAACTTTGCAGATTTTGTTAATCGTGTGGAGTACATGAGTGCAATGACAAGTTACGATAGGGATATGTTAGCTGAATACCAGGAGACGATGGAACTTGTTGCTTCCTATAAGGAAGAGTTAGAAAATGCGCAGGCGAATTTGCTGGCGCAACAAGAAGAATTAGAAACTGCTGAAGCTTCTCTTTTGGCAACGATTCAAAGCCAGAAAAACGAGATTGCATATAGTGAAAGTGCGATTGCGGGAAAAGAAGAAGAGTCTGCTGCGCTGGCGGAACAGATTGCTGCGATGGAAGCGTATGAGCAGAGCCTTAATGAACAAAAGGTTCCGCAAAATGGTGGGACTGTGTATAACAATATTAAGGCCTTAGAAGAAAGAGATGGTCACCTGTTTGGTACTCCATTAAATGTGGCACCGGGTGAGGCAGAACTGTTTGCAGCTTTGGTTTATTGTGAAGCGGGGGGAGAATCTTACGCGGGACAATTGGCGGTGGCATCGGTTGTAGCAAACCGGGTGAATTGTACCTATTATCCAAATTCGATTACTGGAGTGATTTATCAGGCAAATCAGTTTTCGCCGGTAGCAAGTGGAAAACTTGCCCTTGTTTTAGAAAATGGACTGGCAACGCAAAGCTGTATTAATGCTGCAAATGCTGCAATTTCAGGTGGTGTTTCAGGAAATTGGCTTGCCTTTTATGCCCCAAGGGATATTAATAATCCGCCGACACCGGGGGACGTGATAGACCGGCAAGTATTTTACTAATAGATAAAAGGCGATTTGTGTTCAAAAAAATACATGGATTTCCACGAGAAGAAGTTTAAAATTGGTTGATTTTATAGGGAAAATGTGCTAGACTTAATTCGTTAAAAATTTAACAGCGAATTTTGTTCATAAATAAATTAAAGGAGATAACATTATGGCAAAAAAAGTAGTTTTAGCAGGCGCATGTCGTACAGCTATCGGTAGAATGGGTGGAGCATTAAGCAACACACCAGCAGTTGAACTCGGCGCAATCGTAATCAAAGAAGCATTAAACAGAGCAGGTGTTAAACCTGAACAGGTTGATGAAGTATTAATGGGATGCGTAATCCAGGCAGCTCAGGGACAGAATGTTGCTCGTCAGGCATCAATCAAAGCTGGTTTACCAATCGAAGTTCCAGCAGTTACATTAAACGTTGTTTGTGGTTCTGGTCTTAAATGTGTAAACGAAGCTGCAGCTCAGATCCTTTCAGGACAAGCTGATATCGTTGTAGCTGGTGGTATGGAAAATATGTCAATGGCACCATATGCTATGACAAAAGCGCGTTTTGGATATAGAATGAACAACGCAACAATTATCGATACAATGGTAAATGATGCATTAACAGATGCTTTCAATCATTACCATATGATGATTACAGCAGAAAACGTATGTGACAAATATGGTATCACACGTGAAGAATTAGATGCATTCGCAGCAAACAGCCAGCAGAAATGTGAAGCTGCTATCGCAGCTGGAAAATTCGATGACGAAATCGTTCCAGTTCCAGTTAAAGTTAAGAAAGAAGTTGTTGATTTCAAAGTTGATGAAGGCCCACGTGCTGGTGTTACAGCAGAAAGCCTTGGAGCACTTAAATGCTGTTCAGGAAAAGAAGGTGGCTTAATCACAGCTGGTAACTCTTCAGGAATTAACGATGGTGCAGCAGCAATCGTTGTTATGAGCGAAGAGAAAGCAAAAGAACTTGGTGTTACACCACTTGCTACATGGGTAGCTGGAGCACTTGGTGGATGCGAACCAGAAATCATGGGTGTTGGTCCAGTTGCATCTACACGTAAAGTATTTGCTCAGACAGGTCTTACAATTGATGATATCGATTTAGTAGAAGCTAACGAAGCTTTCGCAGCACAGTCAATCGCAGTAGCAAGAGACTTAAACTTCGATATGTCAAAAGTAAACGTAAACGGTGGAGCAATCGCTCTTGGACATCCAGTTGGAGCTTCAGGATGCCGTATTCTTGTAACATTGTTACATGAAATGAAACGTAGTGGAGCAAACAGAGGTCTTGCTACATTATGTATCGGTGGCGGAATGGGCTGCAGTACAATTGTAGAAAAATATTAATCACACGCTCGCGAAGACAATTAATTAAAAATATTTAAGGAGGATCAAGAAATGATCGTAGGTATTATTGGTGCTGGTACAATGGGTGCTGGAATCGCACAGGCATTTGCTATGACAGACGGATACGAAGTTCGTCTTTGTGATATCAAAGAAGAATATGCACAGGGTGGTCTTGCTAGAATCACAAAAAACATTAACTTCTTAGTAGGAAAAGAAAAAATCACAGCTGAAAAAGGTGAAGAAATCCTTGGAAGAATCAAAGTTGGTTTAAACGACATTTGTGCTGACTGTGATTTAGTAGTAGAAGTAGCTCTTGAAAAAATGGAAATCAAACAGAGCATCTTCAAAGAATTAATGACAATCGTTAAACCAGATTGTATGTTTGCTTCAAACACATCATCACTTTCTATCACAAAAATTGGTGAAGGATTAGATCGTCCAATGATCGGTATGCACTTCTTCAACCCAGCTGATAGAATGAAATTAGTTGAAGTAATCAAAGGCGAAAACACACCAGATGAAATGGTTCAGAAAATTAAAGACATCGCTATCGAAATCGGAAAAACTCCAGTAGAAGTTAAGGAAGCTCCAGGTTTCGTAGTAAACAGAATCTTAATTCCAATGATCAACGAAGGAATTAACGTATTAGATGCTGGTACAGCTACAGCAGAAGATATCGATATCGCTATGCAGTTAGGTGCATCTCATCCAATGGGACCTCTTCACTTAGGTGACTTAATTGGTCTTGATATCGTTCTTGCTATTATGGAAGTACTTCATAATGAAACAGGCGATGATAAATATGCTCCAGCTCCACTTCTTAAGAAAATGGTTGCTGAAGGAAACTTAGGAAAGAAAACTGGAAAAGGTTTCTTTGACTACAGCAAATAATTAAAATATCGGAGGATTTAAATCATGGATTTCACTTTAGACAAAAAACATGAGATGGCTCGCACACTTTTTAGAGAGTTTGCTGAGAACGAAGTAAAACCTTTTGCACAGGAAACTGACGAAACAGAACAGTTCCCAGTGGAAATCGTTGAAAAAATGGGTAAAAACGGATTCTTAGGAATCCCAGTTCCAAAGGAATACGGCGGACAGGGATGTGACCCATTGACATACATTATGTGTGTAGAAGAAATGTCAAAAGTTTGTGGTACAACAGGTGTTATCGTATCAGCTCATACATCACTTTGCGTTGACCCAATCATGACATACGGTACAGAAGAACAGAAACAGAAATATGTTCCAGCTCTTTGTAGCGGAGAAAAACTCGGTGCTTTCGGTTTAACAGAACCAGGTGCTGGTACTGACGCTCAGGGTGTTCAGACTAAAGCTGTTTTAGATGGAGACGAATGGGTTCTTAACGGATCTAAATGTTTCATCACAAACGGTAAATATGCAGATGTTTACATTATCTTCGCTATTACTTCAGTTGTTGAAGATGCAAGAGGAAGAAAGAAGAAAAACTTCTCTGCATTTATCGTAGAAAAAGGAACACCAGGTTTCTCATTCGGAACAAAAGAAAAGAAAATGGGTATCCGTGGATCTGCTACATACGAATTAATTTTCGAAGACTGCAGAATTCCAAAAGAAAATCTCCTTGGAAAAGAAGGCAAAGGCTTTGCAGTTGCAATGCACACACTTGATGGTGGACGTATTGGTATCGCTGCTCAGGCTCTTGGTATTGCAGAAGGTGCATTAGAACGCACAATCGAATATACAAAAGAAAGAAAACAGTTTGGTCGCGCAATCGCTGCTCAGCAGAATACACAGTTCAAACTTGCAGATATGGCTACAAGAGTAGAAGCTGCTAAAATGTTAGTTTACAAAGCTGCTATGGCAAAAGCTACACAGAATGTTTACTCAGTAGAAGCTGCTCAGGCAAAATTATTTGCTGCAGAAACAGCTATGGCTGTTACAACTGAAGCTGTACAGTTATTCGGTGGATATGGATATATCCGTGAATATGATGTAGAACGTATGATGCGTGATGCTAAGATTACAGAAATTTACGAAGGAACTTCAGAAGTTCAGCGTATGGTAATTTCTGGTGCACTTCTTAAATAGTCGAATTTCGAGATTAAGATGCAAAAGCCAATGATGGCAGAATAAAGAATATAAGGAGATAAAATACATGAAAATCGTAGTATGTATTAAACAGGTTCCTGATACAAAGGGTGGCGTAAAGTTTAATCCAGACGGAACACTTGATAGAGCAGCTATGCTTGCAATCATGAACCCAGATGATAAAGCTGGTCTTGAAGCAGCATTAAAAATCAAAGAAGAAACAGGCGCTGAAGTAACAGTTCTTACAATGGGACTTCCAAAAGCTGATGACGTTCTTCGTGAAGCATTAGCAATGGGCGCTGATAATGCAATTCTTGTAACAGATAGAGTTTTAGGTGGAGCTGATACATGGGCTACATCTACAACACTTGCAGGTGCATTAAGAAATATTGATTATGATTTAATTATTACAGGACGTCAGGCTATCGACGGTGATACAGCTCAGGTTGGTCCACAGATTGCTGAACATCTTTCATTACCAGTAATTTCTTATGCAGAAGATATCAAAGTAGAAGGTAACGCAGTTGTTGTTAAACGTCAGTATGAAGACAGATACCATATGGTAAAAGCTCAGATGCCATGTTTAATTACAGCACTTTCTGAATTAAACGTTCCTAGATACATGACTCCAGGCGGAATCTTCGATGCATATAACAAAGAAGTAACAGTTTGGGGAAGAGCAGATCTTAAAGATGTTGATGATTCAAACCTTGGTCTTAAAGGTTCTCCAACAAAGATCGCTAAAGCTTCTGACAAAGTACGTAAAGGTGCTGGACAGAAAGTTACACTTGATCCAACTGAATCAGTAGCTTTCTTAGTAGAGAAGTTCAAAGAGAAACACATTATCTAATAATAAAAGAAAGTGGTGAAAAACATGGGTTTAGAACAGTATAAAGGCGTATATATCTACGCACAGCAGGTAGACAATGAAATCAGCTCAATCGCTTTCGAATTAATCGGAAAAGCAAAAGAATTAGCTGGTGCTTTAGGAACTGATGTTACTGCAGTTCTTCTTGGACACAACGTAAGCGGATTAGTATCAGACTTAGCTGAATACGGCGCTGACAAAGTTATCGTTGTTGACGATCCAGAATTAGAAACATACAGAACAGAACCATATGCACATGCATTAGCTTCTGTAATCAATGAATACAAACCAGAAATCATGTTAGTTGGTGCAACAGCTATCGGACGTGATCTTGGTCCTACAGTTTCAGCAAGAGTTGCAACAGGACTTACAGCTGACTGTACAGTGCTTGAAATCGGTGATTTCCCTCTTAATCCAGTTGCAGGACAGGAACAGAAACACAATCAGTTACTTATGACTCGTCCAGCATTTGGTGGAAACACAATTGCTACAATCGCTTGTCCAGATAACCGTCCACAGATGGCTACTGTACGTCCAGGCGTTATGCAGAAACTTCCTCGTGAAGCTGGAAGAACAGCAGAAGTAATTAACTACAATCCAGGATTTACTCCAAACAACAGATATGTAGAAATTATGGAAGTTGTTAAAGCAGTTGGACAGGTTGAAAACATTATGGACGCTAAAGTACTTGTATCAGGTGGTCGTGGTGTTGGAAGCGAAGAAGGCTTTGCAATGTTAAAAGAATTAGCAGACGTATTTGGTGGAATGGTTAGCTGTTCACGTGCTGTTGTTGAAAATGGTTGGATGGCTCCAGATTACCAGGTAGGACAGACAGGAAAAACTGTACGTCCACAGATTTACTTCGCTATCGGTATTTCAGGTGCAATTCAGCACGTAGCTGGTATGGAAGAATCTGATCTTATCATCGCAATCAACAAAGATGAAGATGCTCCAATCTTCGATGTTGCTGATTACGGTTTAGTTGGAGATTTAAACAAAATTGTTCCAACTTTAATTACAGCATTAAAAAGCGAAATGAACGCATAGTCATTTTTAGACGAAGAGCCTCACTTCCGAAGAAATTCGGAAGTGAGGCTCTTTTACGAATTAGGGTGTCAAACGGTTTTTGCTTAGCTTATATATTCATAATGCGCAGAGATAACCTCTAATCTTTGTTCCGGATTACGGATATAACATTTTCTAAATGTTCTGAGTAAACTTCATAGGAGGAACACAACCGTCCAAGATTCGCCATCGTGGCTCAGCTTGGACTTTCAGCAACGTCCTGTTGCTGAATTGCTAGGTTACTTACAGAACATTAAGAAAATCTAATATCCTTCATTAGTCACAAAGATTAGAGGTTATCTCTGCGCATTATGATAATACAATTATATTCAGAAACCGTTTGACACCTCAGTTCTAGAAAGAACAGTAAGTGAAGCTAGGTTCAGATTGCGAAAAATCTAAGAATATAGTATGATATCAGAGGTTGAGTAGAATTTTATTTCTGGAGTTACCAGAAGAGGAGGAATAGAAAATGAGAAACAATAAAACAGCAGGATTAGTTTTAGCTAGCCTATTTACCGCGATTATCATTATTATGGCATTTACTCCACTTGGATATATTCCGCTTGGAATTATTAATGCGACAATTATCCATATTCCGGTTATTCTTGGATCCTTATTCTGTGGTCCAAAGAAAGGCGCGTTTTTGGGATTTGTTTTCGGTTTTACAAGTTTTCTTAAAAATACAATTATGCCAGCAACGTTATCGGCATTTGTTTTTTCACCAGTGCTTGCATCAAGTGTAATTGGACCAAGTGGTATATTTAAGAGTGCATTTATTTGCTTTGTGCCACGTATCTTAGTTGGTGTTGTTCCTTTCTTTGTATATAAAGGAATTAAAAAAGTATTATCAGCAGAGAATAAAAAAGTTGGAGCTACCATTCTTAATGTAGTGATTTCGGCATTTGTGTTATTTGGTGTAAATGCATTTATTTTGCGTTTGGTAAAAGAATCAATGTCAACAACAGTTGTTCTTGTCATTAGTGTTGTGATTGGCCTTGTAGTATTTGCTGCATTAGAATATACAGCAATAAAGAAAAATGGAAATATGCTTTCCTTTGTTTGGGCTGGGGCAACAGGTGCAATGGTAAATACAATTCTCGTTATGGGTGGAATTTTTGTATTATATAAAGAACCATATGCAAATGCATTATCTATTGACCCAACAGCAGTTCTTGGTGTGATTGGCAGTGTTATCAGTTTTAACGGTGTGGTAGAAGCTATTGTGGCCGCTATTATTGTATCTGCTCTTGGAGCTGTCCTTACAAAAATTAAACCAATCGAAGAATAATTTGGTGGAGGAAAAAACATGTTAAAAGGGAAAACAGTAGTGCTTGGGGTAACAGGAAGCATTGCAGCGTATAAGATTGCCTCACTTGCAAGTGCGCTTGTAAAATTGCATGCAGATGTCCATGTGATCATGACGCAGAATGCAACGAATTTTATTAATCCAATTACGTTTGAAACATTGACAAGTAATAAATGTTTAGTAGATACATTTGATCGTAATTTTCAGTATAATGTGGAACACGTTTCGTTAGCAAAGAAAGCAGATGTGTTTTTAGTAGCGCCAGCTTCGGCTAATGTTATTGGTAAAATGGCAAATGGAATTGCGGATGATATGCTTACTACAACCATTTTGGCATGCAAATGTCCAAAACTTGTTTCACCTGCGATGAATACAAACATGTATGAGAATCAAATCGTGCAGGATAACTTGCAAAAGTTAGAAAATTATGGTTTTAAGATTATCGACCCTGCAAGTGGGTATTTGGCGTGTGGAGATACAGGTGCAGGAAAAATGCCTGAACCGGAAACGTTACTTTCTTTCATTTTGCAGGAAATTGCATGTAAGAAAGATATGATTGGAAAGAATGTGTTGGTAACAGCAGGACCAACACAGGAAAAAATTGATCCGGTTCGTTATATTACAAATCATTCGACTGGAAAAATGGGGTATGCTATCGCGCAAAATTGCGTAAGACGTGGTGCGAACGTGACTTTAGTGAGTGGACCTGTGAATATTGAAACACCACTTGGTGTAAAAGTAATTCCAGTCATATCTGCAGCTGACATGGCAAAAGCAGTAAAGGAAGTTGCAGTTGAGCAGGATATCATTATCAAAACTGCTGCGGTCGCAGATTATCGACCAGCAAATCCTGCGGATGAAAAAATGAAGAAAAAAGAGGGAGATTCTACTCTTGAATTAGAACGTACAGAGGATATTCTTATGTACCTTGGCAATCATAAAAAAGATGGACAGTTTATTTGTGGGTTTTCTATGGAAACAGAAAATATGTTAGAAAATTCAAGAGTAAAGCTTTCGAAAAAAAATGTGGATATGATTGTTGCAAACAATTTGAAAGTGGCAGGTGCGGGATTTGGTACAGACACAAATATCGTTACTATTATCACGGCAGATGATTGCAAAGAACTTGAAATTATGTCAAAATCACAAGTGGCAAGTGCGATTGTAGATGAAATTATTACAAAGATAAAATAGATAAAGATTAGATTGGAATAGAAATATGAGTATTTTAAACGTAGAACACCTGACCCATGGATTTGGAGATCGTGCCATTTTTGATGATGTTTCTTTTCGCTTGTTAAAAGGAGAACACATTGGTCTTGTTGGTGCGAATGGAGAGGGAAAGTCAACCTTTATGAATATTGTAACCGGGAAATTGATGCCGGATGAAGGAAAGGTTGAATGGTCGAAAAACGTACGTGTTGGCTATTTGGATCAGCATTCTACGCTGACAAAAGGAATGACCATTGAAAGTGTATTAAAATCTGCCTTTGCATGGTTATTTGAAATGGAAGAAAACATGAATCAGATTTGTGATAAGCTAGGTGAAGCTGATCCGGATGAAATGGATGCTATGATGGAAGAACTCGGAACAATCCAGGATACGCTTACAAATCATGATTTTTATATTATTGATTCAAAAGTAGAAGAAGTTGCACGTGCACTTGGGCTATTAGAACTTGGCCTTGACCATGATGTAACGGATTTGTCAGGTGGACAGAGAATGAAAGTGCTTCTTGCAAAACTTTTATTAGAAAAGCCAGATATCTTACTTTTGGACGAGCCTACCAACTATTTGGATGAAGAACATATTGCATGGCTTAGGCGCTATTTGCAGGAATATGAAAATGCATTCATCTTAATTAGTCATGATATTCCATTTTTAAATTCTGTAATTAATATTATTTATCATATGGAAAACCAGCACTTAGATAGATATGTTGGAGATTATGATAAATTCATGGAAGTTTATGAGGTAAAGAAATCACAGCTTGAAGCAGCGTATCGTAAACAACAGCAGGAGATTAACGAACTAAAAGATTTTGTTGCTAGAAATAAAGCGCGTGTTGCAACACGAAATATGGCAATGTCACGTCAGAAGAAGCTTGATAAGATGGATATTATTGAGTTGGCGCAGGAAAGACCAAAGCCAGAATTTAATTTCCGTTTAGGAAGAACTCCTGGAAAGTATGTCTTTGAGACAAAGGATTTGGTAATCGGATACGATGAACCACTTTCAAAACCTTTAAATCTTTCTATGGAGCGTGGACAAAAGATTGCGCTTGTTGGAGCAAATGGTATTGGTAAGACAACTCTTCTTAAGAGTATTTTGGGTTTGATTCCATCATTAAAGGGTAGTGTAACTTTAGGAGAAAATCTTGAGATAGGTTATTTCGAACAAGAAATCAAAGGAGAAAATACCAATACTTGTATTCAGGAAATTTGGGATGAATTTCCATCATATTCGCAGTACGAAGTCCGTTCTGCGTTGGCAAAATGCGGACTTACTACAAAACACATTGAAAGTCAGGTAAGGGTACTATCTGGTGGAGAGCAGGCAAAGGTGAGACTATGTAAGCTTCTTAATAAAGATACCAACATTCTTTTATTGGACGAGCCTACCAACCATCTCGACGTAGATGCAAAAGATGAATTAAAGCGTGCATTGCAGGAATATCGTGGAACTGTACTTCTTATTTGCCACGAACCTGAGTTTTATCAGGATATCGTTGGAGATGTCTGGGATTGTTCGAAATGGACAACGAAAATTTTATAATCTTGAATAAAAGAGCGAAATGCTCTTTTGTGTGCTTAGCACACAGATAAAAAGGAGGATGTATTTTATGAACAACAAAAAAGATGTCATTCGTGACGCGAGAGCACTAGGCATTCCAAAGATGCTATTGCTTGGATTACAGCACATGTTTGCAATGTTTGGGGCAACGATTCTTGTTCCAATTCTTGTAAATGGTTATTTCGGGAGCGATAAACAGGTTTTATCAGTTCAGGTAACATTAATTTGTGCGGGCGTTGGAACACTGTTTTTCCATTTGTGTTCGAAATTTAAGGTTCCAGCATTTCTTGGATCGTCATTTGCTTTCTTAGGCGGATTTGCATCAATTGCAAACCTGGATGCAGGTAAATTTGCTAATATGTCAGATGCGGACAAGCTTTCTTATGCATGTGGCGGTATTATCGTAGCTGGATGTTTATATCTGGTATTGGCACTTGTTATTAAACTTGTTGGTGTAAAGAGAGTTATGAAATTCTTACCACCAGTTGTAACAGGACCAATTATTATTTGTATTGGACTTAGCCTTGCACCATCAGCAGTAAATAATGCATCAACAAACTGGTTGCTTGCGTTTGTAGCACTTGCTGTGATTGTTATTTTTAACATTTGGGGCAAAGGAATGTTTAAGATTATTCCTATTCTTTTAGGCGTAGTAATTTCGTATGCAGTAGCACTTGTTCTTCATGGATTTGGTGTAACAAATCCGGATGGAACAGCAATCTTTAATTTTGCAAGTGTTGCTAGCGCAAGCTGGGTAGGACTTCCACCGTTCCAGCTTCCAAAATTTGATCTCACAGCAATTCTTGTTATGGCACCAATCGCAATTGCTTCTATGATGGAACACATTGGCGATATGTCAGCTATTTCAGCAACTGTTGGAGAAAACTTTATCGAAGATCCAGGTTTACATCGTACATTGATTGGAGATGGTATTGCAACATCTCTTTCTGCAATGGTTGGTGGACCAGCAAATACAACATATGGTGAAAATACCGGTGTACTAGAATTGAGCGGGGTACATGACCCACGAGTAATTCGTCTTGCAGCAGTATACGCAATCGTACTTGCATTTATTCCAAAGGTATCTGAAATTATTGGTTCCATGCCAGCATCAATTATCGGTGGAGTCTCATTCGTTCTTTACGGAATGATTTCGGCAATCGGTGTTAGAAATATTGTTGAAAACAAAGTAGACTTTACAAAGGCTAGAAACTTAATTATTGCAGCTGTGATTTTAGTATGCGGACTTGGATTTTCAAATGGTCTTACATTTACAATCGCAGGAACATCAATTACACTTACAGCTCTTGCAATTGCAGCAATAGCAGGTATTGTTTTAAATGCAATTCTCCCAGGCAATGATTATGAATTTGGCAAAAATCTCGAGGGAGACGAGTCACGTGGATTAGATTTTAGACCACATGATTTAGAAGATTAGAGGAATTAGAATAGAATGTTTAAGGTAGATAAATCACAGGATACAGCATTGTTTATAATGGGATGGGGTATAGTTGGAGCATTTCTTTTGTTTATGCTTTTTAACTTTTTTACAGAAGGAAAAGTGCTAAAGTATATGCCACCATGTGTGATGTATCAAGCCTTCGGAATATATTGTCCGGGATGCGGAGGAACGCGAGCGGTTAAAGCACTGCTTGCGGGACATCCGCTTTGGTCATTATATTTTCATCCGTTTGTGCTTTATGCAACGGTTGGAGGCGGATGGTTTCTTGTTTCGCAGACGATTGAACGTGTTTCAAGAGGTAAGATAAAAATTGCATTGCATTTTAGACCAGTTTATCTTTATATCTGTCTTGCACTCATCGCGATTAATTTTATTGTAAAAAATGTGGCACTGCTGGCATTTCATCTGCCTATGCTAGGCCAATAGAATATGACACTTTAAGAGAGGACTATACATGGATATTTGTTTAAAAATTGCCCAGGAACTTGAAATTAAAAAGGCACAGGTAGAAGCAGCGGTAAAATTGATTGATGAAGGAAACACAATTCCTTTCATCGCAAGATATCGAAAAGAAGTGACAGGAGCGCTTAATGATGAAGTGCTTCGTAATTTGTTTGACAGACTTACCTATCTTCGCAATCTTGAAGATAAAAAGCAGACGGTTTTATCGAGTATCGAAGAACAAGGAAAGTTGACAGAGGAATTAAAGGCACAGATTCTTGCTGCAGAAACACAGGTTGCGGTAGATGATTTATATCGTCCATATCGTCCAAAGAGACGTACAAGAGCAACAGTTGCAAAAGAAAAAGGATTAGAGCCACTTGCAAATTTAATTATGCAGCAGAACTTAGAGTCTTCTTTGATGGAAGAAGCTGCAAAATATGTTGATGCAGAAAAAGAAGTGGAAACTCCAGAGGATGCAATCGCTGGAGCAAAAGATATTATCGCTGAAATGATTTCAGACGATGCAGATTATCGTACTTATATTCGTGAACTTACAATGAAAAGTGGACAGCTTTGTTCTACGGCAAAAGATGCAGAAGCAGAGTCTGTTTATGAAATGTATTATGAATATGCAGAAGCTTTAAATAAAGTTGCTGGACACAGAGTGCTTGCAATTAATCGAGGAGAAAAAGAAAAGATTCTTGTTGTAAAAATTGAAGCACCTGTAGAAGATATTCAAAGATACTTAGAGAAAAAAGTAATTGAAAACGACAAAGCAGAAACATCTACTGTTTTAAAAGAAGTTATTGTAGATGCATACGAAAGATTAATTGCTCCATCGATTGAACGTGAAATTAGAAATGATTTAACGGAAAAAGCAGAAGATGGTGCGATTAAAGTATTTGGTAAAAACTTAGAACAACTACTAATGCAGCCACCAATTGCGGGGCAGGTTGTTCTCGGATGGGACCCGGCTTTCCGTACTGGGTGCAAAATTGCGGTTGTAGATCCAACAGGAAAGGTGCTTGACACTACTGTTATTTATCCAACTGCACCACAGAATCGTGTGGATGAAGCAAAAGCTGTAATGAAACAGCTTATTTCAAAATACAAGGTTACTTTGATTTCGCTTGGAAATGGTACTGCTTCAAGAGAATCGGAACAGGTAATTGTGGAACTTTTAAAAGAGATTCCGGTTCCTGTACAGTATGTTATCGTAAATGAAGCGGGAGCATCTGTTTATTCGGCAAGTAAACTTGCAACAGAAGAATTTCCAAATTTTGACGTAGGACAAAGAAGTGCAACATCTATGGCAAGACGTCTTCAGGATCCACTTGCGGAGCTTGTAAAAATTGATCCAAAATCAATTGGTGTTGGACAATATCAGCATGATATGAATCAGAAGAAATTAAGTGAAGCTCTTAGTGGCGTTGTAGAAGATTGTGTAAACAAAGTTGGTGTAGATTTAAATACAGCATCTGCATCGCTCTTAGAATATATTTCTGGTATTTCAAAAGTAATTGCAAAGAATATTGTTGATTATCGAGAAGAGAATGGTAAGTTTACTGCAAGAAATCAACTTTTAAAAGTTGCAAAACTTGGTCCAAAAGCATATGAGCAGTGCGCAGGTTTCATGCGAATTACAGGAGGGAAAAATCCACTTGATGCAACAGGTGTACACCCAGAATCATATGATGCGACGGAAAAACTCTTAGAGAAACTTGGATATACTCCAGATGATGTTACTGGGGGAAATGTGGCAGGAATTTCTCATAAGATTGCTGACTACAATGCTCTTGCAGAGGAACTTGGTGTTGGGGAACTTACACTTAGAGATATCGTAAAAGAGTTAGAAAAACCAGGCCGTGATCCTCGTGAGGATATGCCAAAACCAATATTGCGAAGCGATGTTTTGGAAATGAAAGATTTACAGCCTGGAATGGTATTAAAAGGAACTGTTCGTAACGTTATCGATTTTGGTGTGTTTGTGGACATCGGAGTACATCAGGATGGACTTGTTCATATTTCTGAGATTTGTGATCGATATATTTCTCATCCACTGGAAGCTGTAAAAGTTGGAGATGTTGTTGATGTTAAGGTAATGTCTGTGGATATTAAAAAGCAGAGAATTCAACTTACTATGAAGTTAAATGATTCTCCAAAACCAGAAACGAAACAAGATTCTGATGGACAAAAGAATGACAGACAAAAGAATAATGGAAATCGTCAGAATCAAAAAGGACAGAATCGTAACCAGGGAAATCAGAACAGAAATTCTGGAAATAGAAAACAGAATTTCAAGAAGGGTAACCACTTCTTTGATGGAATTATAATTGAGTAGGAAGTTGTGCATATATCGTTCTACTGTTTGATAAAAAAATAACAAATTTATCGAAATGGTATTGAAATATGGAGCGCAATATACTATAATGCAAAGGTAAAATTTGATAGGAATCTTCGGGGCAGGGTGAAATTCCCGACCGACGGTGATTGGCAAAGCCAAAAGTCCGTGAACCACTTCGGTGGCCGATCTAGTGAAATTCTAGAACCGACAGTACAGTCTGGATGAGAGAAGAAAGTACGCGCATTTGTGAAGAATACAAGACGTTGTATTTGGCAGGAGTGAGTCTAGAATTATTCCTGTGATTACCGGATGTGTGGATAATGGAATGTATACCCCGAGTTTTTGCTCGGGGTTTTCTTTGTTCTATTACGAGTTTCTCCCAAATTCCTAGAAGTTATGACAAAAGGAGAAAAAACATGGAAAATCAAAACAATCAGAAGAAAACAAAAATTTTTAGTGTAAGATTTATCGCAATGACAGCGATGCTTTCAGCAGTGGCATTTGTATTAATGTTTTTGGATTTTAATGTGCCAATTATGCCATTTTTCATAAAAATGGATATTTCGGAACTTCCAGCACTTGTTGGAACATTTGCCTTTGGACCGGTTTGTGGAGTGGTCATTTGTTTGATTAAAAATCTTTTACATCTTTTCATCACAACAACAGGTGGTGTAGGTGAGTTATCAAACTTCCTGCTTGGAGCATCTATGGTACTTGTGGCTGGAATTATCTATGAAAGAAAGAAGACAAAGATGACAGCAACCATTGCCGTGTTTGCTGGAGCTTTGGTAATGGGAGTTATTAGTTTCCCTATTAATTTATTTATTACATATCCATTTTATTTCAATTTTATGGAAGAAGCAAACGTTCTTAAGCTTTATCAGGCAATTCTTCCATTTGTAAAAACAATACCACAGTGTCTCATCGTCTTTAATGCACCATTTACTTTTGTGAAAGGTTTGATATGTGCATTACTTGCGATGTTAATCTATAAACCGTTATCTCCAATAATTAAAGGAAATCGCTAAGCGATTTCCTTTTTTGTTCTATCTCTGTTATATTGTCCCTGTCTTATAGGAAAGTTTATTTGTCAGAGACGTGGAAAAATGCTATAATGTGAACAACTATGGAAATGGGAGAACAAGCATGAAAACAGAATTTGATATTCAATTACAGGCAAAAGATTTATTTCGTTTTAATATAAGACAGACTTATTCAAGTATGCATGGATGGATTTCGATTGCACTTACAATTTTGATTTTTGTAATGGCAGGAATTACCACGTATCAGCAAGGTGTGACTGCATACACATTTTTATATAGTGGAATGGGGATAGTGTTGGCTTTTTACATCCCTGTTACACTTTGGTCAAAGGCCAATATCACAATGAAAACGAACGAGGTTCTTTCAGGTAAATTACATTTTGAAATTTCAGAAAAGAATATTCGTGTTACACAAGGGGAAGATTCAGGCGAACTTCCTTGGGAACAGGTGTATAAGATGATATCAAACAAAAAGCAGGTTCTTATTTATAGCAATCGAATTAATGCTTACATTATTCCAAGAGAGCAGGTAGTGGAACAGTATGATGTGATAAAACAGATTGCAGAATCAAAGTTAGAAAAATATCGTGTAAACATGAAATAGAAATTGATAAAAGGAAAAAGTAAATGGATCGCGTTACGGTAATTGAAAGTAATTCAACAGAAGAGACAACAGCACTTGGAATTCGCTTAGGACAAGAAGCAATGCCGGGTGAAGTATATACTTTGGTAGGAGACCTTGGTGTAGGAAAGACTGTTTTGACACAGGGAATCGCACAGGGACTTTTGATTGACGAACCAATCTGCAGTCCGACGTTTACCATTGTTCAGGTATATGAAGAGGGAAGAATGCCATTTTATCATTTTGATGTATACCGCATTGGCGATATCGAAGAAATGGATGAAATTGGATATGAAGATTATTTCTATGGAGATGGTCTTTGCATGATTGAATGGGCAAACTTAATCGAAGAAATTCTTCCTCCAAAGAGAAAAGAAATTACGATTGAAAAGGATCTTGAAAAAGGTTTTGACTATAGAAGAATAACGATAAAAGAAGTAGAGTAAGAGGAATTATCATGAAGATACTTGCATTAGATAGTTCGGCAACCGTAGCAAGTGTTGCGATTGTTGAAGATGATAATCTGTTAGGGGAATATACAGTTAATTATAAAAAAACACATTCGCAGACCTTGTTGCCAATGTTAGATGAAGTGGCGAAAATGATAGAACTTGATTTGGAAACGGTTGATGCAATTGCTGTTTCGGCAGGACCAGGTTCTTTTACCGGACTTCGTATTGGTTCGGCAACAGCAAAAGGACTTGCCCTTGCGCTAAAGAAAGAAATTGTGTCGGTACCAACCGTAGATGCGCTTGCTTATAATATGTGGGGATATCCGGAAATGATTTGTCCGCTTATGGATGCAAGAAGACAGCAGGCTTATACAGGACTCTACGAATTTATAAATGGTGAAATGAAAATAATTTTGCCCCAGTGTGCAGTTGGAATTGACGAAATTGTTGGAAAAGTAAATGAGATGGGACGTAAAGTTGTTTTCTTGGGAGATGGAATTGATGCATTTCGTCCATACTTAGAAGAAAATGTAAAAGTGCCTTTTGAATTTGCACCTGCAATGAATAATAAACAGAAAGCTTCGAGTGTCGCAGTTCTTGGAAGTATTCTTTACCAAGAAGGAAAAGCACAGCACGCAAGAGAGCATAAACCAGATTATCTTAGACTTTCACAGGCAGAACGTGAACGTCAGGAAAAGGAAAGAGATTTTCGTATATGTTAATTCGTAAGATGGTTCTAGCGGATGTAGAACAAGTTTCGGCAATTGAGACTTCTAATTTTTCGTTGCCTTGGTCAGAAAAGGCGTTTGAAGATGCAATTGCATGCAAAGATGCTTTGTTCTTGGTGGCAGAAGAAAAAGAGAAAATACTTGGTTATGTAGGGATGTACATTTCCTTTGAAGAAGGCGAGATTACAAATGTTGCTGTTTTAAAAGATGCGCAAAATAGCGGGATTGGAAAAAGTCTTCTAGAAAAAGCCTTCGAGGAAGCCTTTGTACTAGGGGTAGAACGAGTGGTATTAGAGGTTCGGGTTTCAAATGAACCAGCCATTCATCTGTATCAGAAAATGGGATTTGAAAATGTTGGGACAAGAAAGAATTTTTATGATTTTCCCAAAGAAGATGCTTTTATAATGATTTTTGAAAGGACGAAATAGAATTCATGTTAGATGTGTGTCTTTTAGGAACGGCAGGAATGATGCCTTTGCCAAGAAGATGGTTAACAGCATTGATGCTTCGCTATAATGGAAGTCAGCTTCTTATTGACTGTGGCGAAGGAACACAGATTGCGATGAAAGAAGCTGGACAAAATTTCAAACCGATTGATATTTTGTGTATTACACATTTCCATGCGGATCATGTGAGCGGGTTGCCAGGATTACTTCTTACGATGGGGAATGCAGAAAGAACAGAACCACTTACGATTATTGGACCAAAAGGTTTGGAACGTGTGATAAATGCACTTCGCACGATTGCGCCTGAACTTCCTTTTCCAATTAATCTTATAGAGATGACAGAGCAGGATGAGTATTTTGAAATCAATGGCTATCATATTCATGCATTTCGTGTAAAGCATAATGTATTATGTTATGGCTATTCGGTAGAGATTAAACGTAATGGAAAATTCTCGGTTGAAAGAGCCAAGGCGCAGAACATTCCAATGAAATTTTGGAATCCTTTACAAAAAGGGCAGACAATAGAAAGTGATGGAATTATCTATACACCGGATATGGTTTTAGGAGAAGAACGTAAAGGAATCAAAGTGACTTATTGTACAGATAGCCGCCCGCTTGACTGTATTGTGGATGCGGCTAAAGCTTCGGATTTGTTTATTTGTGAAGGTATGTATGCGGAAAAAGAAAAAATTCCGAATGCAAAGAAATATAAACATATGACATTTTATGAAGCAGCAGATATGGCAAAGAAGGCTGAAGTTACAGAATTGTGGTTAACACATTTTTCGCCATCGCTTGTACGTGCTGAGGAATATATGCCAGCTGTTCGTGCAATTTTTGAAAATGCACATCTAGGAAAAGATGGTAAATGTGTTGAACTTTTGTTCCAGGAGGATTAAGGGATGAAAAAAACATGGGTTGTTGCAATTGCGGTAGTCGTTATTGCGTTGTTATGTGGAGGATTTTATTGGTTTAACCAAAAATATGGTGGAAACAGTACAGAAAAGGAACTGACAAAAGTTCAAAAGATTATTACAAAGGATTTAGAAAAAGATTATCCGGAAACACCAAGAGAGGTAATAAAACTCTATAATAGAATTATTACCTGCTATTATGGTGAAGAATATACGGAGGAGGAGTTTGTTCAGTTAGCAGAACAGGCTTTGTGTCTTTTTGATGAGGAACTTTTGGAGATTAACCCAAGAGATACTTACATTGCATCTGTACAACAGGATGTAAATGAATATAAAGATAAGAAGAAAACAATCTCGCAGTCGAGTGTTTGTGACACTGCTGAAGTAAGATATGTGACAGATAATCAGGATAAGATTGCATATGTAACAGCTTCTTATTTTATTAAAGAAGGAAATTCTTATTCGAAGACATATCAGGAGTATGTTCTTCGAAAGGATGAAAATGGAAAATGGAAAATTCTGACGTTCTATCAGATTGATGGACCATCGGATGATGCGGAGTAGAAATAGATATGAGTGATACAAGTCAATCAGAAATTAGAATTCTTGCAATAGAAAGTTCTTGTGATGAAACTGCGGCAGCAGTTGTAGTAAATGGCCGTAAAATGTGCTCAAACGTTATTTCATCACAAATTGATTTACATACACTTTATGGTGGAGTAGTTCCAGAGATTGCATCAAGGAAGCATATTGAAAAAATTAACCAGGTAATTGAAGAGGCGTTAAGAGAGGCGGATACAACGCTAGAAGAGATAGACGCAATTGCAGTAACATATGGACCAGGTTTGGTTGGTGCACTCTTAGTTGGTGTTGCAGAAGCGAAAGCACTTGCATATGCAGCGAAGAAACCATTGCTTGGAATTCATCATATCGAGGGACATATTAGCGCAAATTATATTGAAAATCCAGATTTGGAACCACCATTTTTATGTTTGGTAGTTTCGGGTGGACATACACATCTTGTGCGTGTAGCAGATTATGGCAAATATGAAATCTTAGGAAGAACAAGAGATGATGCAGCGGGGGAGGCTTTTGATAAAGTAGCTCGTGCTATCGGACTTGGTTATCCGGGTGGACCAAAAATTGAAAAAATTTCCCACGAAGGAAATCCGGAAGCAATTTCTTTCCCGAGAGCAAAACTTGGTGACGATGTTTATGATTTTAGTTTTAGTGGATTAAAATCAGCTGTGCTTAACTATTTGAATGGAGCAAAGATGAAGGGTGAAGAAATCTGTCAGGCTGATGTGGCAGCATCATTTCAAAAAGCAGTTTCGGATGTGCTTGTAGAAAATGCGGCAAAAGCAATCGATCAGTATAAGATGGATAAGTTTGCAATCGCAGGTGGGGTTGCATCAAATGGAACTATTCGTAAGGCGATGGAAGAAATGTGTAAGGAAAAAGGTGTAAAATTCTACCACCCTTCTCCGATTTTGTGTACAGATAATGCGGTGATGATTGGGGCGGCTGCATACTATGATTATCTTAATGGGAAACGCGACGGCTGGGATCTTAATGCGGTTCCAAACCTCAAACTCGGGGACACTCCTCGCAAGGGGTAGGGATGGCTCGGACATTAAAATCTCTAGTATAGTTTTTTGATTGGCATATTGTGTAAATTGTAATTTACACAATATGCTTTTAAAAATGTTGGAGAGATTTTAATGTCCTCGAGTTTACTGTTTGACAGAGTGTTCCGAGTTTGAGAAGATAGGCTAGGGTATAGATTGATTATATATATTATTTTGAGGCGAAAATTAATATAAGGGACGTAGGGGAGTTTGTTGTGTGATATAAGAAACGGGAAAAGGAAATGGAAATGCGTATGGATAAGAAATTTGCGGCAATTGTATTATCTGCGGGAACTGGTAGCAGGATGAAGAGTGATATTCCAAAACAGTACATGGATTTAAATGGGAAACCGGTCATCTATTATAGCTTGAAGGCTTTTGAGGAAAGTCCGGTTTCTTCTATTGTATTGGTTACAGGGAAAGATGATGTTGAATATTGCAAAAAGGAGATTGTTGAGAAGTATCAATTTGGAAAGGTGGTTGCAGTAGTTGCTGGTGGAAAAGAACGTTATGATTCTGTTTATCAGGGGTTACTTCAATTGAACCGTTCTGACGAATTGTTGGCAGATTATGTTATGGTACATGATGGTGCAAGACCGATGGTTGACCAGGGTATTATTAAAAGGTCTATCGAATGCTTAGAGAAGGAACAGGCATGTGTTGTTGCAGTTCCAGTTAAAGATACCATTAAAATAGCAGACGAAAACGGATATGTTTCTAGTACACCTAGTAGAGAAACACTCTGGTCAGTACAGACACCGCAGAGTTTTTCTTTTTCTTTACTAAAACAATCTTATGAGAAAGTTTACCGCGATATGGAAGAAGGAAAAGAGATTCCTCTCATTACAGATGATGCAATGGTAGTGTCGTATGCATCGGAACAAAAGGTGAAATTTGTAATGGGAGACTATTGTAATATTAAGATTACAACACCGGAAGATATTAATATTGCAAAGATGATGTTGGAAGGTTAAAAGTGATATTTTGTTTTCTGAAAATCTGTAATAAAAAAGTTAAAAAAGCCGTTGACAAGAAGTGGGTGCCGTGATAATATAATCAAGCTGATTGTGAAACGAGTTATCCGGCACCGAGAATGCGGTTTAACAGTGATAATGAGAAGTAACAAAAAGTAAAAAATGTTTTAAAAAAGTGTTGACACTGAGTATGAGACATGGTAATATAATCAAGCGCTAAACGAAAGGAAACAATCGTTCGGCGGTGAATATGAAAATCAAATTGCTAAGCAATTGATTACAGGTACGGAGAGGTATCGAAGTGGTCATAACGAGGCGGTCTTGAAAACCGTTTGTCCGCAAGGGC
>JAXJUI010000064.1:0-2138 GCA_036309165.1 Agathobacter sp. | reverse complement strand
TCTCTCTCCCAATTCGATAGCGCCTGCCGGGTAACATTCAATTTCCCAGCCAGTTCTTCCTGTGTCATTCCCGATTGTGTTCGCAGATGACGTATTTGCTTTCCTGTTGTAATATCCGTCTGTTTCTGGTTCAAAATGGTTCCTCCTCTCTGATGCTGATTTTATCAATGATATTTCGCAATAGCCAGCAATGAACGTTTGCATTGCGCAAGATGTTACATTATCTTCTGAAACATATGCCGGATCTTGTCTAAACGGCTGTTCGGGCGGCGTGGCTGAAATACAGGCTCGCCGGAAGTTTCCTGATACCCTTTTAATTCTGTAATGCAGACACTTCTTCCATTTGTATAAAAATTCAAATCATTTCTATATTCACCGATACAACGGGCAGGGATTTCCCCCTTAAAAATAACTTCATCTTTTTCAAGTCTGGTTGATTCAATGATTGCGCAATACTTTGGTGCATCATTATAAGCCCGTGAAAGATATTCCTGCGGTGCAAAAAGGGTAAAGGAAAGGTATGGTTCCAACAGTTGTGTCCCTGCTTTTTTCAATGCCTGCTCCAACACGACAGGCGCAAGAAAACGAAAATCAGCGGGGGTGCTGACCGGGCTGTAATAAACTCCATAATCAAAACAAATTTGGCAGTCTGTCACTCCCCAGCCATATAAGCCCTGCTCCATTCCATAACGCACACCCTCCATGACGGCATTTTGAAAACTTTGGTTTAAATAGCCGAGAGATACCTCGCTTTTATATTGTGTTCCGCTTCCAACAGGAAGCGGTGTTACAGTCAAACCAATAGATGCCCAAAACGGATTCGGCGGCACTTCAATATGAATCGTGCAGCTCGCTTTTTTTTGCGGTCTTTCCAGATAAATAACCGAAGGCTCTTTCATAGCCACGCCCACATGATATTTTTCTTCTAATAGCGAACAAATAACTTCTAACTGTACTTTTCCCAAAAAAGATAACATGATCTCATGGGTAACAGTATCAATGTCAAAATGCAAAAGAGGATCTGTATCAGCGATCTCTACGAGGGCATTTAACAGGGCTTCCCTTTGCTCCGGCTTTTGCGGCTCTACCGTTGTCCGAAGTAATGGCATGGGATTATCAATCCGTGTTTTGTGAGGCAGGAGTTTTTCATTTCCCAGGATATCGTTCAGTTTCAAAGTATCATCAGCTAAAATAACAATTTCTCCCGGACAGGCATGGTCAACCGGGACGATTTCACCATTTGACGGAATACACATTTCTGTAATCTTTATTTTTTCCTTTTTTGACAGCAGCAGGGTATCCCGTAAATGGAGCGTCCCATGATACAGGCGTAAATAAGAAAGCCGTTTTTTCCGCTCTGTATACTCAACCTTAAAAACATATCCACATAATTCAGACTGAATATCGTCTGTTTCTGTAATGAAAGTTTCTGTAATCGCTTCAATCAGTTTTTCTGTTCCTAAATTGTCTTTTGCACTCCCATGATAAACAGGAAACAAAGAGCAGCATCTGGTTCTTTTGCACTTTTCATATTGTAATTCCTGTATATCCAAAGAATCCTCTGCAACATATCGTTCTAATAGTTCATCGCTTCCGGAAATAATCATATCCCATTTGTCTAAATCAGAAATATCGGTCATGGTTATCTTTGGCGACAGGGAAACCTCCTGCATGACAATCATATCACTGGTAAGTTTATCTTTAATGCTTTGGTAAACACGCCGCAGGTCGATCCCATTTTGGTCTATCTTATTTATAAAGATAATTGTCGGAATGTCCATTTTCTGAAGCGCATGGAATAATATACGGGTTTGTGCCTGTACGCCGTCTTTTGCCGAAATGACTAAAACAGCTCCGTCAAGGACAGATAAAGAGCGGTATGCTTCGGTTAAAAAATCCATATGACCGGGAGTGTCCACGATATTGATTTTATAATCATTCCAGCAAAAAGAAGTAACCGCTGTCTGAATGGTAATTCCGCGCTGCCGTTCCAAAATCATAGTGTCTGTTCTTGTGGTCCCTTTATCCACGTTTCCCTGTTCCGCAATCGCTCCACTGGTGTATAGCAGACTTTCTGTCAATGTAGTTTTTCCTGCGTCTACATGGGCCAGAATGCCGATATTGATTATTTTCATGTG
>JAXJUI010000063.1:0-1579 GCA_036309165.1 Agathobacter sp. | reverse complement strand
TCCGCCTAATCCACCGCTGTGGCGCAGAATTGATGCAAATTTAATGAAAAGGTGTGAATGTGCAAAAGGAAAGGAGTAATTTCTTTCTTTTTTCTATGTTTGTGTGTCTTAAAACATCATTATGGCATATTATAAGGGATAAAACAAGATTCATATATATGGTTGAGGTGTTATATTTATCCTTTTGGCGAGATTCGCGGGATTCGCGTGAGGAAAACCATGAAAACAAGTCAGATAAATGTTTCCGTTTTGTACGTTTCAAGGGCTATGAAACAAGGCATAGTTAATACTTTTCTGAAACATAGTGCTTAAATTGTTGTAGGACAATGCTATAAAAGTATTTTCTCTGTGGTGAAAGTTTTGTTTCAAAGTTTGGAATATGTATTCCAAAGTATGAAACATGTATTTCATGGTATGAAACATGTGTTCCAAACCTTGGAACAAACTTTTTGCTGTATGTTAACGATTTTAGTTGACTGTTGTACGTCTTATTTGTAGTATAGGTTGACAGTGTTAATGAAAAACTTTTTCAGTTAAGAGAAGAAACAATTTCAGTTGTGTCTGTCAGGATTAACTATAGTGCTACAGCAAACGGATACTGGTGCGTTTGGCTTTGCACCAGTATCCGTTTGTCATCGCAACAGTATGGCCTGGGGTTATGTGATGGAGCAGACACGAAAAAGACTTATATTTCCCGTTTGGAAAATGGTAAGGCTGATGTTCAGCTGTCAACCTTGTTCAGGATATTTGAAGGGCTTGGTCGTCGGGTGAGTCTGACTATTTTATGAGGCTCGCCCATATTATTTCTTGGAATAATGGTATCTCATGGAAAATACATAGACGGTGATTATGTCCTCGTTTACAGAATAGATCAGACGGTGTTCGGAGTTGATCCTTCTTGACCATTTACCAGCCAAGTCGTATTTCAAAGCTTCCGGTTTCCCCATGCCTGTATATGGATGTTCCATAATGTCTTTTAATAAGGCAGTTATTCGGTTCATTATGGCTTTGTTACCGGATTTTTTCCAATATTCGCGGTCTTTTTGGGCCTGCTCCAATAAGATTATTTCCATAAATCTTCCAGTTCAACTTTGATGCCTTTGCCGTTTTTTATTTCCTCGTCTCCTTTGCGGATTGCTTCCACGGTCTCTGGCGAGGACATGATATATTCCGTTTCTTTCAGAGAATTGTATTCGTCCAACGAAATCAGTACAACTCCTGTGTCTTTACCCCGATTGATGATGATGGTTTCGCAATCATCAATGACGGCATCCATGTAGCCTTTAAGATTGGCTCTGAAATCTGTGTAATTGGCTGTCTTCATATAAACATATCTATAGATTCAGTTGCAAAGATATGTACTTATTTGCGTACTTGCAAATTTCGTCCGAAATTTCCTTTGTGCCCCCTTCGGGATTGGCTGCGCCGAACCCTTCCCTTTCCACGGGAAGGTCTTACAAAGTAAAAACCTCACCAATTTCTCTTGAAAGTGAACTTTCATCGAAATTGGCAAGGCTTTTTCTTTGTGATCCCGAAGGGATTCTAACCCTTGACCTTCAGAACCGGAATCTGACGCTCT
>JAXJUI010000062.1:0-5613 GCA_036309165.1 Agathobacter sp. | reverse complement strand
TACTAAAGATGCATCGTTTTTTTATTTTCTTTATAATTTGTAGCTAATTTCTATAAAGTAAAAACGACCCGGGTGAGGGTCGTTTTTGAGGGGAGTATAAATAATTAATAAGAGGTATAACATTGAAAAGACTAATTGCCTTTTCACGTACTGATTATATATGAACTAAAAAGGAATTGCAAGCAAGTTAAGGAATTGTTAAGAAAACTATGCGGAAACTGAAAGGTAATTCGGAAAAAGAAAGTACTTGCAAATGCGCACTTCTTTGGAAACTAAACTAGGAGGAAAGAACTATGTCACAGGAAAAAACTACCAATTCTAATCAAAATGTAACAAGAAATGAAGGAAAAAATTCAACAAGAAACACTTCAGATTCAAACAAAACGTCAAATAGGACATCTAACAAGTCCTCTAATAAAACTTCAAATTATAATAAGTATGAGTAATTTGAATAAAAAAATAGCATAAAATATAGTAAAAAGAACAGGTAGATTTTCTATCTGTTCTTTTTATTTAGAAATATAGGGAGGAAAAAATGAATTTTTATATAATTTATCCTAGTGAGCTGGGGCCATATATGCAAAAGGACAAAATAGTATTAGTCGATATTAGAAATAGACAGGAATATATGAAAAGTCATTGGCCTGGTGCAATTAATATGGAAGAAAAGGAAATAAAAAATATTGAATCATTTCTTCGAAAAATGCCACAGAAATTGGTAGCGGTTTTTTATTGCACGCATGGAGGAACTAGCATGCGTCTAGCTAGGCAATTAGCAAAAAAGGGGTACATGGTTGGAACCGTGATAGGAGGATATGAAAAGATGAAGGAAATACAAAAAAACTATTTCAAAAATCTCTAGAATGTGTAAGAATATAGATAGTATGCCAATAGAAAAAGAGGAACGAAATGAGAACATTTGAACTTGTTGTACCATGTCACTTTGGCTTAGAAGCTGTGACAAAAAGGGAAATATATGATTTAGGTTATGAGATTACAAGAGTAGAAGACGGAAGAGTAACTTTTACCGGCGATGAAGAGGCTATTTGTCGTGCTAACATCTTTTTACGTACTGCAGAACGAGTCCTATTACAAGTGGGACGTTTTCATGCGACGACTTTTGAAGAATTATTTCAAGGAATAAAAGCAATACCATGGGAGGAGTATATTCCAGAGAATGGAAAATTCTGGGTAAAAAAGGCTTCTTCTATTAAAAGTAAGCTTTTTAGTCCTTCGGATATTCAGTCTATCGCAAAAAAAGCGATGGTGGAACGAATGAAAATGAGTTATCATGTTGATTGGTTTCCGGAGGATGGCGCTGCATATCCAGTAAGAATTTTTTTATTAAAAGATGAAGTAATGGTGACTTTGGATACTTCAGGAGATTCACTCCATAAAAGAGGATATCGTTTACAAACAAGTAAAGCTCCGTTAACAGAAACGTTGGCAGCTGCACTTATTATGCTAACGCCATGGAGAAAGGACCGTATTTTGGTAGATCCGTTTTGTGGTTCTGGAACATTTCCAATTGAGGCGGCAATGATGGCAGCTAATATTGCTCCAGGAATGAATCGTGAGTTTACAGCAGAAACGTGGACGAACATTATTCCAAAGCAGCTTTGGTATGACACGGTGCAAGAAGCTGAAGAAATGGTAGATACTACGGTTGAAGTAGATATTCAGGGTTATGATATTGACGGAGAAGTAGTAAAAGCTGCGAGAGAAAATGCGAAACGTGCTGGAGTTGATCATATGATTCATTTCCAACAAAGAGCTGTAGCAGATTTGAAACATCCTAAGAAGTACGGATTTGTAATCTGCAATCCACCTTACGGAGAGAGATTAGAAGAAAAGGCGGATCTTCCAGAATTATATACACAGATTGGGAAATCTTACGCTGGATTAGATGCTTGGTCAATGTATTTGATTACAAGTTATGAAGATACCGAACGTTACATCGGAAGAAAAGCAGACAAGAATCGAAAAATCTATAATGGAATGTTAAAAACATATTTTTATCAGTTTATGGGGCCTAAGCCACCAAAAAAGAACAAATAGTTGATGAGGAACAAAGATGAAATACTTAAAAAGATATTTTGTATTTGCAATCGTATTGTGTTCTATCTTTTTTGTTAAATTTCAGTTTTTTAGACAGGATTTTGCTAGAATAGAGGATTTCCGTGGAGGAGAATTAGAAACAACTGTATGGAATCCTCTTGTGGCAGCAGATGTGAATGACAGAGAAATTAAACTTGTGATTGACAATAAGGAGTATAGTAGCAACGATTATCAATTTTATATGAATGAGGACCGAAATATTATGGTTCCAGTTTCTATCTTAAGAGATGCTTTGGATTGTAGTGCACATGTTTATGACGGAGTAGAACTTTTAGTAGAAAAGCATAATTTATCGGTTTCGTTTACTTTAAACAATCCTGTTGCATTGTCAGGGGAAGAAGAGGTTCCTATCGTTTCTTCTCTGACAAAAATGGATGAAGAGTTTTATGTTAGTCTTAATGATTTATCCAATGTTTTACAATATGGATGGGATTTTGATATCAAAAAAAATATAATGACGACAGCGGATGAATTATCGAACGTGGCATTGCTTCCTAGTCGATATGACTTACGTGAAAAGGAACGTGTTACAACAGTGCGTAATCAGGGGAGTTATGGAACGTGTTGGGCATCGGCTGCGCTTAGTGCAATTGAATCTAGCTTACAACCGGAAAATAATGTGTCATATTCTGTGGATCACATGAGTATGTCGAATTCTTTTGATGTGGAGCAAAACGATGGTGGATCTTATACGATGGCAATGGCATATTTAGCAGCATGGCAAGGACCTGTATATGAAAAAGATGATCCATATGGAGATGGTGAAAGCGATGATACATTAAAAGAAGTGGCACATGTACAGGAAATGCGTGTGCTTGATGCAAAAGATTTTACAGAAATAAAAAAATCGGTATTTAAATATGGTGGAGTCTCTACTTCTATTTTTAGTACTATTCGCAGTGGTGAGACAAGCTCTACTTTTTATAATAAGGAGACAAATTCCTATTGTTACATTGGTACGGAAAAACCAAATCATGATGTTGTAATTATTGGGTGGGATGATTCTTATCCAAAAGAGAATTTCAATGTACCACTAGAAGGTGATGGCGCATTTATTTGCCAGAATAGCTGGGGAGAAAACTTTGGGGAAAATGGTGTGTTCTATGTTTCTTACTATGATTCAAATATTGGAACACATAACGTGGTTTATACCAGAATTGAAGATGTAGACAATTACGACAATATTTATCAAAGTGACCTTTGTGGCTGGGTTGGAAAAATGGGTTACGAAAAGGAATCCATGTTTGGAGCCAATGTTTTTACCGCAAAAAGTAATGAAGAATTAGTTGCAACCGGATTTTATGCAACTGGTCCGGGAACGGAATATGAAGTTTTTGTAGTAAACAATTTTGAAGATACAAGCTCATTTTCAGATATGAAATCAGTTGCATCAGGAACACTTGAGCATGCAGGATACTATACAATTGATTTTAATGAGCCAGTGTCGGTTGCGAAAGGCGAAAGGTATGCAATTGTGGTATATGTGTATACCCCGGGGGCAACACATCCAATGGCAATCGAATATAAAGCATCCGGAAAAATCTATGATCAGGTGGATTTAGAGGATGGCGAAGGATATATCAGTTATAATGGATCAAAATTTACAAATGTAAAGGAAGAGAAGGATTGTAATCTTTGCATAAAAGCCTTTTCTAATAATAAGTAATGGATGAAAGAGTGTTAAAATCAGTTACGATTTGTCTTAGCATTTTAACAGTGGTTATTTGTATTTCGCTTAATTTTTTTCCTGAACTTCATGCACAAGCTGTATTAGAAGAAGAAAAATTTAATTCAATTACGGCGGTGGTAGATGCTTATGGAGAGACCTTCAATCCTGAGGACATTGTGGAAGAAATAGACGAATCCTCAAATTTGTGGATTGAATTACCAGAAGATGTAAAAGAGAGTGATGTTCTTATTGAGAATAGCTATGTTACACAAACACTGTTTATTAAAATGAAAACTGCGGAAGCCGATTATTTTAATAAATACAAAATGCAGGGAAGTTGTGACCACATTGCAAACTTATCCTACTATAATCAAGCTGAATATGGAGTGATTGCGGTAGGATTGGACCAGATATATGAGGTGGAAATAAATTATAGTCAAAATGGTGTGGGAATTGATTTTATCAATCCACATGATATTTATGATAAAATCGTAGTCATTGATGCTGGACATGGTGGAGATGAATATCCAGGAGCAGTAAAAAATGGTATTTCGGAAAAAGAAATTGACCTTGCAATCGTCCAGGCATTTAAAGAATACGTAGAAAGTAAGACAGACGAGGATACCTCCATCGGTTTTTACTATACCAGACTAGATGACTCTGCTCCAACATTGGAGCAACGTGTGCAGATGGCAAATTTATTAGATGCGGATTTGTTTATTAGTGTGCATAACAATTCTTCAAAAAGTGGAAGATTCACATCTACAAACGGAACTCAGGTTTTATATAGTGAGAGTGATACAGCAGAGTATTCAAGTGAGCGCTTTGCAAAAATATGTTTGGACAGCGTGGTTGAACAATTGGGAAGTCGTCGAATTGGTTTGTTAAAAGGCGATGATATCTATATAATAAGAAACAGTGAAGTTCCAGTGGCACTGATTGAGGTTGGATTTATGACAAATAAAGAAGAACTAGAAAAACTTACGAGTGCTGATTATCAGGAATTGGCTGCAAAAGGAATATATGATGCAGTATTAGCAGCATTTGAAGATGGATTTTAAGGAGAACATAAATGAAACAGATTATTTTTGCAACAGGTAATAAAGATAAAATGAGAGAAATCCGTGAGATTATGGCGGACTGTGATGTAGAAATTCTTTCTATGAAAGAAGCTGGAATTGAAGTGGATGTAGAAGAAAATGGAGAGACATTTGAAGAAAATGCGCTTATTAAAGCAAAAGCAATTGCAAATAAGACAGATGCTATTGTTCTTGCAGACGACTCAGGACTTGAAGTAGATTATTTAAATAAAGAACCAGGCGTATATTCTGCACGATATATGGGAGAAGATACTTCTTATAAAATAAAGAATCAGTCTATTATTGACCGTTTAGATGGAGTGGAAAAAGAAAAACGTACTGCACGTTTTGTATGTGCAATTGCAGCAGTGCTTCCAAATAAAGAAACATGTGTATGCCGTGAGACAATGGAAGGATATATTGGATATCAGGAAGAAGGAGAAAATGGATTTGGATATGATCCAATTTTCTTTTTAGATGAATTTGGTTGTTCCTCTGCAGCCTTATCAAGAGAGCAGAAAAACGCTGTAAGTCATAGAGGAAAGGCGCTTAGAGCGATGAAAGCAATACTAGAAAAGTATCTATAAAAAAAGATGAAAAAAAATAAAAAAAAGTGTTGACTTTATGACGTCTGTACCATATAATCAATTGTGCGTCACGCGAGGGACGAAAATACAATTGAATCGGGGTGTGGCTCAGCTTGGCTAGAGCGCTTGTTTTGGGAACAAGAGGTCGCAGGTTCGAATC
>JAXJUI010000061.1:0-13617 GCA_036309165.1 Agathobacter sp. | reverse complement strand
GAGTATATTTACGGTATCCTCACGGCAAATACCTGACGGCATGAGATTCATAACAAATTTGCCCTTTTCGTTGATAACAGTATGCCCTGCGTTGTTACCGCCCTGATAGCGTACAACAATATCATAATTCTCACTCAAAAGGTCGACCATACGGCCTTTTCCTTCATCTCCCCAGTTTGTTCCAACAATTGAAGTTAACATATTATTTCCACCTCTCAGACATTAATTTGTGCGTCAATAACGTCACGATTTTGATTTTGTTTTAATACAGGATCTACATTTTCAGAAATAAATTTTTCACACTGATGTTCTGACATTCCTGTAAATTTAGATGGATCCAACAATGTTTTTATTTCATCCTCTGTCAAACCAAAACGTTCATCATCTTTAATACGTGAAATCAAATCATTTGATTTTCCATAAAGTTTAACTTGCTCAGCAGCTTTTACCGAATGCTGACGGATTGCTTCATGCAACTGCTGTCTATCGCCACCCTTATTTTTTACGCAGTACATCATAATGTTTTCTGTAGCCATAAATGGAAGTTCTTCTTCAAGGTGTTTCTTAATGACTTCCTTATACACTTTCATTCCACGTACAACATTAATGTATAGATTTAAAATTGCATCTGTTGCTAAAAATGCTTCTGGCACAGAAATTCTCTTGTTTGCAGAATCATCTAAAGTTCTTTCAAACCACTGTGCAGATGCTGTAATTGCTGTATTCTGTAAATCTGAAATCACATAACGAGATAATGACGCAATACGCTCACTTCTCATTGGATTTCTCTTATATGCCATCGCAGAAGAACCAATTTGTTTTTCTTCAAATGGCTCATCTACTTCCTTTAAATGACTAAGAAGACGAATATCACTTGAGAATTTAGATGCGCTCTGTGCAATTCCTGATAAAACTTGTAAAACTGCAAAATCAACTTTTCTTGTATATGTTTGTCCACTTACACTCTGACATTTTGAAAAACCGACTTTTTGAGCAATTTTTTCTTCAAGCATTTCAACTTTCTTTTCATCGCCATCAAATAATTCTAAGAAACTTGCACCTGTTCCTGTTGTTCCTTTACAACCAAGTAATTTAAGCTGTGCAAGCTGAAAATCAAGCTGTTCTAAATCAAATAAGAGGTCATTTAGCCAGAGGCAGGCTCTCTTTCCAACTGTAGTTGGTTGTGCTGCCTGAAAATGTGTATAAGCAAGTGTTGGAAGACTTTTATGTTCCAATACAAAATCACGAAGTGCTTCAATTGCATTCAAAAGAAGATTACGTATCTGTAATAAAGCACTTTGCATTACAATAATATCTGTGTTATCTCCTACATAACATGATGTTGCACCTAAATGAATGATTCCAGCTGCTTTTGGGCATGCGTCACCAAACGTATGAACATGTGCCATTACATCATGACGCAATTCGCTTTCATACGCTTTTGCTTTTTCATAATCAATGTTATCAATTTGGGATTTCATTTCTTCAATTTGTTCATCCGAAATAGGAAGTCCAAGTTCCTTTTCACTTTCGGCAAGAGCAATCCAAAGTTTTCTCCATGTAGAGAATTTTCTATCATTTGAAAAAATGCTTTGCATTTCGTTACTTGCGTAACGCTCACATAAAGGTGATTGATAAATATCTGTTCTCATGATTTACTCCTTCTCTACATCAATTCCTAATCTTCTGGCAACTTCAATATATGCATCTTCAACATTTCCTAAATCTCTACGGAAACGGTCTTTATCCATCTTTTCACCACTTTCACAATCCCATAATCTACATGTATCTGGTGAAATTTCATCTGCAAGAATAATTTCTCCATGATAACGACCAAATTCAATTTTAAAGTCGATAAGTCGCAAACCAATTGCCAAAAATTCTTTTTTCAACACTTCATTTACTTTGAATGCATATTTTTTAATTGTCTCAATTTCGTCATTTGTTGCAAGGTCGAGTGCTTTTGCAAAATAACTATTAATGAGTGGGTCTCCAAGATCATCATTTTTGTACGAAAATTCAATTGTAGGCTCTGATAATTCACGTCCTTCCTCAACACCAAGGCGTTTTGAAAAACTTCCTGCAGCTACATTTCGAATAATAACTTCAAGAGGTACAATTTCTACTTTACGTACCTTTGTTTCCCTTGCATTTAACTCTTCAATATAATGTGTAGGAACACCTTCTTTTTCCATTTTCTGGAATAAAAGGTTAGTCATTCGATTATTAATCGCACCTTTTCCAACAATTGTTCCTTTCTTTTGTCCATTAAATGCAGTTGCATCATCCTTATAAGAAACAATAAGGACATCTGGATCCTCTGTAAGAAAAACTTTTTTTGCTTTTCCTTCATAAAGCTGTTCACATTTTTGCATTTTACTCTTCCTCCTTTTATGCGAATCTAAACCTACAGAACCTGCCACCGGCAGCTTCCTTCGGATGCATGGCAACGCAAAAAAAGACAAAAACGCCTTTAAGTTCTATTAAACTTAAAGACGCCTTTGCCTTTACGCGAGTTATTTTACATCTCAATAAAATACTTGTCAATTATTTTCTAGAAAAAAACTATGGTACTTTTATACTCCACTTTCACCATAATTTGATAGTACCCTTGCCGAAGGATCTTGTACATTACATCCTTCCCACTCCTTATTAGGCATCCAAAAGTCAACTACCATTTCTGCCTGATTTGGATAGTACTTTTCAAAGATTTCTCTATATAATAGTGACTCTTTTGTAAAAGGTTTAGCATATTCATATTTTCTAATCAAAGTATCAAACTCTTCATCTGTATACTTTGATTCTGCATATTCTTTTAAATAATCAACCATGGAATGTCCAACCGCATCTGAAAAAGCTGCTTTTTCTCTCCAAAGGATTTCCTCTGGCAAATAGTTTCCATTTGAGAAGGCATGACGTAATAAATATTTACCTTTGTTATAGTTATTCATTTTTAGTTGGGGATTAATTGCCATTACATATTGAACAAAATCAATATCCCCAAATGGAACCCTTGCCTCAAGAGAGTTTACAGAAATACAACGATCTGCGCGAAGCACATCATACATATGTAATTCACGAATTCTTTTTTGGGATTCTTTTTGAAATTCCTCTGCATTTGGAGCAAAATCCGTATATTTGTAACCAAACAACTCATCCGAAATTTCTCCTGTCAAAAGAACTCGTATATCTGTCTGTTCATGTATCGCCTTACATACTAAATACATTCCCATAGATGCTCGAATTGTTGTAATGTCATATGTACCCAATAATGCGATTACTGTTTCAAGCGATGAAATCACTTCTTCTGGAGTCATAAAAACTTCTGTATGTTCACTTCCAATGTAGTCAGCTACTTGTCTTGCATATTTTAAATCAATAGCATCTTCCGTCATTCCAATTGCAAATGTACGAATCGGTGCAGTACTTTTTTTTGCTGCAATTGCACATACCAAAGAAGAATCAAGACCACCTGACAATAGAAAACCAACTTTTGCATCAGCAACTAAGCGTTTCTCAATACCACTTACTAACTTATCATGAATATTTTTACATACCGTTTCCAAATCATCATCATGATACTGTTCTACTTTTGCAATATCCAAGTAACATACAAATTCACCATTTTTATAATAGTGCCCTGGTGGAAATGGCATAATTTTTTCTACCAAACCAACAAGGTTCTTTGCTTCACTTGCAAATACAATCACACCATTTTTATCATATCCATAAAATAGTGGACGAATTCCAATTGGATCTCTGGCTGCAATATACTCCTTTGACTCTCCATCATAAATAATACAAGCAAATTCTGCATCTATCATAGAGAACATATCTGTTTTATATTCCTTATATAATGGTAAAAGAATTTCACAATCCGAATTACTTGAAAAAGTATATTTACTAGACAGTTTTTCCTTTATTTTTTCAAAACCGTATATTTCTCCATTACAAACCACGTAACTATTTCCTAACTGAAATGGTTGCATCCCAGCGTCTGTAAGGCCCATAATCGCAAGTCGATGGAATCCTAATAATCCATTTCCCGTATCAACGACCCGACTATCGTCGGGTCCTCTTGAAATAGTTCTTTGAAATCCTTCCATAAATTTATCTTTGTCAACGCGTTTGTCACAATATCCCATAATTGAACACATAGATGTCTCCTCCAGGTTTAGTCTTTTTTACTCTACGTCCTGTAAAGCGTCGAAGCCTTCTTCTCCAGTTCTAACTTTTACGACATTCTCTACATCATAGACAAAGATTTTTCCATCTCCAATATGTCCGGTATAAAGAACTTTTTTCGCTGTTTCAATTACACTGCGAACTGGAACTTCACTTACAACAATTTCAATCTGAATTTTTGGAAGCAGATTAGCCTCAACCTGTACACCACGGTAATACTCTGGTTTTCCTTTCTGAACTCCACATCCTAAAACATGTGAAACGGTCATACCTGTAATTCCAAGTTTCATCATTGCATTCTTTAATGTTTCAAATCTAGACTCTTTACAAATAATCTCAATCTTTGTAAATTTATGTGCACCTTCTTCAAATGAAGGAACTTTCTTCACTGGAATAGCCTCTGCAACAGGAATTTCTCCAGATACTACAACAGGTTCTTCGTCATCTTCAACATCTTCTGGAAGAAGTGTAAATCCAGCATATGCTGATGGCAAACCATGTTCTGTTTCATCAAGACCAATCATTTCTTCTTCTTTTGTTACTCTAAGTCCAGCAATTGCTTTAATTGTCAGGAAAGTTATTGTAATTGCCACAACTGTCCAAGCAGTTACAGAAACTATACCTAATAACTGAAGTCCTAAGAGTTCAAATCCACCACCGTAGAATAGACCGGTAATTGTCTCACCTTCTGCGTTTGCGATTGCATATCCAGGTGCTGTTGTAGTTGCAAATAAACCTACTGCCAAAGTACCCCAGATACCATTTAAACAGTGAACAGCAACTGCACCAACTGGATCATCAATATGAAGTACATAATCAAGTAACCATACACCAAAAACAACAAGTAATCCCGCAACTGCACCAATAATAGTTGCTCCTAAAGCATCCGTAACATCACCTCCTGCTGTAATTGCAACAAGACCTGCTAAAGATGCATTCAAACACATCGAAACGTCAGGTTTTCCAAATTTAACCCATGTAAAAATCATACAAACCACAGTTGCAATCGCTGGAGCAACAGTTGTTGTTAAAAAGATAGATCCAAGCTGTTCTAATGAAGTCGCTGCGGCTCCATTGAATCCATACCAGCCTAACCAAAGAATGAATACACCTAAAGCACCTATTGTAATGTTATGTCCTGGAAAAGCATTTACTTTCACAACTTTTCCATTTTCATCTTTTTTAAATTTACCAATACGAGGTCCAAGGATTTTTGCACCAATTAAGGCCGAAACTCCTCCAACCATATGAATCGCACATGAGCCTGCGAAATCATGGAATCCTAACTGTGCTAACCAGCCTCCACCCCAAATCCAATGTGCTTCAATTGGATAAATGAGTGCCGAAATCACACCAGAATAAATACAGTAAGAAAGAAACTTTGTACGTTCAGCCATTGCTCCCGAAACAATCGTTGCTGTTGTTGCACAGAAAACAAGATTAAATACAAAACTTGAAAAATCAAAACTTTCATATGCTGTAAATAGGTCAAATCCTGGTTTTCCAATAAAACCAAACAAATCCTCTCCCATCAATAAGCCAAAACCGATGAGAATAAATACAACGGTACCAATACAAAAATCCATAAGGTTCTTCATAATGATATTTCCCGTATTTTTTGCTCTGGTAAATCCTGCCTCCACCATTGCAAATCCTGCCTGCATCCAAAATACAAGTGCAGCTCCAATTAAAAACCATACACCAAACACTTCTGACGAAACTGTTTGACTAACTAACTCTCTCATTGCTTCATCCATAATTATTTCCTCTCAATCCACTTTTTTGAATTGTTTGTTATTTCACACTAAATAATAAGTCTCCATAAGTTGGGAATGGCCAGTATTTCTTAGATGTTAATGTTTCAGCTTCATCACAAGCAACTCTAAGTTCTCCCATTTTTACAAGCACTTCATCACGAATCATATTTGATTCTTCAATAATATCCTCTTTTCCATCAAGTGCTAATAATGCATTTTCCAACTCGTCTGTTTTAATTGAAATTGTGTCTGTAAGAACTGATAATTTCTTTACTAACTCTGTTTCATATCCACATGCAATTGAAGTATCTACACTGCGTTTTGCAGCAATTGTATTAGCAAGTTCATGTGTATATCCAGATACTGCTGGTTCAATTTCAGTACGTGCCATATCTACCATAGTGTTTGCTTCAATCACGATTGTCTTACAATAGTTTTCAAGCATAATGTCACGTCTTGAAACCAATTCAGCTTTTGAAAATACACCATGTGAAGTCAACATTTCAACATTCTTTGCATCTAACAAATGTGGCATACAATCAGCTGTTGTACGATAATTTAATAATCCACGATTTTCAGTTGCTTCCTTAATCCATGTATCATCATATCCATTTCCATTAAAGATAATATTTTTATGATCTTTAATAGTTTTGCGAATCATCTGGTGTAATGCTTCTTCAAAATTGTCAACCTTTTCTAATCGATCTGCATAGATTTTTAAGCTCTCTGCTACTGCAGTATTGAGCATAATATTTGCACATGCAATACTATTTGAAGAACCTAACATACGGAACTCAAACTTATTTCCTGTAAATGCAAATGGTGATGTACGATTTCGATCTGTTGTATCACGATTGAATTTTGGAAGCACATCTACACCAAGTTTCATTTTTGTTTTTTCCATTCCATGATATGGTGTATCATTTTCAATTGCTTCAAGAACAGCATTTAATTCATCTCCAAGGAAAATTGAAACAACTGCAGGTGGTGCTTCATTCGCACCTAAACGATGGTCATTTCCAGCTGTTGCAACAGAAATACGAAGTAAATCCTGATAATCATCTACCGCTTTAATTACTGCACAAAGGAATAATAAAAACTGTGCATTTTCATATGGTGTTTCACCTGGTGATAATAAATTTTCGCCTGAATCTGTTGAAATTGACCAGTTATTGTGCTTACCACTTCCGTTTACTCCTGCAAAAGGTTTTTCGTGAAGTAAGCAAACAAGTCCATGTTTTGCAGCAACTTTCTGCATAATTTCCATTGTCAACTGATTATGGTCTGTTGCAATATTTGTTGTTGTATAAATTGGAGCAAGTTCATGCTGTGCAGGTGCAACCTCGTTATGCTCTGTTTTAGCAAGAATTCCTAATTTCCATAATTCCTGATTAAGTTCTTCCATGTATGCTTCTACCCTTGGTTTAATTACACCAAAGTAATGATCATCCATTTCCTGACCTTTTGGAGCTTTTGCACCAAACAGTGTTCTTCCAGTGAACTGAAGGTCTTTTCTTAATTCATACATTTCTTTTGTAATAAGGAAATATTCCTGTTCTGGTCCAACAGATGTACGAACACATTTAACATCATCATGACCAAATAATTTTAAAATTCTAAGAGCCTGCTTATTTAATGCTTCCATCGAACGAAGAAGTGGTGTTTTCTTATCAAGCGCTTCTCCACCATATGAACAAAAAGCAGTTGGAATACAAAGTGTTTTTCCTTTAATAAATGCATACGATGTTGGATCCCATGCAGTATATCCTCTAGCTTCAAATGTTGCTCTAAGTCCACCTGAAGGGAAAGAAGATGCATCAGGTTCACCTTTAATTAATTCTTTTCCTGAGAACTCCATGATAATTCCACCATCTGGAGATGGAGAAATAAAACTATCATGCTTTTCAGCTGTTATACCAGTCAATGGTTGGAACCAATGTGTATAATGTGTTGCCCCATTTTCAATTGCCCAATCTTTCATTGCTGATGCAACTGCATTTGCAACACTAATATCAAGTTGTGCACCTTCATCAATCGTCTTTTTTAATGACTGATACACCTTTGCTGATAAATTTGCTTTCATTACTCTGTCATCAAATACGAGACAGCCAAAATAATTAGGAACATTCTTCATAATGCCTCTCCTTCCACAAAAAAAGGCAAGGACAACTTTTATATACATAATATAAAAGACTCCCTTGCCTTATTCGAATATATATTTTTTTGTAAATCAAAAAGGCGCCTCTGAGAGTTAATCTCAAAGACGCCGTTGCCTTACGTGATGCATATTACACCTCCTATTTTTGTTTGTCAATCCCATTTTCAAAAAAAATTTTCAAGACGATTTATTGACAAACTTTTTTATGAGGTGTATAAAAATAAGTAGGTGAGCAAAGGTGTTCAGTTAGGAATTCCTTTGCCTTTTTTATTAATAGAAAGTAGGTAGGTATATGAAATATTCACAACAAGAAGTCATACAATATGTACATGAAGAAGATGTTAAATTTATACGTCTTGCTTTTTGTGATGTATTTGGAAAACAAAAAAATATTTCCATTATGCCAGAGGAACTACCTCGCGCGTTTGAATATGGAATTGCCATTGATGGATCTGCAATAGATGGATTTGGTGACGAAACACATTCCGATTTATTTCTTCATCCAGAAGTTGACACTCTCATGCCTTTACCATGGAGACCAGAACATGGTCGAGTGGTAAGAATGTTTTGTAACATTACTTACCCAGATGGAACTCCATTTGAGTGTGATACACGAAATATCCTAAAAAAAGCAATTAAAGAGGCAAATGATGCAGGACTTTCCTTCTATTTTGGTGCTGAACAGGAATTCTATTTATTTAAATTAGACGAACAAGGAAATCCAACACAGGAACCATATGACAATGCCGGATATATGGATATTGCGCCAGACGATCGTGGGGAAAATATCCGACGTGAAATTTGTCTTACTTTAGAACAAATGGGAATTCGTCCAGAAGGCTCTCATCACGAAGAAGGACCCGGACAAAATGAAATTGATTTCCGCTACTCAGATCCACTTACTGCAGCAGATAATGCAATGACGTTTCAAACTGTCGTAAAAACGGTATCTCACCGAAATGGTTTATATGCAGATTTTGGACCAAAACCATTAAAAGGAAAACCTGGAAACGGTTTTCATATCAATATGTCCGTAAAATCAGACAATAACCAAGACTATATGAATGAAATGATTGCAGGAATTCTTGATAAAGCGGCCGAAATCACAGCATTTTTGAATCCAAGTACCGATTCTTATGAACGTTTTGGTGAAAACAAAGCACCAAAATATATATCGTGGTCAAGTGAAAACCGCTCACAACTTGTGCGTATTCCTGCAGCAAACAAGGAATATCGACGTGCAGAGCTTCGTTCACCGGACCCTTCTGCTAATACCTATTTAGCATTTGCATTAATGATTTATGCAAGTCTTTATGGTATTACTCAAAAACTTGAGTTACCGGAAGCTGCCGACATTAATCTATTTACTGCTGACGAAGAAACACTTTCTAAATTTAAAAAGCTTCCATCTTCATTCCAAGAAGCATGTCAGCTTTCTTTACAAAGTGCTTTCATTCACGAGCATATTCCAACTGAAATATTAAACATTTATTGCAAACAGGAATCATAAGATACAAAAGAAAGGAGGTTGGCAAAATGAGTTTAAGAGAACGTGTTTATAGCATACTACTTGTATCTGCATCTACATCTTTTTCAACTGCATTTTCTAGTCTCCTTCCTGATTTGCGTTATAACCCTGTTTATACCGTATCAAGCGTAAGTGAAGCAAAACGTACAATAACAGAATCAGACTTTGATTTTGTCATTATTAATTCACCATTACCAGATGACGACGGTACTCGTTTCGCAATTGACACATGTACAAAAAAACAAGCAGCCGTATTACTGCTTGTTAAAAGTGATATTCATAATAGTATTCATGATAAAGTTGCCCAACACGGTGTTTTTACGCTTCCTAAGCCAACACCAAAACCAACAATGATTCAAGCACTCTACTGGATGGAAAGTACAAGGGAACGACTTCGTCAATTTGAAAAGAAATCGCTCTCTCTCGATGAAAAAATGGCTGAAATCCGACTTGTAAATAAAGCAAAATGGCTTCTTATCAGTGAACTAAAAATGAATGAACCTGATGCCCACAAATATATTGAACGTCAGGCCATGAATCAGTGTGTTTCCAAAAAGGTCGTTGCGGAAGATATTATTAAGACATATGGCTAATTTTTAATCGTTCGTCGTAATTGTCATCTTTCTTCTTAGCGGTTTTATCGAATATATTCTACGATTGGATCAATATATTTTTTATCTGAAATATCAAATGACTGCGCTAATGCTTCTCCCATCATCTTTTCTTTTTCCGTAGCATCTTTTTTCTTTCTTAACATAGATGAAAAAATCTTCATCATTATTTTACATGGAAAACTCATTTTTTCATAACTTAATCCACCCTGACAGTAAAATGCTTTTACATATTCTTTTTCTTCGTCTGTTAACATTTTTTGCAAAGATTCCTCAATATCTGGATCATCATTTGGGGTAGCTCCAACACAGAATAACACCAATTTCTTATCTTTCCATAAAGAAGCTTTCTCTGTGAACCATTCTTTATTTACCAGGTTTCCTCCCATGGACCAGCCACCAAAGAGAATGGTATCTGCATCACTATAGAATGCATCATTTTTCTTTTTTGCCTCTTTAAATGGAATCAATTCTGCTCCAGTTTCTTCTGCAATCCATGTCGCATATTGTTTTGTAAATCCTGTTTGAGATGAATAAATAATTAGTGTTTTCATTTTTTTGCAATATTCCTTTCCATTTGCATAATTGTTTGAATTGTAACTTGTAACTGTTCATCAGATATTCCATCAAAAATACGATTAATATATTTTTGGCTACCCTCTTCATTCTCTTGACAAAACTTATAGCATTTCGCAGTTAAGAAAATTCGCTGCTTCCTTTTATCTTCTTCATCCTTACGAAACTCTATAAATCCTTTGCTTTCTAGCTTCAACAAAATTTGTTTTACATTTTGATGAGAACTCCCCATAATATCCGATAGTTCATTAATTGTTGGATTTTCTTTGCAAAGATTAATACAGATAATTGCAAAAAATTGTTTCCAGGTAATCTCTTTAAAAAAAGTATCTGCCATTGCCTGATAACGATTTTCAAATGCACTTAATAATCCAAGCAGAAATTGACCAAGATGCATTTCTCCAAAATCAACGCCTTCTTCTTTATAAACTGCGTTAAAATCCATTTTGCCCTCCTTTATGTAACATGTTACCTATATATATGTAACATATTACATATTCCGTGTCAATATCAAAAATAAAAGAGTCGCATCAATATGACGCGACTACGAGGTTAACCAACTCATAAAATTTTCTTTGTTTTCTATTGCACTTGTTGTAGGACGGCCAAGATTGTCTCTTGCACCAAGGATTGCTTTTACTTCTATAAAACAAAGCTCATTCTTTTTTCTTGCTTTTATTAGTTCCAGATCTAAATCTTCAAAATTGTCTACAGAAACAGCATTTTTATACCCACAGCCCTTCGCAATCATAACAAAGTCAATAGATGATGCAACCGTTGGCATTCCTCCTACTGTTTCATGTGCACCATTATTTATTACAACATGAATGAAATTTTGGGGCGCTCTTGTACCAATAACCGCCATTGCACCCATATGCATCAATGCCGCTCCGTCTCCATCAATACACCAAATCTTTTTATTCGGTTTATTTAGAGCAACACCAAGTGCAATTGATGACGCATGTCCCATCGAACCTACCGTCAAAAAATCACACGCATGTCCATCTTTATTTTCTTCACGTATTTCAAATAATTCACGACTTGCTTTTCCTGTAGTACTAATAATAGCATCATTTTCTGATACAGAAACTATATGCTTAATGATATCCTCTCTAAGCATACTGTTTTCATTTTCATATACAACCTCTTGCTCAAAAACTAATGCACCCTTTTTTATAACAAATGCAACTGACTTTCCTTTTTCTAAAAGTAATTGATATTCCTTCATTACCTTTATCAATTCTTCTTTTGTAGTTTCTTTTGATACAACAAAAGTCCTGATATCCATATCTTCCAATAACTGCAGTGTAACCTGTCCCTGATAAATATGCTGTGGCTCATCATGAACACCTGGCTCGCCTCGCCACCCAACTACAAAAATAACCGGGATTGCATATACTTTATCATTTAGCAAAGATGCAACCGGATTAATGATATTTCCTTCACCACTATTTTGCATATAGACAACTGGAACTTTTCCTGTAGCAAGATGATATCCAGCCGCAAGTGCCGTACAATTTCCTTCATTTGCTGCAATTACATGATGTTTTTCATCAATTCCAAAATGATACATCAAATAATTACATAATGCCTTTAACTGTGAATCTGGTACTCCTGTATAAAAATCAGCCCCCAAAATTTCTACAAATTCTTCTACCTTCATCATATTCCTCCATTATACCTCATCAAGAATCTGATGATACAAATAGTCAATTGCGTTTTCATCAAGTGCAACTGGATGATTCTTTAGTTTGTCCTTATTAACAGACGACTTAAGGATTTCAAATTCTTTTCTATTTGCTTTTGGCTTATCCATCTCTAAAGCGTTATAGAAATCTGCAAAACGCTCTCCTAACATTTCTTCAATTTCTTGTATTGTTTTTTCCAAATATTCCTTTCCTCGAGAATCCACACAGTCCCCCATATGTGCTGACATATATGGAAAAAGATGTAACACACACATTGCTACCGCATGACCATGTGCAGTATTATATAAACCTGTAATTTTGTAACTCATAGCATGTCCCGCAGTAGTCTTTGTTATGTTAATTGCTTTTCCTGCAAGGTTTGATGCTAAAAGCATTTTCTCGTTTCCATCATCGGTATTATTTAAATAATCATCTTTATTTGCCACAACAAGTTGAATGGCCTGCTTTGCAAAAGATTTACTTTCATCTGTTGAATGTATAGACCAGTATGACTCAATTGCATGACAAAGCGTATCTAGCATCGTAGATTTTTTCTGATACAAAGGCAAACTTCTTAATGTAGTTGCATCCAACAATACCAATGAAGGAAGTAGACTATCATCCATCACAGATACTTTCTCTCCTTTGTACGTTATTACCGCAAATCTCGTTGCCTCAGACCCTGAACCTGCAGTTGTTGGAATAGCAATAAAATCAATATTGTTTGGCACAATTTCCTGCTCAAAATAATTTCTGCTATGATCCATATTCGAATATAACTTGATACATTTTGCTACATCCATGGCACTTCCGCCACCCACTGCAACAATGAGTTCTATTTTCTCTTGAACAAATACTTTCACGCCTTCTACCACTGATTCATATGTTGGATTGGGTTCAAAGGCAGAAAATCGAATTACTTTTATTCCTAATCGATTCTCAAGTGAAGAAAAGTATTCTCCTATTTCCAATTGATTGATTGAATTCCCACATACAAGCAGAATTCTGTTAACTTTCTTTTGTTTAAAAAAGTCATCTAGTTTTTTATATTGTTCTCTCATCTATTTCTCCTCAATCAGACGAATAATTTCATTAAATGACATACATAATGCAT
>JAXJUI010000060.1:0-29370 GCA_036309165.1 Agathobacter sp. | reverse complement strand
GTCCTCCTTTCTTACTTGTCTGTCTTAAACATCTTGATACCGACCATCAGATATAAAAGGCCAGTAATCAGAAGTAAAATCTGTCCTACAATTGTTCCTGTTAAACTTCCTGCTACATCAATATCAAGACCAGCACCGATGATAAGCACGATAACAACCGCCATAATACTGATAACAACCAGTGTCATCTTCATCGAAAACAGAATGTTCTTTCTGTCTTCTCTTGCTGATAATCCTGCTGCCACCTGGCTCATCATCTGAGCTAATACCTCTTCATAATTTGCCTGGTAATGCATGCAGTTCTTAAGGTTCACAATGATTGTCTGTAACTGTCTGTTATCTACGGACTCTTTCATATAGTCAAAAGCGATATCTACATTTCCTGTAGCTTCTGCGTCCATTACAAACTTCTCTGCAATTCGCTTTAATGGACCAGATAGAGACGGAATCGTATTCTGAAAGATTGTTACGATATCACTGCTCCCCTTTGCATGATTGGATAAGATAGATATAAAAATCGCTGTATTATCCTCGATCTGGTTGTAGGTCTTTCCAGCAAGCGCCATGACAATTCCATAAAGAACTACTGCCTGTGCACAAGCTAAAAAGATACCAACTAATCCATTCTGAAAGAAAATCGTTCCTTCAAAAAAGCCTGAAATCGCTGCTAAAATCAGTGCTCCTAAGAATGTTTCTCCATTTGCAAACTTGAATCTGTTCTTGATACCACTTACAAGCATCATTCGGTCAAGCTTATATAAAAGGGAATTGTTCTCGATGGCACCAAACCTCGTTACGAACTCAGCTTCTGATAACACCTTTGCATCCACATTATCCTTATACTTCTTTACAAGTTTTCCCCAGACATTGTTCTCAACAAATCTCTTATGAACAATAAACATAAAGAGAAATGCAAAGAGAAATATGAGCGCCCAGGGAATCATCTTAACTACTACCTCCACTTGCATCTTCCTCCTTTTCTTCTACTTCTATTGGCACATTTATATCCACATCTTCATAATCTCCTGGATCTGAGATATCATCGATGTTTGGCTTGCTGCTATCTGGATCACTTGGGTCATAAAGCACTGTTCCATCCTCGTTATAAAGAATCATAGGCTCATTCCAGTTGATGTTTGAATCATAAGCCTCTCCGTTATAAACCTTTGCATCAGCATCAGAAACATACCTGAAAAGCCCTACGCCATTTACAAAGTAATATCCACTGACAAAATAATCTGGGATCTTAATCGCAATCACATTACTGTGCATGAACTCGTAATCGTAACTTACAAATCGCTCAAAGCTACCAAAGCTATGAATATTTGCCTTTAGGTTAAAGTCCTGATAATAGGTTCCAGTGTAGAACTCACAGGTGTAAGTCTTATCCTTTTTAAGATTAAGAACAGTTCCACCATCCGATACCGAATCCTTATCTACTCTCATATTCCCTACCTTATCAAGGTAAAGCTTTGAGATAACACCAAGCTTTGTAAGCTCCGATGCATCTGACTCCATGTCAATGAAGTACTTGTAATCATCGTCCTCAACATCAGCAAACATCAGATAATAATGTCCTCCCATATCTGCTTGCATATTAGAAATACCAATCGTATATCCGTAATCAGCAAATCGTTCAAAGACAATGGATTCCGGTACCGTCTCATCATGCACGTATAAAAGATAATCTCCTGCCATCACTGTTGGAATCTTTGAATCCGTAGATGTATCAATCCAAATGCTTCTTGGATATTCTGTTACTTCCTCCAGTTCCTTTTTCTTAAAGTTGTAATTCCCAGTAATGCAGGTAAAAAATACATTCTTATCACTGGCCTTCTTAAGATCCTCTTCTATCTTTCCGCCCTCATGATGCCATACATAAGCATTTCCACTTTCAAGATCATTTACATCCTTAAAGCTTGTAGGCTTATCATTTGACAAACCAAGAAGCGTATTAAACATTCCGCATCCAGTTAATGAAAATGCCATTGCTGTAATAAGTGCCAAACTAACAACTCGTTTTCTCATCTCCTACTCCTTTCGCCACAAAAGGATATACAGTCTCAAAAATCAAAGCTTCTCTTTCCTTATCCCAGCCAGCGATTCTGATAATCTCATCTACCATAAAGTTACGAAGATGCACTACATACTCAAAACCCTGTAACTGCTTTAAAGAATCTCTTGTGGAATATCCAGTAGCCTGGCTGATATAATCTGCCATCTTATCTACTGCCATCTCACAACTTTCTCCGTGAACAGAAGTCCAACACTTATGTCCTGTCATAGATGCCTTTGAAAGACCAGCTGCTTCTGAACCTTCCTTTACTTCACCTACAATCACACGGTCAAGGTCAACAAGAAGTGCTGCTCTTGTTAAATCACCAAGCTCATAGCTAATCTTCGAATCTCCTTGGTTTGTCATTACATGACAGCTAAAAAGGTCTGGATGTAATAGATCAAATAATTCCGCATTTTCCTGACAAATCATAACCGACTCATCATATGGAATCTCCGCAATCATAGCATTCATAAGCGTAGTTTTTCCACTTGCACCCTTACCGGTAAACAGAATTCCTTTTGAAGTAATCATCTGATTCATAAGCTTATTGAAATCGCCGTTATCCTCAGAGAAATACTTTTTTACTCCATTTCTATCTACTTTAATTTTTCTGCCACCCGACTTATGCCTAAACATTCCAGCATGCTCAAGTGTTCCAAGTGTATATTTTTCCTTTGGAATCTTTCTAATTGCGACAACCGGCTTTCCCCCATCCACTAAAAGACCTGAGATAATCGTAATTCGCAAAATAAAGTCTTCTTGTGAAGCATCCGTAAATGTCTGAATTGCATTTGCCGTACCAAGATTTACCTTGTTTCTTTCAAGAAGCTTTGTGATAAATGCTTTGTATGCTAAATCATCCGAAAACGAAATCATTGCTCCTTCTCTCTTTCCTATTCTTTTGGTGCGAACTCTATCCGGGCCGTAGAGCTTAATATCTGAAATCTCCTTATCGTGAATCAAATCGTCAATGATTCCATAGCCCCATAATTCCTTTCTAATAAGCTCAATGACGAAGTCCTTTTCTTCACTTGTCAGTTCTTTTCCCGCCTCGTCCTGATAGTCTTTTAACTGTTCTCTCATGTCTTTTAGAATTTTCTCTTGGGTGACTTGTAATCCTTCAATATTTTTTTTATTAAGATTTGCTAAGATTCCCGCATCCTGTCTTTCATGAAATTCGGATTCAAGAACCCTTGCCAAATCTATATATGCTTTCATTTCTTTATTCATCTATTTCCTCCATTACTGCCCCCGCCTCATGGTGGAGGTTTTTGTCCTTATTGATTCCTTTGTAAATAAATACCGAACCTATTGCTACTGCTATAACAACTACAAACAAAACCAGCTTAATCAAAAGCTTTCTTTGTGCTTCTGGATCTGCCTGCTGTTGACGTCTTAAAGTCAATTCTTCCTCTTTCTTCAATACAAGTGCCTTTTCCTTCACCTTATCTACATCCTCTGTGGATTCAAATTGAAGTGAAATAGATGGCTTGAAAAAGAAACAATACATATACTTTCCATAAGTCATATCTTCCGTATAGTTACATCCAATTGCTACTCCCACTAACAAAAGTCCGAGAAACATAAGAATACATACAATTCTCGGAGTGTCGTAATATAATGGGAGCAAAACATTTAAGAGCACTCCTGCAATAACACTTCCAAAAAATACTATTTTCTGCAATATTGTCTGGTTCTTTAAGGCATCGATACCAAATAAAGCATCAGAATCAATCTCTTCCAAATTTACATTTCTGTTCATTTGCGCCATAACTAATCTCTCCTTCCTAGAACATTCTTGCAGTGATTGCATCACTACCCTTTACAAGTCCACTGATTACAATTGGTGTGATTGCCATCTGAACGGTAATTAAGATGCACTTATAGATATTCGATGCACCTGCGAGATCAAAATTCACCAAATTCGTACATAGCGATACACCCGTTTTTACTGCTACTACCATCAAAGCTCCAGATATGCAGAATCCAAAGAAAGTCTTGATATATGTTACAAGTGATCTTGAAATATCGTGACCTCCAGCTCCAAGTGCAATAGCAATTCCTGCAAATGGCAGAATCATAAGTGGCTTTAAGATTCTCTGGAATCCGCTACTTATGATAGATAAACAACTTGCAACCATAATAAATAGCAATACGATACCGCCAATCAAGAACAACAATGAACATCCGATTGTACTCCAGAACTTTTCAAGCCACTCTCCAGATAGCTCAAAACTTGGTAGTTTCAAGCAATCCTCTATAATCGTTTCCATATCTCCACTTACGGATAATGTGTAACCACTAACTGCAGATAGCTTTCCTGTAATTCCATCTGTGAAATCAATGATGTAACCCATAATGCTCCACATATTCGCTGCGATATATAAGATAATGCAGTATCTTAACGCATCATGCAGAAACCTTTGTGCCTGCTGTCCGGGCGGTGCCGATATGACTGACTTATAAATTGCAATGATAAAAAACACTGTCGCAATTGGTACAGTCGCATCTGCTATTGCATTATAAAATGTGTGCACCGTTGAATATGGTGTTCCTCCTGCTGCCAGTTTGGGACTTGTAGTAAAGAGCGTCATTGCAATCTCCATGAGAGCATTCCAGACGGTAAACGCACAGTTATATAGCGCTTTTACTATGCCTTCCATAAACGTCTCCTTTCTACTACCTGTTAACGAAAAAATCCCAGCTCCTCATAGAAAAGAGCCGGGACCAATTTAGGTAAGTGCTGAAACAAGAGCACTTAATCCTACAAGAACGCCACCAGCTACTACTGAGTAAACAGCCTGATGCTCACCCTGCTGATCCATCTGGCGGAATGCCATAGCAAATTTAATTCCACCATAAACCAACATTACAGCTCCAATTGCACTACCAAGTGTAAGGAGCACAGACTTTAAACTTGTAATAGCCTTTGTATAACTTGTTGCTGCCAAAATCATGTTTCCCATATTTTAGTTCTCCTTTCCTTATTGGTAAGAGCTAATTCCTTAACCCTTTCATTAAGTACTTGGAGCCTAAAAATCGTGATTACAGAAAAACTATAGAATTTTTGCAAAATTTTTTATTTCTTCAATGGCGCAGTCGGTCGGGAACATATTCCGTATTCTTTCTGCGTCATAATCTGCCATAATAAGCTCATATAAAAACCTAATCTGAGCTTTAGAATATCCGTACTGAATAAGGTTTTGTACAGTTTCTGCTCGACTAACATATTTCTTCTTCGCCTCCGCACTGTCATCATTCTTTTCCTTATAAATTGAAAAATCAATAGGAGCTGTAGAGTGCTCATCTATGTATCTCTCATAATTCTCATGAAGCTTCTTTTGCATTTCTTCTGTGAATTTTAAAGTTGTTACAGGAGTATCCATCTTTCCCTCCAAAATCAGGTTTTCAACATCATTCTCCGTCAATCGAAGAATTGTACTACCTGATTCCCTAATTTTCTTTGCCTGTGTAACTGCTTCTTCTCCACTTAAGAAAAACATACTGTTTTCCATCTTAAACTTCTCTCGTTTTTGTCTTGTTCTCTTTGGATCATAAGGATTTGTCTTTCTACAAAGTAACTTCACAAAAGGAGTTTTCTCCATACGGCATTTCGTTTCAAAAAGTGGGTCTGCACCCTTAATGACAATGGCGCACTCACCATCCTTTTTCATCGCAAAAATATCTTCTGCAGATAAAAGAGGCTTTTGCATAACATCCTCTGACCTTGAACTACTTCCCCTGTAATCCTTTGCATCAGAATCACTTGCTTTATGAATCGTCTGGGTACCAAAATGCTTACTTAAGTACTCACAGGAGTCCATATCAGGCGCACCCAAAATATCGATTATGGAACAGTTACCAATAAGGTCCTTATCCATATCAAACTTTGGGAATTTGCGCTTAAGCTGAATTAAGTTTTGCACAATAATAACTGCTGACATATTTCTGCTTCGCATAGTTGATAGCTTCTCGACAAAGGAATCCGGCAAAGTAACATTGGCAAATTCATCCATCAAAAATGTCAAATGATGTGGCAGTGTTTCATGAAGCTTTGGATCAATTGCTGTAAGATGATACAGTTCATCAAAGAATAATGAATAAACCATACTTGGAATCCAGTCATAATATCTCTTATCCTCACTGGTTACGATAAACAGTATTCTCTTTCCAGTTGCTGAATTCTCGCTCTTTCTTGAATAGCCAAAGCTTTCGCTAATCTTGATTTCATCCTCTGATAACAAATCAATTACACATTGCAGTTTCATATATCTACAATGTGCATCAAGAGAAGCTACAATAGAGGATGTTGTCTCCGCTGCACCGTTATAATACTTCTCAATAGCAACATACCCAGGGAAATCGGAATCATGGTTCTTCTTCCACTTAAGCTGTGCTTTCTTTGCAATATCCAATATTCCCCCTGGTCTGTTATCAATCGATCCATCTGCTTTTGTATAGACTGTAGTCGCATTAAGAAGCTTTACAAAGGTTGCCCAGTTTCTTTCTTCCTCTACGATATATTCCTTCATGATGTAAATCAGTGAAGTCAAAAGCACTTCTGCACTCTGCTCGAAGAACTGATCATTACCACCGCCAGCTTCATCCTGTGGAGTTGTCGCTTTCATTAAGATACCTGCAATGGACATAATATCTGACTCGTTTCTAATATATCGGAATGGATTAAAATGAATACTCATTGGCATACCATCCTCTGATTCCACATTCATGACCATTACTTCATAACCGTTATCCTCAAAATACTGTCCTGTCTGCTTATACAATTCTCCCTTTGGATCAGTTACAAGGAAATTCCCACAAAGCTGACTAAGCATCGGACGGGCAAGTCTGAAAGACTTACCAGAGCCTGGAGGTCCTACAACAAGCATATTAAGATTTGAGGTTTTCACATTATCAATGGATAGATACACCCCCTCTGCTAGCCAGTAGTTCTTGCAATTAACCGTAAGTTTCTCTGATATATTCGCATTTCCGGTTACTACTTCAATCTCATTCTTTGGATCATGGTTTGCAAACTGTCTTGTAAAATCTTTTGCATTTCCCCACTTTGCCACACCATATTCCTGACCTGCAAACGGATGCTCAAATTTTGTTGCCATAATAATGAATGCCATAGAAAACATTACCCAAAAGACCGCAATAAAAGCAGGGGTTGCTTTCGTAACCCCCACTATAAAATTGTGTCTTTGGATAATAAACTCATTGAAGTTCGCCATAAATTCCCACAAATTATTATCTGGCATCCATACAGCGCCACATAGAAATCCAAGATATATACAAAGAACTGAACCAATGCCATACATAATCAATGTTTCCTTAAGTGTTCTTGTATGCTTCTTTATGGAACTTCCACCCGTTTTACCCATAGACTATCTTCTCCTTCCTGCAACCTTTGAAATTGCTTCCTTTGCAGATTCCGATACACTCTTTGCAATGTCTGATCCTGACATTTCCTTCATGGTTCCATCGTGCTTTTGTACCGAATATGTTGCATCATCCTTAATAAAAACATGTGCTGTTTTGTCATTTACAGACTCAATCATCACACCCTTTACAAGCCCCTCTGAAATCTCCATGCACATTACTTCTTCTCCGTCCGGCATAAGCTTTGCAACTGGAACTGCTACAGTAGAATAAAGCGTCTCTTCATATTCCTTTTTATCCTGAACTTTGGCATTATATCCCTTCACAAATTCCTTGGCTTCCTCACTGCTGTACTCCGCTTCTGCCGGCTTTTCTCCTTCAGAAGCCTTCTTAAAATTTGCCTCAAGATACTCCTGATATTTTTTGAAACGTTCCTCAGACTGAACAACTGCAGTTTTTTGTCCATTCTCAAGACCAGCTTCCTTAAGCATGGCTGGAATCTGCTTCTTCCACTGTTCACGGCTTAATCCATAATCAGAGAAAATCTTCACTTCCGAAGATCCTGGCATTCTAACCTTATACTCAGAATAAATATGGCCTGCATCATCCTTACGAAACTCACGCTTAATCATATGAATCTTTTCATCACTGGTAACCTGACTGTAGAAAACCTCACCAGTCTCTGGAATATGGTCTTCATCTCTTACTGGCCACATACAATCATACGGCGTGTATTCACGGACAATACCACACACCTCATCCTGCTCCAATGCTCTCTCTGGATCAGTTGCAAAAAGACAGCCCTCTCCCTGCTTTAAGTACTCAGCAAAATCAATCTCATTCTCATGCTCTGCCTTTTCCTTTGATTCCTTTAAGAGATCTGCATTCTCAGCCTTCGCATCAAGTAACATTGCAAGCTCCTTCTCTGCAGCCTCTCTTTCCGTATCACTTGTAGCATTTGCAATCTTCTCTTTGACCATAACAATCTTGGCATCAAGAGCCTTGTCCTTATCCTGTTCATTGTTGATTCGTCTTTCCATAACCGCCTTAATCTGTTCCTTATGAATTCCTACATCCTGAGCTGGAACTGCAACCGGAATATAGTCATCATTCGGATTAAGGTCTGGCATAATACAATATCTCAAATTGTACTTTTCACAATAAAGGTCAAAGTCTGATTTCATAATCTTAGTTCCATCAGAATCAATTCTGATAACCTTTTCTTCAAACATTTCTTTCGGAAACTCTAAAATAGGTGGAACCCCTTTTGATATCTCCTGCATCTTCTTCCAGTCACAGTTTCCTGGCTTGTTCAAATATTTATTGTGATGATGGTCAGTTAAAGCCTTAATCGCCTTTGCAATCAAGGCAACCATTGCTTTACTTCCTTTAAATAGGTAATACACTCCCTTATACTCCATCTCTACTACCTGTGAAATTTCATCTGCCATACTTTCATCTCTCCCTTCTATTTGTTAGGTCTTGCGACCATAATGGCATTCTTTGTGCGCAACTTCTGGTAAACCACGCCACAGCGTTCATTTAATGCTTCCACTGCATTTCCGTTTCCAATATAAATAGCAACATGATAGATTCCCATGTATCTTCCATTACTACTGCCACCATAATAGATTAAATCTCCCGGCAACAAATCCATGGTATCTAATGTCTTTCCTTTTTCGTTTAGAAGCCTTGCTCCCTCTGCAGCTGTTGGTGGATACCTTGTCCCATAACTAATATCTTTTCCGGCTGCATCCCACGAATAATATGCTAAAGAGCTACAATCAAATGCTGTTCCGCTTGTTCTATTCGCCTGACTATATGGACTACCAACTTTACTTAATGCAAATCTGATTACCTTCTCCTGTGTTTCATCACAAGTAATCGCCTCAACAATTTCATCAATATCCTCACTAGACATGGTAGAATTGATATAAACATCCGGCTCCGAAGAAAAGACTGATAGGAACCCTGTAATAGCATCGCTCACTTCTTTTAGTGGCTGTAATACCGAAAAGATAAACATCACAATAATCATTACAATTGTTGCAACCACCATAAAAATTGCAATGTATGGAGCAAGAATTGCTCCAAGCTTTGCTAGTAACGACTTAACCCATCGCATCGGATTTACTAAATCCACTAAGGTCTTCATAAGTCCTGATACTCCATCCGCGAAAGCATTTCCTGTAGACTTATCGGAAGCAAGGTCATTTGCCATATCCTTTTTTGCTCGAAGCATCGTTGCGATGGAAGTCTTTGATGCAGCCTTCTTCTGCTCCTTTGATTTTTCTTTTTTTGCTGTGTCCTGCTTCTTGTTCAGTTCCTTCTGCTTTGTCTCCTTATCAAACTTAGTGTCATCAGAAAAATGTTTATCTGTTTCTTTCGTGAATTCCTTTTCTATTACCTCTTCGCCTCCAAATTTACCTTCTGTAGACTTAGAATTTCCTGCAGAGTTAGAAGAATAACTTGTGCTTGTATCTGCAAATGAGCCAGTCGAACTCGAAACATTTCCAACTGTTGATCTGGATGAACTAGCAACAGTTTCTGATTTGGAATAAGAAGAACCTCTGGTAATCTTCTCTGGATCAGATTGATAGATAGATTCCCTCTTATGCTCTTTTTTCTTTTCCTTGATTTCCTTAAGGATTTGTTTTTGTTCACTGATACCACGCTTATTCTTTTCTGCGGATAAACGGACTGCTTTTTCTGCCATCTCATCTAACGAAGCAGAGGCAGCTTCATTACTATCAGTAGTAAATCTAGCTGCCTCATCAACCACAAATCTTTTCATGTCATCTGTAAAATTGTTTTTCGATTTGAAGGCAACCTGGCTACTTTTAAACTCCATAGCTACCACCTCCATCCGTATTCACAATCTTATAGATTTCACTATTCTTATCCATTCTCATATCAAATGGTACCGTGACTGCTCCCATCTTAAGAAGACCTGTACCAGATGATGCATTGTCCACAAAGTTAAACATTGCCGGACTGATGCTTGGCAAAAACTGCATCAGCTTATTTTTATCCAAGGTGGACTGACTAAGCAACGCAAAATACTCTGTATTAGATAGAATCGCCTGAAGCTTGCCTCCATTATCATTATTCAGAAGATCCGACATGTTCTGAGTAATACCATTTAAGATTCCACTCATTTTTCTGATTTCCTTCCACAGCTTAAGCACAAAAGAAGCAACCTGCTCCACTGCCAAAAGCTCATGAAATTCATCAATATACAAATGAGTCCATCTGCCGGCTTTTGCATTCTGTTTGATCTTGTTACGAACCGTCTCCATCATAATTAACATCGCAGTAATACGCAGATTGTCTTTAAGACCTGACAAATCAAATACAATAAATCGATTACTCAAATCCACATTAGTTCTGTGATTAAACAAATTCAGCGAACCGTTGACAAAGATTTCCATAGCGGATGCCAAATGAACCGCCAGATTACTTCCTTCATCCAATAATCCTTGATATACATCCTGCAATGTTGGTGAATATGCTCTTACCTGCTCCTCATTGCTCATATTGGTTTCCATTGCAATTACAATCGAATCACTTCTCATATATCCTGGGATGTTGTACTCTGATTCTTCTTCCCCAATGCCATTTAGTCTTTTTCTCATGGCATAGTTTTCCGAATAAACCTTTTCAATAACACTGTCTACAATTCCCTGCTCCTCTGGAAGCATATCTCTTTTTAGACAGCTCGATAAAAGGGATAAGATAAAGTCGGCTTTATCAGAAATGATTTCTCTGAGTCGCCCGTAATCAACACCATCAAAGTCAACATCCATAGGGTTCACATAAGCCTCCTTGGTACTATCAAAAGAAATGACTGTACCATCTGTTACATCAGCAAGATCGTTGTATTCAAGTTGTGGTGCAACAATAAGAATCTGGTCATCATCATAATTTGTAAAGGTACAAATTATCTCAGATTTTGCAAACACTGACTTACCAGAACCCGACTGTCCAAGTATCAGACCATTATGATTCTTAAGCTTTTTCTTATCTGCAAAAATCACATTCTGTGATAACTGATTTACGCCATAATAAATACCGCCTATATCATTAAGTTCCTGCGTTTTATATGGCATCAGCATTGCAAGACAGCTAGAAGACAGATTAACCACTCTCTTGAATTCCTGAATGCCAAGTGACAATACGGAATTAAGTCCTTCCCTCTGCTTTCCAAAACAACTCTTAAGCTTTAACGACTTAAGTGAGGCTGCATTCATAAGCTTCTCTTCAATTCTTGCAAGCTCTTCCTCATCATTTGCAATGATAAGTACCAGCATTGTTGAATTGAAATAATGGTCATCATTGCTATCAAGTTCCTTTGAAAACTGATCCAACTTTTCCTTCTCGTTAAGAAGTTTCTGGCTGGCATCTGCAAGATAATCATTATTATTACGATTTCTTTGCTTTTCGTTCTCAATCTTCATACCAACTCCCATGTACTTTCTTGCTATCTCCTGCTTAAAGCCGGAAATATCTAAAAGCTCATTGTTGACCGTAATGTAGCTTGTGCAATTCATCTTGCTAAGTGCAGATATGATGTCACTCTCAAGACTTTTCGGATATTCGTGAATATAAAACACTTTTCCTACCTGACCATTCATTACAAAATGCTCATTTTCAAAACGGACACTCGCAGGAGAAATAATATTTATCCAGTCATGCTTTGCTTCCAGCTCCCTGTCAAAATCAAATTCGTAATCTGTCTCGATTCCAATATGTGTAAGATTAAACAATAGCTGCATTCTTTCATTGATATCTACCGTTCTCATAACTGAACCCTGAATACCATTTACACCGATACCAACAAACGCACTTCTTACTGCGCTTTCAATGGAACTAAATGTTCCTTTTGCATCAGCCATATCCTCAGCCACAATTGTAAGAGTCAGATATATAGTCTGATAAAGCCCCTGCTTTGCATCACTTACCTTATCTTTGATAATCTTGTTGTAGCTTCTTCTTAGTCCGTCATACTTGTCATGTTTCATTCGATACAAAATCTTCTCATGAAACTTTTTTTCATCGACATGTTCATTGGCAACCGAATATGAAAATCTACACGGAATTGTCTTAAGTACTTTAGAAAAGTTGATAATAATCGCCTTTTGTTCCTCATCTGTAACTCCCGCAAAATTGATATCACTAAGTACATAAAGCTTAGAAAATCTTCTTCCCGGAAGTTCGAATATTCCACTGTCATCAATGCTGATAATCGAGAAAATATCCTGAACAGATGTCATTTCCTTTACTAATGGTTCATCCGCTACCTTTGTCTGCTCATACTTTGACTTCGGCATCTTCATCGTTTTCACCTCCAAACAATGTCTCTAAAACATTAACATTTACATTTCTCATTACCTTTGCATCTACAATTCCCATTCCAAGCAAGCTGTAATAAGTCTGCTTCTGGTTTGCATATGCTGGTGCAACACAAAAACCCCATCCTTCCATTATGGAGACTACTGTCTGCTCTACAATTTTTCTTGCATCATCTGAATCACAGATAATCACAAGAAGCATAGAAGCATTAACATAGTCTTCCGTATCTGCAACAGAAAGTCTTCTGTTATATCTCTTTTCAAGGTTTCTGTTAAAATCACTCTGCTCTTCCACAGACAGAGCGTTCATATCCATTCCTAAAAAGAATTTGCACCCCAATTCTTTTATTCTTTTTATGAGATCTGCCTTAGTGGCAGTTGGCATTGCAAGAGTAACAAAGCTTTCTCCATAGAATCTACCTGTGGTAAATGAAGCATCATTTTCTGTTACCATAGCAAAACACTCCTTCTCCCAATCCTTATTTCCACGCACATAGGATGCATATGAAAACCTCGTTTCTATAAAGAAATTCTCTGCCACCATGTTCATGACATCATCAACAGACATCTGCTTTAGCACTCCAATTTTTCTAATGATTTCCTCATCGTGCTTATACTTTTGTCTTACTTCTTCATAGATTTCTCCAGTTTCCATAAGAGAAATGTGGCAGGTTGCCCTGCCACCACTCTCACTCATGTGCATGGTAATTCGAATCCTTCCGTGAAGTTTTAGGCTAACTTTTGCCATCTGACATAAGGTGTCTTCCGTTGCCTCAAACACTCTAAGCCAGCGGTTTTTCACAAGTCGAAATGTCCCTTCCGGATCAAATGAAATGATTCCAAGTGACTGATTTGTTTTTTTACTCACTGGAATGAGCATTTTATTAGCCTGTTCTATTTGGCGTTTCTTTTCTTTCTGAAGCCTTTTTTCTTCTCGTAGGATTGCTCTTTCACCTGCGCCTTTTCTCATGAGTCCTCCTTACGCGTGATTGAACCAGTTGTCAATCAAAGTTGTTAATTTGTTCTGAATGTTTGGAAGCAATGTGCTCTTTCCAAAAATGTAAAGAAGTCCGGCGATACCTGCTGCTACTGCGATAATGATGAACATTACGATAAGCTGATCGCTCCCTTCACGCTTTGCCATAAGACGACATTTTGCTCCGATAATTGCAGAATCAATCTTGTTCTTAAGCTTTACCATTCAACCATTTCCTCCTTTCCTAGTTTTTGTAGGCTTTGGGACGAGGTTTTTAAGCTCAACTCACATCGCTTACATTAAGTACTTGGAGCCTGAAAATCGTGATTACAGAAAAAACATAAAAAAATCTCAAAGAATTTTTCGTTCCTTGAGATTTCTTGTTTCCGGAGCACTTAAGCTGCCAATTTTATTCAGTTTTTTATGGTACCATTCCAAGCCCCCCGACCCCCGCCCGAACTCCTCGGGGGTGGCTGACAATATATACTTTATTTAAACAAAAGCCTTCTCTCCAATATGAATATACTTATAAGCATTATCATCTAAATTTTCGATTGCACTTTTAATTTCTTCAGTATTTACTGTGATTCCAATAATAATTTGTTTATCTCCATTTAATTCAACTATACTGTTGAAAAATGCCGTTGCATCATCTGCTCCAATACTATGTTGTGTTGGTTCATCAAATATAATTAATCCCAGATGATTTCCACAATATTTTATGGAAGTTTGAAGAAGTGCTAATGTATATGACCATATAGCCCTTATATTGTCACTTGCAGAAGAATCAAATTTCATATCAAAATTATCAATCACTGGCATATAATTATCTTTGGATATTTCAATTCCTCCCAAATTCGAAGTACTTGTATATCTGAATTGCCTTAAATTTGAAATAAAATTTGCTTTGAAGTCTTCTAAGCGTTTCTCATCTTCTTCAGTGAACCCTTGCTTAGGCAAACTAGCCTTATCTTTCAACAATTCTTGCCATTTATTGCTCAAATCCATAAACCTATTTGTAATATCATAAACAATATTTTTAAACTCAACCAACTCAGATATATGATGTTCTATGCTCATCCTTTTATAAATGATAGTCTCAGATAAATCATCATCTATTGAGTACAAATCCCTACGAATTGATTTAGCTAACCTATACAGTGTTCCGATTTTTCCTCTTAATCCCTGTATATTTCCATCCAATTCAGATAATCTATTCCTATGATATTCTAATGCAAATTCCAGCATTTCCTTTTGAGCATTCAAATGTTTAATCGTCTGCTCAATAGTCATCATATTACCTTGGTGATGAATTGGCAAAAGCGAATCTTGTATCTTTTGATTGCATGTAGGACATATCCCTTCAAAAGAACGACATTGTAAATCACTACCAAGTTTCTTTAATCTTTGAGCATCTTTATTATTGACAATATCTTGTTTAATAACATCAAGATTTTGATTAAGCTCCGCTATTTTTCTTCTTTCAATTCGTATTAATTCGAGTAATTCCTGTTCCTCTTCCTTTAATTCTTCCAAATCAGACTCAATGCCGACAAGTTCATTCTGCAATTCATCAAAATTATCCACAACTCTAGGTTTGATTGTTTTTAATGAATCATGTTCTTCTTGTAATTCTTGTATCCATGCATCTATGCCTATACACTCTCCAACATTTCTTACTATATGAACTTTATCACTGAAATCTTCTGATAAAATTTCAGGAACCAACGGCACATTCTTAACAGCACATTGGTTTCTGCTTTGTAAAGAAGTCATTTCTCCATAAAGATTTTTCCATTGTTCCCTTAAGTATCTCTCTCTATTAGCAACTGCACTCCTATTTCTTTCGTTTTCAAAAGTTGATAATCCTAATACAAATTCTGTTACTCTTTTTTTTGCCTCCTTAATTGATAAATAAGGCATACCCGAGTAAATGCTAGACCAGCCATTTTTTTGCTCTATAAACATTGATGAGAACACTAACTGTAAGTACAGTTTTCTATCAGTTCCATCGGTAGCTGGCACTAATGGTAGCTCTATCCCCAAGAATTTTTCCAAAAAATGGTGAAATCCTTTTTCATTGTTTGCAGCGTTTGGCATATGTACATAAAACTCATCTATAGAAGTGCCTTCATCAAATATATCTGAAAGTTTTGACATATATACAGTAACTAATTTGGAATCTCTCGTTTCGCTTTTTGCAGAACGGAAAATAGTTATATCTTCTTGACCATTTGATATCTCTAAATAAACCCCAGACTCAAGCACTGGCCAACTATTTGTTCCATCTTCTATTACTGTTTTATATGCAGATGTTAATACTTTTTCATTTACTCCACCAATTATTTCCTCAAATCCAAGACAATAATATATTGCTATAATAACGGAACTTTTTCCTCTTGTATTATTATCACTTGCTATAAAGTTCAATCCATTTCCAAATGTTTCATCAAATGAATATTCTTTATTTGTAGCAGTAACACTAATTTTTAATCTGTTAATTTTCAGCACTTTGGTCTTTCCACCTTTCTGAAATTTCTTTAATCTTATCCTCTGTCAAATCAAGAGATATTTCTTCCAGTGTTTCTTTTTCCATCCTTAAAATCTCTTTGTCATCTAATATTTCTTTCGCCAAAGATTTTCCTTTTTCAGTAAGTTTATATGTTCCATTTCCTTGTTGAGTAATCATCTCATCTGCAAGTGCAAATTCTAATGCTCTATTCAAGGATGGATCAAATCTTACAATCAATCCATATTGCACATGTGAATTCAAAAAACGTAGTAATTTCTCTTTATATCTTTTATCCGATAACGCAGAACCTATCATATGCATTTTTATCAAAGAACATCCTCTGCGTCCGCAACACATTTGAATCAACAAACAAAGAATAGATACTTTGTAGCTTATTCTATAATTGTAAGGAATGGCATCTGGCTTTGCATCAAAGATTATCCCATCCTTAGATAATTCCTCTGTTTTTCCCATTTTGTCACCTACTTTTAAATTGCATCGAACAATCCGCTAACCAACTGCTTATCATATCATCTTTTAATTCACCGATAGAACTCCTTGTAATGTAAGGAAACTCTTTTTCTAAAACGCTCTGAAAATCATCAAGTATTTCCATAAATAACCTTTGATTTATCGAACTATCTGTATTTGTTTTTGTTTTTATTGCAACTTGCCTCTTATAGGTATCTTCTAAATTGATAATTTGCTCATAAATATCTACCTGTTCTGTTCTAAGTTTTTCCCTTAATTCGATTCCTATGACATAAGATTCCATATATGTATTAACCATATCAATGTAGTCTTCGTCATCATCGTCGATACCATTCATAACTGCTTTAATTTTTCTCTTTACATTATTTACTTTTTCATTATCGCATTTGGTCCAATCTACTTTTTTATCTCTAAGAACTGTAAAATCTAATTTATATCCTAAATCATTTCTAATAATTCGAGAGATTTCCACCTTAAAATCATCTGCTATCTTTACAACAATTGTAAAATCATCTGCAATATATGAACATTGCTCTTTATGTGCATTTAAATATTCAATTACTTCTTTGCGTTTTTTTTCTGCATGTTCTAAGATTCTTCTATCTTTATTTTGTGGAACAACGAAATGCCACTGATGAACATTCTGAACTCCTAAGCCTTTCAGAACTTTCTCGTAATCAGTACTAATAAACTTAGCAATATCTTTGGTCATCTTTTTTCTCATATGTTCATATAGTTCATCATCAGAGTATTCTTTTTCAGGGCAATAACACTGATACACTATTCCCGTCTTTGTAAAACCTTCAATTCCCCCATCACCTCTATACTGGGCTGGTATCTCTTGGTATCCCTCTTCTTGATATCTCATTCTATAGCAAGAATTACATAAAGCTTCCCATCTTTCACCTGTCAAGTACTGTTTTATAAACTCTATCATTCTATCCCTCCAACCATGAAACTGAAATAGCTTCCTCTCGTTCTTCTACAATTGAAGATATATCTACAGTAATAATACTTCCTGTATACAATATTCTAATCTTACATTTTCTAAATGTTGGATACTCTTTTAATATTTCAATTTGCATGTTATTCCAATATTGAAATTTGGTTTTTCTCTCCATTAAATCACCTTTTTCAACCCAATTTTAACCATTACTTTTACTCTAATATTTCGGTAAACATGTTACTAATTGAAATATGTAAAACACTTTTATTATAACATGAATACACATTTTTCTCCATTAAATATTAACGGTAGAATAGAAATAGAAGAAGGACTTATGATATGCCCTTCCCCTATTTTTCTGAATTCCTCTATTCATAACTACTTCTATCAATACTGGTATGGAACCAACTAAGCAGACTATACTGGCTGGTAAGCTTCTTCTTTACAGAATTACCTGCAAAATCTGTTATGATGATTTCATAATAGCTTACTCTCTTTTCATCCGCTGTGATTTCATAATACATTTCAAACGATGAATGTGTATCTGAACTTGAAAAGATTTTCTTTGTGCTACTCGTATTTATCACTTCTCTGTTTGCTCCGGTAACTCTGTACAAGATAATGCTCTTTACACCAGAACTTAGATTTGCTCCGTTTGGACTTCGAGAAATCTCATCATCAATATGCTGACTGATAATGTTATCCTGACAATATCCAGAAACCGTCTTTCCATCTGGTGTAACAAAAGTAATCTCCGTTCCATCAATACCAGGAGCCGTACAGTCATACTTTGTTGTTACATATTTAGTCGAAGTATGGCCAACATTATCAGTGGCAATGATTGTCCAGGTATGCTTTCCTTCATACTTCTTTTCAAGCGTATAACTTGTCGCTGAGGTTCCCGACTCTACTGTATTGCCTGCATCATCCTTAATCACTACACTGGCAAGTCCTGAACCATTGTAGCTTGTTCCATATAGATAGTCCGTAGCAGATACACTAATCGTAGGTGCCACATTCGTCCAATCTGCTACCGGATTTTCTACACCATGTATCACCGGATTACTGTGATCAAGATAGATTGTTGCAGATGTTTTTGATAAAGAATTACCTAAAGCATCTGTTAGCACAAGCTGATAAAAGAACACACCTTCATCCGACTCTGTATAAGTTCTTGTAACAGAACTTGTTGTATTGCCAAATGTCCAAGTCTGCACATCCTTCCAAGTTCTTGTTACATAGGAATATCTCTTAAGAACCGCCGATGCTAAACCAGACCATGGATCTCTTGCAGTAAATGTGACCGTACCATTTCCGGCACTCCAATTGTTAGGAATTGCCACAAGGCTACTACAGTCTGGTCCAGTCTTATCAAATCTGGTTGTTATTGTCTTTGTGCTCGTATGACCAACATTATCCGTGGCAACAATCGTCCAAGTATAGATCCCTTGATATGAGTCACTTAAAGTATAGCTTGTGCTGCTAACCCCCGATGCCACCTTTGTCCCCGAAGAATTCTTTATTACAAGATTCTTAAGCCCTGAGCCATTGTAGGTTGTTCCAGATAAATAATCCGATGCCGTTACACTTATCACCGGTGCAACTTTTGTCCATGATGTTACAGTATTCTCTGTTCCATGAATCACTGGATTGCTATGGTCAAGGTAAATATAGTTGGAAGTCTTTGTCGTTGTATTTCCTGCTTTATCCTTAATTGTAAGATTGTAATAAAAAACTCCTTCTGCAGTTTCTGTATAACTTCCACTTTGTGAATCTGTAGTGCCATTATAGCTCCATGTCTTTATATCAGACCAAGACTTACTGACATCAGAATATCTCTGTAGCTTTACAGATGCCAAACCAGAACCTTGATCTCTGACCGTAAAGGATACTGTACCGTTACCTGCACTCCAATAATTTGGTACTGCTGTAAAGGAACTGCAACTTGGATTAATATCATCCTTCCAATTGGCTGTCATCGTGACAGTTCCACCGTCCTGATCATGTGTATATTTTCCACTGGGATTATACGTTCCTCCAATACTCGCAGTCCAATTTTGAAAGCTATATCCAGTCTTTGTAGGTTTCTTTGAGGAAAGTGTCAAATCTACATTTTCTGTTTTAGTTTGATTCTCCGGAGAACCTGTACCACCGTTTGCATTATAAGCAACTGTATGATTCTTAGGCTTTGGACAAATCTTGGTTGCCGAAATATATGTTAGATAGCCTCCGTTATATTTCCACACACCATTTCCCTTATCATAATATCCAAGGTCATTCAGCTTTGCTTTTACCTCCGCAACCGTGAAATTATATCCCCCTTGAGATATCATACTGGAAATAGCTCCATCTAGTGAACTTCCAAGTCTTGGATTCTGTGTATATAAAACCGTATTATCCGATTCACTTGTAAAGGTATGACTTGTTGTATTTCCAAATGTCTTTATTGGATCCTTCGTATCAACTCGAAGTTGGATTGCATCACTGGATGCATCATATTGATAGGAAAATGTGAAAACATTCGTACCACCATTCGTATCGCCTTGTTCTGTTCCACCTGCACCAATATCATCTGCAAGTGCAGTTGTGCTGAAAGACAGGAGCAGTGCCATCATACACAAAACCCCTGCCATAAACTTCTTCGTCTTTGACAATCTATACCACCTCCCAATTATTCACAGATACCTGAAGGTATATGCTCTTCTCAATAACCTTTTCTCCATCTCGATACTTTACCAATGCTACAAAGAACTCCGGCACTTCTGTATCTCCTTCCTTTATGGTCTGGAAATAAGCCTTTTTTTCGATAACATCTTTGCTCTCATAATCAGGTAAAAGTCTCTTAATGATACTTCCCTCAGAATTTATGATGTAATTGTTCTGACCGGTTAGCTTTGTTCTCTCCTCATCCAAAGTGACATCGGTCAATTTTCCATCGAATCCTTCCTTTTCAAGAAGTGTCTTATAAAGGTCAAATGCACTGATTTCTTCATAAGAAAATCCAAAGCCCTCATTAAAAGACACCTGCTTAATTAAGCTATCATCATACTCCTTGGCAGAAACTGCACTGGTAAAGTCCTCCGTATCATCTGTTCCTTTTACAAAATTCACCTCGGACACCACATAAGAATCATAGCTTGTACTATAATTTCCTTCTGTGTCCTCAACAGTGGTTCTAATCACCCTCTCAACCAGAATATTATTTGCTTCCACTAAGTTTTTTTCATAATCTATAAAAACTCTTTCCGGCAATTCGTTATCCTTTATCTCTTCGCGATATAAAAGATCTGTTACCATTACATCATCTGGTCCGCTCACCTCTGTTTTCTTCTGACTCTTTGCTGTAAACATTGCTACAGTCACTAATATGATAACTACTATTCCTACTATCATTAATTTCACTTCCTTCTTCACTTAAAATCATCTCCTTTTCTTCTTTGCAAAAAATGTCCTGTCCATTATTTCGAAATCCAAGTCTTTTGATATATCCGCCCTTGGACTGATAATCGTATAATGCCTGGTTGATGTTGTTACCTGAATACAATGCCTCGTCTACCACTTCAAGATCTCTGTTTAAAATCTGAATCACAATCTGCATAACTCCCTGATTGATATTCATCGGCATCATAGGCATCCCATACATTTGAGGCATCACTGGAAACAAATCATATTGCTGGTTTGGTGGAAGAACCTCAGTCTGCGGTTCCTTCTTAACTTCTGCTTTTTCCATAGGCTTATTGAAGTCCTTGATTTTACAAATCAATTCCGTCAAATCAGTCCGCGCATCTTCATCACAAATATGATTGTCCATAATAAGATTAAGGTCATCGATATAATTTCCATACTTCTCCTTTACTATATTGGCAATGATTGTTTCCTCATCATCGGAGCATTTTAGGTCATAGCCTTCCATATACGCCAGATACGAATCCGCCAATATCAATGCTTTGTAATAAACTTCCTTTTGCTTCTTCTCTAATTCAAACATCCGAAGAACCAGCTTGTTGTAATACTTCTTAAATGCCAAATACTCCTGCACTGTAAGCGTCACTCCAATAAACTTCTGAAAGCATCCCGACACAAAATTGAAATACATTCTAAGTGCTTCCTTCTCTTTGGCAGAAAAAGTCACCAGCTCATATTCATCTGATAATAAATCCACTGTCATAAACTGCAGGAAATCATCTGTTGCTTCTGTAAGCTCCATCAACGAATTATCTTCATTGTCATAGGCACTCTTATTGACATTGCGCGTCAAACCAAAATAGAAATTGTTCTTTTGCTTAAAAATGCAATATGCTGGTATGTCCTTGCATTCATACTTTTCTGTGAATACAAGACTTCTCTCGTAAAAAGGAATCTCACCGCAACTTGTAAGTGATTCTTCCTTTTCCACTTGCTTTAACTGTTCATCAATTACCTTTTTCTCTTTGGCATCTTGAAATCTCTTCGTAAAAGCTTCTAATGGATTCTTACGCTCCTGCTTTACCGATACAGGTGCTTCCTTTTCTTTCTCTTTTGGTTTTATCTCTTCTTTAGGTTCTTCCTCTGACACTGGCATTCTTTCAATCTTTTTCTCTAGAGAATCAATCTCTATTTGAAAAGCATCCAAGAAGGCATGATTCTTCTTTAGTGTCAGCTCAATCTTTTCCTTCTGATAATCACTGGCCGCCATTGCGTTGACACTAGACAAATGAATAATATTCTCCACTTTTGCACTCTGCACATGGAACTCTTTAATCAAGGCACGCAAGCTTCTTGGATTGAAGTCTGCTTCCTTATGCTCTATAAGAAGTCGTATCTTGATTAGTGCCACAGCGGACATCCTAATCTTATGAAGACTGCAACCATCCTTTTCTGAGAAAATCTCATTAAACGTCTGCAGTTCCATACACAAATCACTTTTTTCCATTCTTCTTTGAAGGATCAAAAGTGTGTCACTATCATTCATTCGAAATTCTTCTCCTGGAATCACATTCATCACTTCTGACATCTGTGGAAGAAGTCTCTCAATAATCTGTATTTCATCCATTACATAAACCTCCAAATCAAACCTTTCACAAGAAGAACTGTCATGACAACTGTAACTCCTGGTACTACTGCCACACCTCTATCAAGCGTCATTTGCTCTTTCTTAATTCCAGCTTCAATGCGACTGATTCCCATTGATATAGCAAGTCCAACACATAGGCACATACACTCTAAGATTGCTGCCATATACCCATTCATTGCTGCACCAGCTCCCAGACATACATTGCCCATTAATAAGAACATATCACTATCTCCACCACCCCATATTCCAAAGTGGTTTAGTAGCAGATATACGATTAGATTCACAATCCAATAAACACTCAAAAATGTTGAATCATAAACGCCATTGAATAATAAATAGGTACTCCAAAGCGCATGAAGTACAACAATCGGAAAGACAAATATCAATCTTTCTTTAAGATCCATAAATGCTGCTAAGACTAAATAAATCAGTGTAAACACCGCCAATATGCAGTACATAATCATCATCTCTTTTAACACTCCTTTCGAAAAACCTGTGCAAACTTAAGCTTCTTATTAGTTGCATCCCATCCATCAATCTCAACAATTTCATCAATAGAAAAATGACTCATATGAATCAGCACAAAAGGCATACAGGTAAGCATTTCCTCCAGTGTTTCCATAGGATAATCCGAAACATATCTGGCACACTGCGCAAGTCTCGTCACAGAACTTCTTGCATCATTGGAATGAATTGTTCCAAAAAACCTTGCCCCGGTACTCATAGCAGTCGTAAATACATGAAGTGCCTCACCGCCCTTAATCTCACCTATGATAAAATTGTCAATATCCTGCAAAAGCCCAAGCCTAAGTTCATCTTCCAGTGTAAAATCCGTTACTACATCATTTTTTCTAACTGTCATGGTGTGCTCAAACTGAATCTGTGGATGCACGTTGCTGTATAACTCATCCGATTCCTGAGAAACAAGGATGGATTGATTGAAGGGAATCCAGTCAACCATATTATTAAGAAGGGTAGATTTGCCGGATCCACCTCGACCAGATATTAGGAAACCGTAACCTGCACCAATTCTGTCAGCAAGATATTCCATCATCTCATCATCAAGCATCCCATTTTCCTTAAGATACTCCCAAGAAAGCTTCTCCTTTGGCATCTTTCGAATATGAATATTGTTCTTTTCTGTAGATGTGATACAAGCATGTTGGACATCAATTCTTAAATAAAAAGCATCTACACCTTTTCTATCCGTACAATGTCCTAAAGCAAATTCCTCTGCTCGACCAAGCTTGTGAATTCTATGGATTCTCTCATACCAGGATTTATAATCGTCCTCGCTAAAAAAGCTAATATCAGCCACATACCTCTCGCCATTTGCTTTTACAACAATATGGTCAAAGCCCAACACCTTTATATCCGATACATCTTTTGCAATGATAAGTGGCGTTAAAACATAATAGCCAAACACACACTGCTGAAACATATCAAGAAGCTTTCTCTTTACATCTGGACCCGCTCTTGGATAATTAAACTCCACAAATTCCTTTGCACGGTTCATGAGCATAATAAAATCCTGCTCAGTACCGGTAATACATTTCGTTACTAAAGCAGGATTTAGGTCACACACATTAGCCTTAAGCTTTAGAAACATATCTGCAAGTTCATTTTCCTTAAAAATGGAACTTACCTTATAAAGACTTGGCTCCTGTATTAGGGAACCATCTGTCTTTTTTTGATACTGTAATTTCTGCATCATTTTCGCCTCCTACAATGTACTTGGAGCCTAAAAATCGTGATTACAGATTTACAGCACATTTTTTCTGATATTTTTTCTGTGTGTCTGGCAATCTCTTAAACCATATTCACTTGATAATTCAAATAAGGCATCATTAAATGCCTTTGCATCCATATCTCTTGAAGATATCTCTTTGATAGCTTTCTCATCGTTTGTCATAACAGTTACAGTCGTTGTGACAGTATTCTTACCATCAATAACGTCCGGAGTAGTCACTACTCTGACAATGACATCCTCGATATCCTTCGCAGTAATATATTTAATATCACTGGCAAATACACCGTATTCTCTTGCATCTTTTTTTGCTTCGCTATGTCCAACTGCCTTAAAGAAAGAGAGTCCTCTTTCGTCAACAAGAAATTTCTTTTCATCAACATATTTTCTGATAACCTTGTATTGCTCATTTAGCTCGGCATCCTGTGCCTCAGCATACAATAGTTGTGCTTTCTGGTCTGCAATATAATCCGCCACCTCTTCCACCGACTTACCATATATTTTCATAAGCCTGTCGGACAGCTGCATGTAATTCTGAAAATCATCAATGTACTCCGTCCTGCCATATGCATCATATAAATAAGCACGAAGCATATACTTTTTCATTTCTTCATAAATAGAAATAATAGGCTTATAAGCTTTAAGATTAGCCCGTATCTCTTTACGCTCTTCTGCCAAAATCTTTCGCTTTTCAATAATAGCTTTCATGGCAACATCCGTATTGTCAGCTCCCCTGGAATAAAAATGTACTAGTTCATATACATATCCGATTTTATTTAGTTCTTTACCCATCCTTTCTATCTGCCAATTATCTGACCTTGCTTCGACCCACGGATTTCTGCCAAGCTTTAATAATCTCACTGCATCTGTCTTTTCATCCTTCTCCATATCTGCATAATTTTTCATCTTATTTGGTGTAAATAAAAGCATTTCTCTCTCTGAGATATAATGTGACTGCTCAGAAACAGACTTCCATACCAGAGGATCTAACTTTGAAGCAAGACGACTGCATATCCCCTCAATGGTATAATTGCTTCCAAGCTGACCTGTTCGCATAGCATGACTCATACCTTCCATTTGAAGCGACAGATTCTTACCCACATTTACTGTCAATCCATCCGCTCTTAAATATGCAATAAATGCAGCAAAATCATCTGTTTGCTCAATGGCATTATCAATCAAACCCCTAAGTAAAATCTTCCTTTGCACAAGAGGTATTGTCTCTGCTTCCTTTTTCTTCTGCCACTTTTCATTTGGCGTAAATCCATATTTCTCCGCCAAATCATTAAGATTAGCCTCAAGAATCTCTTTCATAAAATTCTTATCCATATGGATCTTTTTTCCATCAAGACCAATGGTATTCAAAATGAAATGAATATGCAGATTCTCTGTATTGGTATGAACCGCATACACCACCTGATTATCAGGAAACACCTTCTGCATAAGTTCGTCTAACAAAAGCATCAGCTTACCGGCATTCTTTGGATCCGATTCAATCTCATCTAACGAGATAACTCCATGTGTTGCAACTCGACCGTCAAGTTTTCCATAAAACTCCTTAATCTGCATCATTTCTTCTGTAGCATTTTTTATATCTGAAATATGTCTGCAACCCACATATAAACCATCCAAGGTCTTCATATCATTCATCACATATGACAATTCATTTCCAACTTGCATTCCAACGTTATCCCCTATTCTTACACCAACTTTTTCTGGGTTTTCAATATATGCAATCGAACTTTGAATCTGTGATGCACCAGACCTCGTACTACTATTTGCGCTAACATTCCATATCTTTACTACAATTCCTTCTGCCATAAACTATCCTTTCTCTATATGAAAGCAGCCGCCCATTTCTGGACGGCCACAATCGGGAGGTAATTAAACATGAACATTTTAACCAATACGCTACTTATAATTTTTCATACTCTTCAAGGACTCTTAAAGAAATATCCTCTCTAAGTGCTCTAGCCATCGGGAAACAAACATCCTTATATTCCCCTCTGCTATTTTGCTTTGACGGATAGCCTACAAAGAGATTTCCGTCCTTTGTCTTTAAGACTCTTATTCCACAGACTACAAAGTCCCCATCCAAAGTAAAACTGCCATATGCCAAACAACTATCTTCGCTTGGAGCCTTTGTAAGTCTAACCTCTGTTACCTGCACGAAACACCCTCCTTATCTGCTTTTGCCTTTCTTCGGAGCAGGTGCAGCTGCGCTCTCTGCCTCTGTCTGGGTCGCTTCCTTCGAAGCCTCCTGATTCTGTGCCTGCTCCTGCTTTTCCACCTGCTGCTTATACTCATCAATAATCGCCCCGGTGATAGTTGCATATAATTCCTTGCTTAAAGGAAATGCAATGTCCTCATAGCTTCCGTCCTGTTTTTCTCTGGAAGGAAACGCCACAAAATTGTGACCATTCTTATCTTCCATTACACGAACTCCCCTTACTGCAAATGCACCATCAAGTGCAAAACTACCAATCGCCTTTACAGCTGTATCTGTCTTTAACAGATTTAATCTTACTTCCGATACCTGCATAATAATCTCCTTCCTTATCTATGATGACGAGGGCGAGAACCCTCAGTCTGTGACTGTGACTGAGAAGCATCATATTCCTGAGTGTTTTCAGAAACCTTGGCTTCTAACTGTTCCATAGTTGTGTCTGCCAGTGAAATCGTCTTCGCCTTTGCATCAAAACGATACACATGATCCGACAACTGCTCTTCCAAATTAACCTGAGTTCCGTTTACTTCCTGAACCATTTCAGCAAGTGATTCCGGCGTTCCCATATCTGTAGATACTGCGATGCACTCATGCACAGATGATGGAAGAATAAATAAATCCGTTCCAATTCTGTCTGCAAGTCCTGATAATGCATCCTCATAAAACATGGAAGCTGCACCGTTTACCTTTGATGCATTTGAAATCACATACATCTGCTGGTTCGCAGGCATATCCGCAAACATTGCCTCTGCAATCTCATCCGGCATTCCATCCTTAGCAAACATCTCTCTCATGACCTCATTCATAGACTGAATAGTTACAGGAAGAATCTCTTTTGTATTCTCCATTGCTAAGTCATGAATTGTTTCTGTGGTTACGCCCCACATTGCCATATGCTCATTCTTAATGGTAATTGTTGCAATACCATCTTTGTTGTCTCCAATCATGACCTTATAAATAAGAGCAAGATCCTCTCTACACTGATGAGGTGCGCCTGCAAGTAAGTCTCTATTTCTCTCAGCATTGACAGCCACCATAATGATCTTGTCCTTTACAAAATCAAAATTCTGAAAGTCTCTTCCAATAGAAGCAAACTCTTCCGGCGCTCTCATGTTGTCCATAGCAACTCTGCCGATTTCACCCATTACGATATCAATATCTGCCCCTTCCTCATATTTCTTGAAGTAACCATCAAGATAAATGTTTGGAGCAATATTGGAATCCTCCGGTCTTACTGTAACCGCATGAAGAACTGTACCATTGTTCTTGGTTACCTCATTTAATGATACGACTGCATCCTGGTACTCTTCTGATAAAACCTCCTTGAGGTTCATCTCTACATACTCCTGAAATTCCTGAAAATTAAGCATGTCTTTCCTTCTCCTTTCTCTTACTGCCTTTTCTGTTTTTTGCGAGATACATATCATATGCAAGAAGTGTTCCTGCCTTATCTGATCTGCTCTCTTTTGCAATGACTACATTGCCGTTAGATACATAATCCATAATCTTTATTCTCCTTTCGCTTATTTGTTGGATTGTTATCCTTACACTTAGTACTTGGAGCCTCAAAATCGTGATTACAGAAATTTTAAAAAATTTATCTGGATTTTTTTCTTTTTACTTCTGCAGATGATTCCTTTATTTCTTCTTTTACTTCTGCCTGTAGCTCCTTTTGCAGTTCTTCAATCTTGCTTCCCAAATTTGATGAGATACGGTCTGCTGTCTCTTTTATCAAATCCAAACTTTCCTTTAATTCAGAAACTTCCTTATCCTTACTCCACCCGGATATATACCCGAAGGAATAGTCAGATGTGTCAAGTCCGCCATCGTCGCCAATCATAGCCGCTACCCAAAAAGCAACCGACTCAGCCTGAACCTCTTTGGTTTTTCGATCAAACTTGTCCTCTTCGCTTCCATGTCCAAGCTCCGCATGGGCAATCTCATGAATCAAAGTTTTAATAGTCTGCAATTCTGGTAAATCATCTTTCACAGCAATTCGCTTTTCACTTGGACTATAAAATCCATTTGCCCCACTACTTATTGCTTCAAATGTTACTGGAACAGGACTAATTGCAATCAACGCTTCTTTAATTATTTCAAAGTCTCTTACACCACCTTGAAGTAAGTGAACTAATGATGGTAACGGTTCCCCGCTTGTCTGCTCCACGTCGAAAACATATGCCGGTCGAAATCCTTGGAATTCCTTTGATACCTTTTCCATTTTCTGCTTTCCATCTTCTCCAATTACAGGATGAGAATTCTCATCATATACAGGCTCTTCAACATCAGCCTTATATTTCACAGGAGCAATAATCATGATTCCAGATTCGTTGCGATTCACAGTACGATTAAACTCTGTCTGCCAGGTTTTATAGCCACATACATAAGAAGCATCTGGTCTTTGAGACGCAATCAAAATACAGTTATTGATGCTGTAATTTGGAAACTTAGCCATTGTCCTTATGTACTCTCGGTACTTTTCAGATTCAAAAATCTCTCTAACTCCTGTTTCCAACTTTTCCTGAATCAGACTCATCTTTTCCTCTCTACTAACCTTTGGTTTCTTCAAAGCCTCTCCCTCCTTTCCCTAAGTGTTAGAAAATATCTACACTATGTACTTGG
>JAXJUI010000059.1:0-2766 GCA_036309165.1 Agathobacter sp. | reverse complement strand
GTACCATTTAACAAAGAAAAATTCTTAAACGACGTAAAAGAAGAATTAAAGACAAAGAATAACGTAATCGTAGCTGTATCCGAAGGAATCCAGGACGAAGAAGGAAACTACATCACTTCTTCTCAGGCAGTAGCTGACCAGTTCGGACATCAGCAGCTTAGCGGTGCCGGAAAAGCACTAGAATTCCTTGTAAAAGAAAACATCGGCGTAAAAGTACGTTCCGTAGAAGTAAACGTACTCCAAAGAGCAGCCGCACATATGTCATCCCTTACAGATATCGAAGAATCATTTGCACAGGGTGAACATGGTGTAAAACTTGCTGAAGAAGGAATCACAGCATCCATGGTATGCTTAAACCGTATTTCAAACACACCTTATACAGCTGTATGTGATTACGCTCCTATCAAAAATATTGCAAACGAAGCAAAATCCATTCCACGTAAATGGATTAACGAAGCTGGAAACGATATCACACCAGAACTTATGGAATACTTACAACCCCTTATTCAGGGCGAAGTAGACCACACTTTTGAAAACGGCTTACCAAGTTACATGAATCTTTCACACTTGATATAATCATATCTACAAACCCCCGCAGTTTCCATAAGCGAAACTGCGGGGGTTTTTTTAGTTTGCAAACTGACTATTGTAAAGATTTGCATAAAATCCACCTTGCGCTAACAAGGTTTCATGATTTCCCTGCTCAATAATTTTTCCGTCCTTCATAACAAGAATTACATCCGCCTCACGAATCGTAGACAAACGATGCGCTACAATAAAGCTGGTACGACCTTCCATCATCTTAAGGAACGCTTTTTGTATCTTGATTTCGGTTCGTGTATCGATTGAGGAAGTCGCCTCATCTAAAATCAGCATAGGTGGTAAGCAAAGCATAACACGTGTAATGCAAAGAAGCTGTTTTTGTCCCTGTGATAAGCTTCCACCATCTTCTCCAATGACTGTATCATAGCCCTTTGGAAGACGCTTAATAAAGCTATGTGCATGTGAAGCTTTTGCTGCCGCAATAATTTCCTCTTCTGTTGCATCCGGTTTTCCCATAACAATATTGTCACGGATCGTACCTTTCTTTAACCAGGTCTCCTGTAATACCATTCCATAATTTTGGCGCAGGCTCTTTCTTGTCATGTGCGCAATATCGTGCTTGCTTACATCGATTGTTCCACTTGTTGGATCATAGAAACGCATCAAAAGATTGATAACCGTTGTCTTACCACATCCGGTAGGTCCAACAATCGCAACTCTTTGTCCAGCCTCAACATGAAGGTTGAAGTTTTCAATCAACTTCTGCTCTGGAACATAGGAAAAGAATACATCATTAATATCTATCGTTCCATCAACATCCTCTAATACATATGCATCCACATCATCTAGAATTTCTGATTTTTCTTCAATAAATTCAAAAATTCTAGCCGCACATGCAAGCGCATTCTGTAATTCTGTAACCACACCGGAAATTTCATTAAATGGTTTTGTATACTGGTTTGCATACGACAAAAAGCAGGACAACTGTCCAACGGAAATACCACCTGCAATTGCAGATAATGCACCAAAAATTGCAACAGCCGCATAAACTAAACTATTTACAAATCGAGTGGATGGATTTGTTAAACTAGAAAAGAAGGTTGCTTTTAAGGAGCAATCTTGTAATCTTTCATTTACTTCATCAAATTTTTCTAACGCTTCATCTTCTTGATTAAACGCCTGTACCACTTTCTGGTTTCCAATCATTTCATCAATAATGGCGGTCTGCTCTCCTCTTGTGGAAGACTGAAGTTTAAACATCGAGAAGGTTCTCTTTGCAATAAAACTTGCTACAAAAAGAGAAACAGGTGTAATACACACAACCACGATTGTGATTTTAAAATTGAGTGCAAGCATAAATCCCAGGGTTCCAATAATGGTTGCAACACCGGTAAACAACTGTGTAAATCCCATTAATAAACCTTCCGCGAAAGTATCCACATCTGCGATAATTCGACTTACCAAATCTCCATGCGAATGACTATCAATAAAGGAAAGTGGAAGTTTTTCAATTTTATCAAAAGCATCACGGCGAATATCTCTTACGATGTTGTATGTCATTCTGTTGTTACATACATTCATTACCCACTGCGCAACAGCCGCAATGCCTATTACAATAAGTGCTTGTACGACAATCGCAAAAATGCCCTCAAAATCAACAAGACCTTTATCGATAATTAAATCGATTGCACGTCCTGTCAAAATTGGAAAATACAAAGAAAGCGCTACGGTAACTCCCGCCAAAAGGATAGACAAAATAAGAATTGGAATATAGCGTTTCATGTAGTGAAATACTTTTGAAAGAGTTGCCATCTGTTTTTTATTTACTTCCATTATTTGGCACCTCCTTCTTTTTTGAACTGAGATTCATAGATTTCTCGATAAACCTCACAGGTTTCTAACAACTGTTCATGCGTTCCTATTCCAACAGCATTTCCATCATCTAATACAATAATTTTGTCTGCAAACTGAATCGAAGATGTACGCTGTGAAACGATAAATACTGTTTTTTCTTCTGAAATTTCACGAATTGCTTTTCTAAGTGCGGCATCCGTTGCAAAATCGAGTGCCGATGCACTATCATCTAAAACTAAAATCTTTGGATCTTTTACAAGAGCTCTTGCAATGGTAAGTCTTTGTTTCTGTCCACCAGAAAGATTTTTTCCACCCTGATTAATTTCAAAATCAAGCTGTCCCTCTTTCTTTTCCACTACATCCTTAGCC
>JAXJUI010000058.1:0-43652 GCA_036309165.1 Agathobacter sp. | reverse complement strand
GATTAGAGATTACGGAAGAAATGAAGCCCGAAGAAATTTTTTCTGTCATTGAAAAAGCACTTCCAAATTTATCACCAAAAGATGAAAATGAGGAATATTTGCTGAAAATGGTGAAAAACTATGAAGTACTTCCGGATTATGATGAACAAATGAAAGAATTGTTTCTTTGGGGGGCGAATGAGAAGGATTTTTGGAAGATAACAACTTCGTATTCGTCATAGAAGAATGAACGAAATTTATTTTATTTAAATGAATAATCAATAAAAAGACCGCACATCCTAACAAAAATAGGAAAGTGAGGTCTTTTTTTATGGGAAAGGAAAATTTGACACAGGCGCAACAAGAAAGAAATGATGCCTATAATCAATATGTAAAAAAAATAACACCTACGTACAGTTTGCCAATGCATATGTTTAAAGCATTCATTTTAGGTGGACTTATTTGTGTGCTAGGACAATTTATTATTAATGTTGGAACTAGGACGTTTGGGTTAGAAAAACAGGATGCAGCTTCATGGTGTAGTATGCTTCTTATCCTACTTAGTGTCATTTTGACAAGTTGGAATATTTATCCCTCCTTTGCAAATTGGGGCGGTGCAGGTGCTCTTGTTCCAATTACTGGATTTGCAAATGGAGTTTGTGCATCAGCAATCGAATTTAAAAAAGAAGGACAAGTTTTTGGTATCGGATGTCAAATCTTTCGTATTGCGGGACCGGTGGTACTGTATGGAATTTTCAGTAGTTGGATATTAGGTCTTATTTATTGGGTGATTACAATGGTTATGGGGGGATAAACGAAGCGTATGAAAAATGATTATGAAATTAAGCAGATTATTGGACGAGAAATTTTAGATTCAAGAGGAAATCCAACCGTGGAAGCAGAAGTGATTCTTTCGGATGGAAGTAAAGGTCGTGCCGCTTCGCCTAGTGGTGCATCTACCGGGGCATTTGAAGCACTAGAACTTCGCGATTGTGACAAAAATCGTTATATGGGAAAAGGTGTGTTACAGGCAGTTAATAATATTAATACAATTATTGCAAAAGAAATTTTGGGGATGGATGCAACAAATATCTATGCGGTTGATCAGGCGATGATCCGAGCTGATGGAACGAAAGATAAATCGAAATTAGGTGCAAATGCGATTTTAGCCGTTTCATTAGCAACTGCAAGAGCAGCTGCAAATGCGAAAAAAATGCCATTTTATAGATTTGTTGGAGGAATTTCAGGCAATAAACTACCTGTTCCGATGATGAATATTTTAAATGGTGGAGCGCATGCAAAAAATTCTGTGGATTATCAGGAATTTATGATTGTACCGGTAGGAGCACACTCTTTTAAGGATGCACTTCGCATGGGAACAGAAGTATACCATAGTCTAAAAAGTGTGCTAGAAAAAAGAGGTCTCTCTACTGCAGTGGGAGATGAAGGTGGATTTGCTCCAGATATTGATTCTTTGGAAGAAGTATTGGATATCTTAGTACTTGCTGTGCAACAAGCCGGATATGTTTGCGGAAAGGATATTTATTTTGCGCTTGATGTGGCGGCTAGTGAGTGGAAACCGAAAACAGAATCTGAAATGCTAAAATCAGAGCATCAGATTACAAAACAGTACCAGTATCACCTGCCTAAGTCTGGAAAGGATTATACGTCTGATGACCTTATTGCAATCTACAAAGAAATTGTAGAAAAGTATCCAATTATTTCGATTGAGGATCCACTTGATGAAGAGGATTGGGAAGGCTGGAAGAAAATCACAAAGGAGCTTGGACAATCTGTGCAGCTTGTTGGTGACGATTTGTTTGTAACAAATATAAAGCGACTTCAAAAGGGAATTGACGAGGGCTGCGCAAATAGTATTTTGATTAAATTGAATCAGATAGGCAGCCTTTCGGAAACAATCGAAGCTGTGCAGATGGCACGAAAATCAGGTTATACGGCGGTTTCTTCCCATCGCTCGGGGGAAACGGAAGACACCACGATTTCAGAGCTGGCTGTCGCTCTAAATATGGGACAGATAAAGACGGGAGCACCGTGCCGAAGTGAAAGAGTAGCGAAGTATAATCAACTTCTTCGTATTGAGGAGGAACTTGGCGAAAGCGCCATTTTTTCAGGGACGGTCCTTTTGCCATAAGGAGCGCCCTTTTGGCTCAAAAAAATACACGTTACGTTGTTGAAAAAACACAATGTAACGTGTATTTTTTATGTGTTTCTGTATTAGATATGGTATATTATTAGAGAAAGATAATTGGGAGAAATAAAAGATGAAAATACAGGTTGTGATGGAAAATTATATGGAAGGGAAAGATATTTCTGCAGAGCATGGTTTGTGTATTTATGTTGAAACGAAGGAACATAAATTACTTGTTGATACAGGACAATCAAATCAAACCTGGAAAAATGCAAAAGCACTTGGAATTGATTTGGTGTCCATAGATACCGTGGTTTTAAGTCATGGACATTATGATCATTCGGGTGGTCTTTTGACGTTTGCTAAGACACATCCATTCGTCCATATTTATATGCGGGAAAACGCAGGTGGCGATTATTACAGTAAAAGAGAAGAAGGAATGCACTATATTGGTATTGATAAGGAAATTCTTACATTACCAAACCTGCATTTGATATCGGAGGATTGTTCCATTGACTCGGAACTTAGTTTGTTTACAAATGTGACTGGTAGAAATCTTTTTCCTAAAGGAAACAAAAGACTTTTTCAAAAGATAGGGAAGGATTTTGTAGAGGATGATTTTTCACATGAGCAGTATTTGGTCATTCAAAAAGAAGAGGGGGATTATGTTCTAATTTCTGGATGTGCACATAATGGAATATTGAATATCTTAGAACGTTTTGAAAGTATTTATCACTGTAATCCAAGCTTAGTGATAAGTGGATTTCATATGGTGCAAAAGGAATACACAGAAGAAGATATTGAAAATATAAAGAAGACGGCAGAGCTATTAAAAGAGATGAATACAAGATTTTGTACAGGACATTGCACTGGAGAACTTGCTTATTGCTGGATGAAAGAGATTATGGGGGAAAGATTATTTGAGATAAAAAATCTATCGATTGAAATCTAGTGGATTAATTCAAATACAAAGTCCGTAATCGGTTGTAAAATAGAGAAAAAGGTATAAAATATAAGAATGAACGATATTTCAAATATTTCAGATGGAAAATTATATAGAAGTACAGACTTAGTAAAAATAGCATGTCAGGATTGTAAAGGCTGTTCTTCTTGTTGCGAAGGAATGGGCGATTCTATTTGGATGGATCCGTATGATATCTATCAGTTAACTACGAATCTCCATCAAACTTTTGAAGAACTCTTACAAGGTCCGTTGGAGCTACATGTAGAAGATGGACTAATTATGCCGAATATTCGGATGCAGGGTGAAAAAGAATGCTGTATCTTTTTAAACAAGGAGGGGCGTTGTGATATACATGCCTTTCGACCAGGTTATTGTAGACTTTTTCCGTTAGGGCGAAACTATGAAGAAGGAAAACTTTCCTATTTCGTTTTAAAGGAGGCTTGTCCTGCGCCTGTAAAAACGAAAGTGAAAATACAGAAATGGTTGTCTATTCCAAACATGAAAGACTATGAGCGTTTTTTGATAGAATGGCATGCATTGATTAAACAACTTCGGACAATTTTGGGCCAGTCTGAAATGGACGACGCGGTGGGAAAAGCCATCAACATGAAATTTTTGCAAATATTTTTTATTAATGCGTATCAAAGCGAAGATTTTTATGCGCAAATTAAAGTAAGACTTGATGAAATGAAAGATTTTTTGCAAATGCTTGGAGCAAACTAATTAGGAATATTCCATGAATAAAAAGCCATATGAAATGAAGGAATGCAGATATGAAATCGACATTAAAAAGAACATGGGCAGAGATAAATTTGGATGCCCTAACCTATAATTATCACAAAATCCGTGAATATATCGGAAAAGAAGTAAAGTTTTTAGGGGTTGTAAAAGCAGATGCTTACGGACACGGTTCGGTCCAGGTGGCCGCAAAACTGCAGGATTTGGGAGCAGATTATTTAGCGGTAAGCAGTATTGATGAGGCAATGGAACTTAGAGAAAATGGGATCACAATGCCAGTTCTTATTCTTGGTCATACGCCAAAGGAACAAGTAGAACGCCTTATATACTATAATATTACACAGGCGGTAACTTGTGTGTCAAAAGCTGAGGAATATAGTAAAGAAGCACTTGCGTGTAATGGAACATTAAAGATTCATATCAAAGTGGATACCGGAATGTCTCGTCTTGGACATTTGTGTAAAGGGGCCCATTTTGAACATGGCGTAGATGGAATTGCACACGTTTGTAATCTTCCGGGAATTTATGCAGAGGGAATTTTTACACATTTTGCAATGTCGGATGAAGACGACGAAGAGTGTAAAGAATATACAGTGGAACAATTTAATCTTTTTACAGATGTGATTCGCAAAGTAGAAGAAAAGAATGGAAGAAAGTTTGAAATCCGTCATTGTGCAAACACGGGTGCAACTGTTTCTTATCCGGAAACATATCTTGATATGGTTCGTCCGGGGCTTCTTATGTATGGTTATGGTGAACATGCAAAGAAGCTTGGCTTAAAACCTGTTATGTCAATGAAAACAACTGTAAGCACGATTAAGATTTATCCGGCAGGAACAAAGGTAAGCTATGGTGGAACCTTTGTTACGGATAAAGAAACCAGAATGGGCGTCGTACCATATGGATATGCGGACGGATTTATGCGTTGTTTGTCGAATAACTATTCTCTCATGACATCAGATGGGGCAGCAGCGGTACGCGGAAGAATTTGTATGGATATGTCGATGATTGATTTAACAGGAAAACCTGGGGTAGATGTAGGCGCTGTTGTAGAGATTTTTGGAGAAAAAAATCCACTCGAGAATATGGCGAATCAGGCTGGAACAATTCCATATGAGCTGACTTGTGGTGTGAGCAAACGAGTTCCTAGGATTTATCTTGAAAATGGAAAGGTGATTTCAAAAGAACTCTTGCTTAGAATGTAAATGTACTGTATATAAAGAAATTGAAGGTTATGTGACAAAATCACAGTATATAATTACAAAAAAGATTATAATAAGTACAAGGATGAAAAAGGAGGAAACAAATATGGCTGTAAAGAAAATTAACAACGAAAATTTTGAAAATGAAATTTTAAGTCAGGAAGGATTGTCTTTGATTGATTTTTATGCCGACTGGTGTGGACCATGTAAGATGGTTTCTCCAATTGTTGACGAAATTGCAGAAGAACGTAGTGATGTAGTGGTTGGAAAGGTAAATGTGGACGATAATCCAGAACTTGCATCTAAGTATGGAGTCATGAGCATTCCGACACTTGTTGTGATTAAAAATGGAAAAGAACATGCAAGAATTGTAGGATATAAACCAAAAGCAGAAATTCTTGCAATGTTAGGATAAAAATAATCGTGATTCACAAAGGAAAGGTCTTGACTTTTAAATGAAAAACGATTAGTATTTCTTTAATAAAGTAAACCGATGAAGAGAAAGAGTAACCTTTTGAAACATCCACAGAGAGTTGCAGGTGGTGGAAATGCAATGATGGGAAGATTGGTGAATGGTTCTCGGAGGGCGAGCTGAAACATTCATTTTATTGTTGCTAAGCATCTGAAGGAAGCTGCCAGTGCTAGGTTTTGTAGATGGGCATTTATAGGAATGAAAATGGAGTAGGTAAGACGTGACTGCACGTTATAGCAGAGCATGTATGATGGTACATGAAAGAGTGCATCCGAATGGATGAAGTTAGGTGGCACCGCAGAAGTAGATTACTCCTGTCCTATCATTTTTGGTAGGGCAGGATTTTTTTTACCATGCATCCGAAGGAAGCTGCCGGTGGCAGGTTCTGTAGGTTTTATTGGAAATTCTAGAGCACAATGTGGTGTATGAATGGAATGGAAAGGAAAGAGAAAATGAACAACAAAACAATCCCTTACAAAATTTATTTAGAAGAAAACGAGATGCCAAAACAGTGGTATAACGTAAGAGCTGATATGAAAAAGAAACCTGCTCCATTATTAAATCCTGTGACACATGAGCCAATGACAGCAGAAGAATTATCACAGGTATTCTGTAAAGAATTGGTAGAGCAGGAATTGGATGAAACAAATGCATATATTGATATTCCAGAAGAAATTCAAAACTTTTATAAAATGTATCGTCCAGCACCACTTGTACGTGCATATTGTTTAGAAAAGAAACTTGGAACACCAGCACATATTTATTACAAATTCGAAGGAAACAATACATCAGGAAGCCACAAATTAAATTCTGCAATTGCACAGGCTTACTATGCAAAGAAAGAAGGCTTAAAAGGTGTAACAACAGAAACTGGTGCGGGTCAGTGGGGAACAGCGCTCTCTATGGCTTGTTCATACTTTGATTTAGATTGTCAGGTATACATGGTTAAATGTTCTTACGAGCAGAAACCATTCCGTCGTGAAGTAATGAGAACTTATGGTGCAAATGTTACACCATCCCCTTCTATGACAACAGAAGTTGGTAGAAAGATAAACGAAGAATTTCCAGGAACAACAGGAAGTCTTGGTTGTGCGATTTCAGAAGCTGTAGAAGCAGCAACTTCACAGGAAGGGTACCGTTATGTATTAGGATCTGTATTATCACAGGTACTTTTACATCAGTCAATCATCGGATTAGAAGCAAAAGCTGCATTAGATAAATATGGTGAAAAAGCAGATATCATCATCGGTTGCGCAGGTGGTGGATCAAACCTTGGTGGACTTATTTCTCCATTCGTAGGCGAAATGGTTCGCGGAGAAGCTGATTATCAGATTATTGCAGTAGAACCAGCTTCATGTCCATCTCTTACAAGAGGAAAATATGCATATGACTTCTGTGATACAGGAAAAGTTTGTCCATTACAGAAAATGTATACATTAGGAAGTGGATTCATGCCATCATCAAGCCATGCAGGTGGACTTCGTTATCACGGAATGAGCTCTGTTGTTTCTGAAATTTATAATCAGGGACTTATGGAAGCAAGAAGTGTAGAACAGACAGAAGTATTTAAAGCAGCACAGGAATTTGCTAGAGTAGAAGGAATTCTTCCGGCTCCGGAAAGCTCACATGCAATTAAAGTCGCAATTGATGAAGCATTAAAATGCAAAGAGACTGGCGAAGAAAAGACAATTGTATTTGGTCTTACAGGAACAGGTTACTTTGATATGTATGCATATCAGAAATATAATGATGGCCAGATGTCAGACTATATTCCAACAGATGAAGAAATAAGTAAAGCATTATCCAAATTGCCAAAGATGGACTAATCATGTTACAATAATCCTGTATGAAAACTAAAAGTACAGGGGGGAAGACATGAATACATTAGTGATTGTTTGTCCTGTTATTACCATGCTTTTGATTGGAATGTTCTGTAAAAAAGCAGGCATTTTGTCACGAACAGGAACGGATAATATTAAGTCTGTTATCACAAAATTTATGTTGCCAACAGCGGTGTTTCATGCACTTGCAATAGCAGATTACAGTTTAAACACATGGCTGATGGTTGGTGCAACATTTCTTATGATGGCACTGACATTTTTGGTTGGTTTCTTGCTAAAACCATGTATGAAGGAACCATATAAGAAATTTGTTCCATTCATGGTCAGTGTATATGAAGGTGGGATGATTGCATATCCACTTTATACAAATCTTTGTGGAGCAGAAAATTTATCTAATATTGCTGTATTGGATATAGCAGGATGCCTATTTGGATTTGGAATATATATGGGCTTGTTGCAACAGGTGGAAAGTGATGAAAAAACAAATGTAAAAGCGCTTGCAATATCAGCACTAAAAACACCTACATTTGACGCAAGTATTTTAGGCGTGGTCGCAGGAGTAACTGGTATTATCAAATATGTAGTAGACAGTCCATTTGGAGGCGTGTACTTAGGAATAAAAGATATTATCACGGCATCCTTAACAGCAATGATTCTTATTGTTGTAGGATTTGACTTTGAATTTAAAAGAGAGACTTTGTGGTTATCGGTAAAAACTATTTTTCTTAGGATTTTAGTACAAGGAGTCTTTGTACTTCCTATGGTATGGGTGGCAAAAATCCTATTCCCAGGCAATTTCCTGATGCTTATTGCCGTACTTACTTTTATGTCAGCACCGGCAACTTTTAGTATGCAGTCGTTTATTAAGGACGAAACGGTCAATAAGTATACGGCAACAACGAATTCTTTGTATGTGATTGTTTCCGTAGCAGTTTATACGATTCTTGCGACATGGGTATAACTACAACACATTTATAAGAATAAGAAATATGAAAATAAAAGAAAGACGCTGTATGCAATTGTGCATACAGCGTTTTTTGCAATTTCTTTTTATTCTGTTTTTGGCTCGCATGTTACATTACATTCTAATTTCTGGAATGTTTTCTGATCAGCGGAAGAGAGGATAACACTTGAATGAACCTGACAGTTTTTAAGTTTTGGAAGCTGCTGTAATGCAAGTGCAGCCTGCTCATTATCTGCAGCAGTTGCAGATAATGCAATCAATACTTCATCAGTATGAAGACGAGGGTTTTTGCTTCCAAGGTACTGTGTTTTTAATTTTTGAATTGGGGCAATTGATTCTGGGGAAAGAATTTTTTCCTCATGAGGAATTCCTGCAAGTACCTTAATGGCATTTACAAGTGCTGCAGAACTTGCTCCAAGTAAATCACTTGTTTTACCAGTGATGATTTGTCCATCATTTAATTCGATTGCAACAGCAGGAGCGTTTGTGCGCTCTGCGCGAACGAGAGCTGGAGATACTACGGGACGATTTGCTGTAGTAATGTTTTCCTGACTCATTAAAAGTTTAATTTTGTTTACTTCAACTTCTTCGCGATTTCCTTCAGCAACACCTGAAATAGCTTGATAATAGCGTCGGATAATTTCCTGATGAGAAGCTTCTTTACATGCATCATCATCGAAAATACAGTTTCCAGCCATGTTTACACCCATATCAGTTGGTGAAGCGTAAGGGCTCTTTCCGTAAATTTCCATAAAGATAGCATTAAGGACAGGGAAAATCTCAACATCACGGTTATAGTTGACAGCTGTTTCTCCATAAGCTTTTAAATGATATGGATCAATCATATTGATATCATTTAAATCAGCTGTCGCAGCCTCGTATGCAAGGTTTACAGGATGGTCGAGTGGTAAGTTCCAAATAGGGAAGGTTTCATATTTTGCATATCCAGCACGAACACCACGTTTGTGTTCATGATAAAGCTGTGAAAGGCATGTTGCCATTTTTCCACTTCCTGGTCCGGGAGCGGTGATAACAACGAGTGGTCGAGTGGTCTCGATATAGTCATTTTTTCCAAATCCTTCGTCGCTTACGATGAGTGGGACATTTGTTGGGTATCCTGGAATTGTGAAGTGGTGATATACTTTAATTCCCAAATTTTCCAAACGTTTCTGGAAGAGAATAGCACTTCGCTGTTCGTGATATCTTGTAAGCACAACACTTCCGACGTAAAGTCCTTTCTTCTGGAATTCGTCAATTAATCGGATGACGTCGTTGTCATATGTGATTCCGAGGTCTCCGCGAATTTTATTTTTTTCGATATCATCAGCACTTACGACCATAACGATTTCTGCCTGGTCAGCAAGCTGCATTAACATCTGAAGTTTACTGTCTGCAGCAAATCCTGGAAGAACTCGGGATGCGTGATAATCGTCAAAAAGCTTTCCACCGAATTCTAAATAAAGTTTGTTGTCAAACTTACTGATTCTTTCCATAATATGCTCTGACTGCATCTTTAGATATTTCTCATTATCAAAACCTGTCTTTACCATTTTTAAATCCTGCCTTTGCTAAAATTTCCTATGTTTTAGAATAGCATGTGTTTTTCCATGTTACAATTATTTTTTATGTTTTTTATTTAATACTTTTTTCCTAGAAAAGAATGTGTTATATTTATCCACGTAGTATTTTATAGAAATATTTAGTTTTGGGGTACAAAGGAAATGAAATCAGAAAGAAAAAGCTTAAGACAATTATTTGTTCCAATTTGTCTGGAATTAATCTGTTTTATGTTAGCAGGAATGGTAGATACATTAATGCTTTCTACGGTAAGTGATCAGGTGGTTGGAGCTGTAGGAACATCTAATTCATATATTAGTATCTTTATCATTATGTTCTCGATTATTTCAACGGGAATGATTGCTGTTATGACACAGTATATCGGTGCAAAGAAAGAAAGTATTGCGATACAGGCATGTAAAATCGGTGCTGTTTTCAATTTACTAGTAGGTATTGTTTTTTCAGTTATTCTGTTTTTCTTTGCAGGGAATATATTGGATGTCATTGGTATTGCATCGGCATTAAGAGAGCCTGCAGTGGAATATATGAAAATTGTAGGTGGTGGTGTTGTATTAAATGCAATGATTCCAATTTTTTCAAGCTGCCTTCGTTCATTTGGACATACGAAATGGCCAATGTATGCAACGTTGTTTGGAAATGCAGTTAATATCGTTTTGAATGCAGTTTTCCTATTTGGTCTTCAAATGGGAGTAAAAGGTGTTGCGATTGCAACGGTCATTTCAAGGGTTGTAAACCTTATAATTGTAATTTGGGCTGCCAGAAAGCTATTTTATGTTGATAAAGATGCTGTAAAAGAAAGCAATCGTTATGTTTTTGGGCAGATTATCAAAATTGGTCTTCCTTCTGCACTTGAAACTGCGTTATATAATTTGGCGATGATTTTTGTTGTTAGATTTTTAAATCAAATGGATGCAGATGGACTTAATGTGACTGCGAGAAGTTATGCGATGCAGATTATCAATTTCTCATTCTGTGTAGGAGCTGCACTTGCACAGGCAAATGCCATTATTGTAGGTTGGAGACTTGGTGCAAAAGAATATGACGAATGTGATCGTGGGACAAATAAAGCTGCTGTTATAGGCATAATAGCGGGGGCGGGAATTGCGCTTGTGCTTGCATTTTGTGGAAAATGGATTATTCCAATATTTACAGATGATCCGCTTCTTATTTCTCTGGTTACAAAAATTTTATATGTAGATGTTGTTTTGGAGGTAGGTCGTGTAACAAATCTGGTATATGGAAACGCTTTGAAAACATCAGGAGATGCCGTATTTCCAATGGTTATTGCAGCGATTTTTATGTATCTTTGTGCAGTCGGAGGCACGTACATATTAGGAGTAAAAATGGAACTTTTAGTAGTTGGGGCTTATATTGGAATGGCGATGGATGAGTGCATTCGTGCGATTTGTATGTTTGCCCGTTGGAAGAGGGGAAAATGGAGAAGTAAGTCAATTGCATAAATTGTTTGCACAAAAGAAATGATTTCGATTGTATTTTAAAAAAAACATGAAGAATACAATGGAATTAGTATTTCAATTTGTAAGAAAACATGGTAAAATAGTCCATGTATTGTTAATGAAATAACAGGAGGGTTTTTACAATGGCAAGATTTACATTACCTCGTGATTTATATCACGGAAAGGGAGCAATTGATGCTCTTAAAACATTTAAAGGAACAAAAGCTATGGTCTGCGTTGGAGGCGGATCAATGAAACGTTTTGGTTTCTTAGATAGAATTTGTGACAACTTAAAAGAAGCAGGAATGGAAGTAGAATTATTCGAAGGTATTGAACCTGATCCATCTGTCGAAACAGTTATGAAAGGTGCGGAAGCAATGCTTAAATTCCAGCCAGATTGGATTGTAGCAGTTGGTGGTGGATCACCAATTGATGCTGCAAAAGCAATGTGGATTAAGTACGAATACCCTGATATTACATTTGAAGAAATGTGTAAAGTATTTGGAATTCCAAGCCTACGTAGAAAAGCTCATTTCTGTGCAATTTCTTCTACATCAGGAACAGCTACAGAAGTTACAGCATTTTCTATCATTACTGATTATGCAAAAGGAATTAAATATCCAATTGCCGATTTTGAGATTACTCCGGATGTAGCAATTGTTGATCCAGAACTTGCTGAAACAATGCCACAGAAATTGGTTGCTCATACAGGTATGGATGCAATTACGCATGCGGTAGAAGCTTATGTTTCAACAGCAAACTGTGATTACACAGATCCACTTGCATTACATGCAATTAATATGATTCGTGATGATTTAGTAAAATCCTATAATGGAGATATGGATGCAAGACATCGTATGCATAACGCGCAGTGTCTTGCAGGTATGGCTTTCTCAAATGCTTTACTTGGTATCGTTCATTCTATGGCACATAAAACCGGTGCTGCTTTTGAAGAATTTGGAGCACATATTATTCATGGAGCAGCGAATGCTATGTACTTACCAAAAGTTATTGCATTTAATGCAAAAGATGAAACCGCTAAAAAACGTTATGGTGTAATTGCTGATTCAATGGGGCTTGGTGGTTCAAACGATGATGAAAAAGTGAAATTACTCATTGATTATTTGCGTAAGATGAATGATGATTTAAATATTCCACATTGTATCAAGAACTATGGAGCAGACAGTTATCCAACAGAAAACGGTTTTGTTCCAGAAGAGGTATTTCTTGAAAGACTTCCAGAAATCGCAAAGAATGCAATTGGTGATGCGTGTACAGGATCAAATCCTCGTATTCCTTCACAGGAAGAAATGGAAAAACTTTTGAAATGTTGCTACTATGATACAGAAGTAGACTTCTAAAATTTTATACAAAATGGAAATGCAATTGGGCAGGAAAAGAGTATTTATTTACTTCCTGCCCAATTTTTATTGTTTATTAAGAATTTTTTTGGCAAGATTTCCGTTTTGAAAAATATTTGTTTCTTATAGGTCAAAAGTATGGTAGAATGACACTGAAGAATGCAAATTAGTAGTCTGGTTTGTGTTTTTTAGGGAAAGTGGATATAGATTTCTTATTTAGGAGGTCTTATGATAGAGAAACCAAAATTAATATACAGAATCGTTTCTGTAATTTCGGTGTTATTCATTATTTCGTTATTTGTTGGGATTATTGTATATACGGATGAGTCAAAGATTGACTATCAATATTTAGAACTCGACGATGAGTGGAGTATTTCAACACAAGGAAAAGAATATGAGAATGTAACTCTAAGCAGCGAGCGTCTGGAGATTTTTGATAAGGGTGATGAAATTCTTATGGAGCGTATGATTCCAGAAGATTTTTCTGTTACGAATCCGACGCTCGAGTTTTATACTGTACACTCTGTTATCGAGGTATATATTGATGATGAAATGATTTATTCCTATGGAAGAGAGTTCTATGAGCAAGGAAGGCTTTTAGGGTACGGTGAGAATTTTATTTCATTACCTTCAGATTTTGCAGGGAAGAAATTGAAAGTTCATATGATTGTTTCGGAAGACGATGCGTTTGACGGAATTCCTACACCTGTAATATCAGATGGAAAAGTTGCGCTAAAATATATGCTTGCAGAGAAAAGGCTTGGATTAGCTATTAGTTTATTCCTAATTGTATTTGGACTAATTATGCTTGTGATTATTTTGTTTACATTGCGTAATTCGGGATATTTTATTCAGTTCTTTAGTATTTCACTTTTTTCATCTGCAATTGGAGCGTGGACGCTTTGTAATACGGATTTAATCCTTGTGTTTACTGATAATTTGAGAGTAAAGGCTATTACGGAATATATCAGTCTTTATGTTCTTCCTTTTGCATTTACTATTTATTTTAAGGATCGAGTCGGACAGAAAGAAACTCCAAAGTGGCTAAAAATTTATTATTGGATTTTGCTGTTTGCGGAAGGGTTATTCTTTGCTATTACTTGCATTTTGCAGGTGTTTGGCGTTGTTCATTTTCCAAAGGTGCTTATTGTTTGTCATGTGCTTATTGGATTTGCAAGTTTATTTATACTTTGTATTGGAATTATTCAAATTCGGGAAAAGAGAAGAAAAGCAATCAAAGAAAAATCCAAAGTCTCGATTGCATTTGGTGCAGCACTTGCAATTGTTTTTGGCGAGATGATTCGATACAATGTTGAGAAATATATTACTGGGCATGAAGGTAATCGATATAGTGGAATCCTTTCAATTGTAGCGTTTATGATTGTAACAGCACTCTTTATTGATATGGCAGAGAAAGTTTCAAAAAATCTCTATATTGCTACAAAACAGAAATTGCTAGAAGATATGGCATATAAAGATGAACTGACAGGGCTTGCAAATAGAAGACGTTGTGATGACGTGCTTGAAGAATTCACGGATCAGAATAGCAGTTATGCGCTTATTAGTATTGACATGAATGGATTAAAGAAGCAAAATGATACATATGGGCATGAAAAGGGTGATGAACTCTTAGTTGCTTTTGCTGACGTAATGCAAAAGGTATTTAGAAACCCATATACAGTAGGGCGCGTAGGTGGAGATGAATTTATGGTAATTCTTCCAGATGCCGATACGGATAAAGTGCAGTTTTTGACAGATGAGCTTAGAATTGCAATGAAGGAGTCTAATCTTAGTGCGGCAATTGGTGTAGCATATAGCTCTGAATGTAATGCATTAGAGGATGCTCATGCTGTATACAGAAAAGCAGACGAAAGAATGTACGAAAATAAACGTGAAATGAAACGTAAAAAAGCAGCAGAGAATGTGAGGTAATAAAATGAAAAAGATTGAAGAGTATGTAAGAAGTATTCCTGATTTTCCAGAACCAGGTATCATTTTTAGAGACGTAACAAGCGTGTTACAGGATGCAGAGGGACTTAAACTTGCAATTGACGAAATGATAAAACTCTTAGATGGAGTTGAATGTGATGTAATTGCAGGAACAGAGTCGCGAGGGTTTATTTTTGGAATGCCAATTGCTTACCTTTTAAATAAACCATTCATTCTTGTTCGTAAAGCAGGAAAATTACCATGTGAAACAGTATCAAAAACATATGACTTAGAATATGGAACCGCCACGATTGAAATCCATAAGGATGCAATTAAACCAGGCCAAAAGGTTGTATTAGTAGATGATTTGATTGCTACGGGTGGAACAATGAAAGCAGCTGCAGAGCTTATTGAAAAAGAGCTTGGTGGAGATGTAGTAAAAATGGTATTCCTAATTGAACTTGCCGGATTAAACGGACGTAAAGTATTAGAAGGATATGATGTTGCTTCTGTTATCACTTACGAAGGTAAATAAAATTTTTTGAATAATTTTATATTTTTGAAACATACTTATCTTGAGCATATTTATAGATATTAATTGTTAAAGGAGATATGTATGGATCAGAAAGTAGGACTACGGAGTCTCTGTTATGCAGAGGCTCCTTTTTTAATTTGTAGTGCGTCAGTAGTCGGAAGTAAAGAAGGCGAAGGACCACTTAAAAATTTGTTTGATAAAGTGGGGACGGATGATTTCTTTGGACAAGATACATGGGAAGAAGCAGAAAGTCAGCTTCAAAAAGAAGCAATGAGTTTACTATTATATAAATCACGTCGTAAACCAGAGGATATACGTTATTTGTTTGCAGGAGATTTACTAGGACAAACGATAGCATCTTCCTTCGGATTGAAGGAGTTTCAGGTACCCCTTTTTGGATTATACGGTGCTTGTTCTACGTGTGGTGAAAGCTTGGCTCTTGCAAGTATGACGGTAGCTGCCGGATATGCAAATGAGGTAGTTGCAATTACTTCTAGTCATTTTGCAAGCGCTGAAAAACAATTTCGTTTTCCGCTTGAATATGCAAATCAAAGACCATTCTCTTCTACGTGGACGGTAACTGGAAGTGGTGCCTTTTTGGTGTCAAAGAATCAAGAAGTAGCGCTTGCAAAAATTGCAGGAATTACAACAGGAAAAATTGTGGATTTTGGAATTAAAGATTCTATGAATATGGGCGCGGCAATGGCGCCAGCTGCCTGTGATCTTATTTTTCAACACTTTCAGGATTTTGAAAGAGGACCAAAAGATTACGACAAAATTATAACGGGAGATTTAGGAAGTATCGGTTCAAAAATCCTTGTAGAACTATTGCAACAGAAAGGATATGACATTTCTTCTATACACGAAGATTGTGGAATGATGATTTATGATGAGAAAAATCAGGACATTGGAGCAGGGGGATCTGGATGTGGATGCTCTGCAGTAACACTTAGTTCCTGGTATTTGCCAAGGCTTGCACGAAAGGAACTAAACAGAATCTTGTTTGTTCCAACGGGAGCATTGTTATCAACGGTTAGTTTTAATGAAGGAATGTCAGTTCCAGGGATTGCCCATGGGATAATTTTGGAAAGCGTGGAGGATTAAATATGGATTATTTGAAAGCATTTTTGATAGGAGGGCTTATTTGTGCACTTGCACAGATATTGATGGATAAAACTAAAATGTTACCAGGACGTGTGATGGTTCTTTTGGTTTGTCTTGGAGCAATACTTGGAGCAGTTGGAATCTATGGCCCATTTGTGGAATTTGCGGGTGCTGGGGCAACAGTTCCACTTCTTGGATTTGGAAATGTATTATGGGAAGGTATGAAAGAAGCAATTGATAAGGATGGTTTTCTTGGAATTTTCCGTGGTGGATTTACGGCAAGTGCGGTAGGAATTTCCTCTGCTCTTGTTTTCTCCTATATTGCGTCATGGTTGGTAAATCCTAAAATGAAAAAATAGAGTGATATTCTTGATTAAAAAAAACGGTAGGGGTATAATGAACATTGTTCAAAGAAAAAGGGGTTTTTATATATGAATCATCGCGTGACATCAAAAGAACAAATTTTGGAGCAGGCAATGGCGATTGCTCTAAATGAGGGAATTGATAAAATTAGTATCCGGAAGGTTGCAGGTGTGTGTAATATTGCAATTGGTTCCATTTATAATTATTTTCCAAACAAAGAAGCACTTACTTTAGCAATTACAGAACAGTTTTGGGCAAAGGTCTTAGAAAATCAGGATAAGATTTACAGAAGGGGAATGGGGTTTACAATGTTTCTTGAGCAGTATTATCATTTTCTTTATGGACGTTTGCATAAGTATGATAAAAGCTGGATTAAAGAGATGGACCATCAGGTTGCAAATTTAGATGCAATTTGTATGTTAAAATCAGTTTTGAAAAAGGACCGAAGAGTAAATGACGCTATTTGGAATATGGAATTAAATGAGGATGCCTTTTGCGAATATGTTTTGGTAAATATTATGGCATTGCTTCGTGCTGGAGAATCAAACTGCCGTTTTTTTATTTTTTTGATAGAACATCTTTTATACGATGTATAAAAAGTTAGGACGGGGGACATACTAATCTCGAATAAATCAAAAAGGAGAGATTGTATGAGACGAAAAAACAAACTCATTGTCTTAGGATGTGTTTTGGCATGTGAGGCAGCATTATTTGCTGGATGTGGTTCAAACAATAATAATCGAAATAATGCAACAGAAAATAATGCGGTAACAGAATATGCAACACAAACACCGGTAAGAAACGACAATAATAACGTGGGAGATGATCTTCAGAATGCAGGAGATAATGTCATGGATGCAGGAAAAGATGTTATTGATGGAGTCGTAGATACTGGTGATGCAATTGTGGATGGTGTACAGGATATGATTGATCCGAATAATAATACGAATAACAATCAGGTAAATGATAACCAGCAAAACAACGCAAACAATAATAACAATAATACAAATGAAAATAACCGTAGAAATCTTAACAACCATTAGAGGAAATATATGAAGAAGGAAACATATATAAAGATGACTCAGCCATTTCGCGATAATACGAAAAGGACTGAGTCCGTACATAGAATTAGCAGAATATTGACAGGAACGGTATTTTTTTCTTATCCAATCTTAGTGATTGGACTTTACCTTTTAAAAGACCCAAGAGTGTATAGAGCAGTTCTCGTTCCTGCAATCAGTTTTCTTTTGGTAACAGCTTTTCGGTATTTTGTGAATCGAAAAAGACCATACGAAGTATTTGAACTTGAGCCGGTTATTCCAAAAGACACAAAAGGAAAATCCATGCCAAGTAGACATACGTTTTCTGCATGTATTATTGGACTTACCTTTTTGTTTTGCTCTCCGTGGTGGGGGATAGGGATATTTCTTTTAATTATTTCATTTGCTATTGGAATACTTCGTATTATATGTGGAATTCATTATATTTCAGACGTGGTTGTTGCGGTAGTTGTTGCAACAGTAGTTGCATACATTGGATATATAAGATAAAGCGGTGTAATACACCGCTTTAATTTTTTCGGAATTGACTTGGGGTCATTCCGTATTTTTGTTTAAAGGAACGATTGAAATAGGAAAGGTTATCAAAACCTACTTCGGCAGCAATGTCTAAGATAGAAGATTCGGAACTAATAAGAAGTCGTGACGCCATAGTGAGTCGATAGTCTTTCAAATAATCAATAAATGAAGTTCCCATGGTTTCTTTGAAGTAGCGCATGAAATGTGATTCAGAAAACTCGGCAACTTTTGCAATTTCTTCAATCGTGATTTTTTCCATATAGTTATTTTCAATATATTTCAAAACCGGTTTCATTTTATCCACCATTTTTCGATTTTTTGGCGGAGTGGTTAAGTTTCTGCACCGATTATGAAGCACAAAGAAAAATTGAAAAAGCATACTTTTTATATATAGTTCATATCCTTGTGGCATGGTTTTACAAATCTCATCACATGCATCAATTGGAGCAATGACATCCTTATAATAAGGATATACAGGTGTAAATACAGTGGGAACTGTGATTTTTCCATTTAAAAGTGGATGAATGTAATTGGTGATTGTGCTATCTGCATTACGGGGAATAAGCATGGATGGATTAAACAAAATGTTTTCGTATTCCATGATTTCATCTTTATACTGTTTAATCGAATGGAGTTGTCCGGGAAGAATGAGTAGCATTGTACCATCATTTACGCGATGTTCCCGAAAATCCACAGTAACCAATCCTTGTCCCCTTTTTATGTAAATGAGTTCTAACTCATCATGCCAATGGAGTGGAACCTTTGAAAAATCAAGTGGAATCGAGCAAAGATAAGTATTATATGGAAAAACTCTGTCAGTGTGTTCAATTTTTTCCTGATAATTTTCGTACTCTAATATATTCATGCCACAATTCTATCAAATTTATTCTGAAAAATCAAATAAAATGATAGGATTGTACAAGTTTGTAATCTTTTAATACAAGAATAATACAAAAAAACAATTTATAATGAGCATACCAATTGAAAAATAGATTACATTTCGTGGAGGAAGACAAATGAATTTATCAAAAGTTTTAGAAGCAAAATATAACAAGTCAATTGCACAGTGTTCTAACGAAGAAATTTATGTTGCTTTATTAGAAGCTGTAAAAGAAATGGCAGAAAACAAAGTTTCTAATGAAGGAAAGAAAAAATTATATTATATTTCAGCAGAATTCTTAATTGGAAAACTTCTTTCAAACAACTTAATCAACTTAGGTGTTTACGAAGACGTTAAAAAAGAATTAGCTGCAGCAGGAAAATCTCTTGCAGAAATCGAAGAAGTTGAAATGGAACCATCTTTAGGAAACGGTGGTCTTGGACGTTTAGCAGCATGTTTTATTGACTCAATTGCTACATTAGGATTAAACGGTGATGGTGTTGGTCTTAACTACCACTTAGGTCTTTTCAAACAGGTATTTGAAAACAACTTACAGAAAGAAACTCCAAACCCATGGATTACAGATGCTTCATGGTTAACAAAAACAGATGTAACATATCCAGTTCAGTTTGGTGGATTTACAGTACAGTCTCGTTTATATGATATCGATGTTGTTGGTTACAACAACCGTACAACAAAACTTCGTTTGTTTGATATCGAATCAGTAGATGAATCAATCGTTGGTGATACTATTGATTTTGATAAAGAAGAAATCGAAAAGAACTTAACATTATTCTTATATCCAGATGATTCAGATGATAAAGGACGTATTCTTCGTGTATACCAGCAGTACTTCATGGTATCAAACGCTGCTCGTTTAATCATCGATGAAGCTATCGAAAAAGGATCAAACCTTCATGACTTAGCTGATTACGCAACAGTACAGATTAACGATACACATCCATCAATGGTTATTCCTGAATTAATCCGTTTATTACAGGAACGTGGAATTCTTATGGATGAAGCAATTGAAATCGTATCAAAAGTTTGTGCATACACAAACCATACAATCCTTGCAGAAGCTCTCGAAAAATGGCCTATTCACTTCCTTGATAAGGCAGTTCCACAGCTTATGCCAATTATCCGCGAATTAGATAACAGAATCCGTGGAAAAGTTTCTGATGAAAGCACATACATTATCAAAGATGGTCTTGTACACATGGCTCATATGGATATCCATTACGGATACTCTGTAAACGGTGTTGCTTACCTTCACACAGAAATCTTAAAGAATACAGAATTAAATAACTTCTACAAGTTATATCCAGAACGTTTCAACAACAAGACAAACGGTATTACATTCCGTCGTTGGTTAATGTCTTGTAACCCTGAACTTTCAGCTATGATTACAGAATTAATCGGTGAAGGCTGGAAGAAAGATGCAAACGAATTAGAAAAACTTGGAAACTTCATAAATGATGATGCAGTACTTGATAGACTTCTTTCAACAAAAGCTGGAAAGAAAGCTGATCTTGCAGCATACTTAAAAGAAACTCAGAACATGGACATTGATGAAAACTCAATCTTCGATATTCAGGTTAAGAGACTTCATGAGTACAAACGTCAGCAGCTTAACGTACTTTACATCATCCACAAATACTTTGAAATCAAAGCTGGTAAAAAACCTGCTACACCAATCACATTATTCTTTGGTGCAAAAGCAGCTCCTGCTTATATCATTGCAAAAGATATCATTCATACAATCCTTTGCTTACAGCAGGTAATCAACAATGATCCAGAAGTAAGTCCATACTTAAAAGTATTCATGGTTGAAAACTACAACGTAACATTAGCTGAAAAATTAATCCCAGCTTGTGATATTTCAGAACAGATTTCTCTTGCTTCAAAAGAAGCTTCAGGAACAGGTAACATGAAATTTATGTTAAATGGTGCTGTAACACTTGGTACAAGTGATGGTGCTAACGTAGAAATCGCTGAATTAGTTGGAGAAGATAACATCTATGTATTTGGTGAAGATTCAGATACAGTTATCGCTCGTTACGAAAGAGGAGATTACTGCTCTAAAGATTACTACGAAAAAGATGAAGATCTTAAGAAAGCAGTTGATTTCATCGTATCAGACGAATTAATGGCAGTTGGATGCAAAGAAAACCTTGAACGTCTTTACAATGAATTATTAAATAAAGACTGGTTCATGACATTCCCTGACTTCCAGGATTACGTAAAAACAAAAGAAGAAGCATTCGCAGCTTACGATGATCGTAAAGCATGGGCAAAGAAAATGTTAGTAAACATTTCTAAAGCTGGATTCTTCTCATCTGACCGTACAATCGCTCAGTACAATGATGAAGTATGGAAATTAAATAAATAATTCATATCGGTGAAATATTAAACGGCTCTCCAATCGGAGAGTCGTTTTTTTTCTCGATTTATCTTACAAAGTATGATAAGATAAGAAAACGAGGTGAATGATATGAAGACGAAATGGATAAAAAGAATATTGATTATATGTACGGTAGCAGTTTGTATTGCCGGTTGTGGAAAAAAGGATAATAAGGAGCAGGATGCGCTTCGTACATATGGAATAAATTGTTTGGCATCTGGAGACTATGAAGAGGCCATTGAAGCATTTCAGGGAGCCCTTGATCAGAATGTAGGATCAATTGGAGAGAAGGAAATCGATTTGTGCTTTTATAAGGCGCGCGCACAGTATATGGGCGGATTTGAAGAAGATGCCATTGAAACTTATACAAATATCATTGAATACAATGGATCTGCGGAAGCATACTATTTAAGAGGCAATCTCTATTTTTCTATGGGAGAAACTGAACTTGCTCTATCTGATTATGATAGTGCGGTAGCAAATGATAAAAAGAATTATGAACTTTATCTTGGTATCTATGAGGCAATGGAAGCACATGGAATGGCAGAAGATGGACAGAAGTATTTGAATATGGCTTTAGAAATCAAAGGAGATGGGGGAAACGATCTTTTACAAAAAGGGTGTATTTATTACTATCTTGGAGAGAAGGATAAAGCAATTGAATTATTAGAAGATGCATTAGAAAAGAAAGTGTATGAAGCAAACTTCTATTTAGCAGAAATCTATACAGAAAGTGGCGAAGTGGAACGGGCGGAGACTTATTTTGCTGCATATTTAGAAAGTGGAATTGCAGATTCGACATCACTTTGCAAGATGGGAGAAAACCAGATGGCGTGTGGAAATTATTCACAAGCTATTACGTACTTTCTTGCAGCACTTGAAATGGAAGAAGTACCAAATAAGCAGGCAATTATGAAAAATGTTGTGGTATCTTATGAAGAACTTGGTGAATTTGCTTCGGCAAGAGCCATGCTTGAGGATTATGTGGAACTATTCCCAGATGATGAAGCTGCAGCAAGAGAACTCATTTTCTTACAGACTCGATAAGAAAAAAGGAAGTAAAAAATGGCAGAAACATTTAAGGTAGAAGAATTAGAAGAAAAAGTAGTTTTGGTAGGCGTAAGTGCGCAAGATGGGGATGATGCGGAAGATTCCCTGTTAGAATTAGCGGAACTTGTCAAAACGGCAGGGGCAACCGTAGTAGGAACCTTAATTCAAAGGCGTGAAGGAATTCATCCGGGAACATATGTGGGTACTGGAAAAGTAGAAGAAATTGCAGATTTAGTTGAAGAAACAGGAGCAACCGGAATTGTTTGTGATGATGAATTAACACCAGCGCAAATTCGAAATTTAGGGCAATTGCTCGATACAAAAATCATGGATAGGACCTTAATTATTCTTGATATTTTTGCAGCTCGTGCCTCAACAAGCGAAGGAAAAATCCAGGTGGAACTTGCACAGCTTCGTTATCGAGCAAGCCGGTTAACCGGACTTGGACGTTCCATGTCACGACTTGGTGGTGGAATCGGAACAAGAGGGCCAGGGGAAAAGAAACTTGAAATCGATAGACGATTAATCAGTGAACGTATCTCACAACTAAAAAGAGAACTTTCTGAAGTATCCCGTCATCGTGAAATTACAAGACAAAAGAGAGAAAAAAATTCTGTGCCTGTTGTAGCGATTGTAGGATATACGAATGCCGGAAAATCGACACTTCTTAATCATTTGACAGACGCGGAGGTATTAGAAGAAGATAAGCTTTTTGCAACACTTGACCCAACAACACGTCTCTTGGAATTATCAGGACGTCAGCAAGTGTTGTTAACTGACACAGTAGGATTTATCCGAAAACTTCCACATCATTTGATCGAAGCTTTTAAGAGTACTTTGGAAGAAGCAAAATATGCAGACTACATTTTCCATGTAGTGGATGCATCGAATCCACAAAGGGAGAAACAGATGCATATTACGTATCAGACATTAGATGACTTACAGGTAAAAGACAAAAAAATCATCACATTATTTAATAAACAAGACGCAAGAACCGATCATGAGCCATTACATGATTTTAGAGCTGATCATGTACTCTCGATTTCTGCAGCAAAAGACGAGGGATTACAGGAAATCAAAGATCTTCTTTCAGAACTTTTGCGAGATAATAAAGTTTATGTGGAACGTGTCATACCATATAAGGATGCAGGAATCATTCAACTTGTGCGAAAACATGGCGAATTGATTTCAGAAGAATATGTGGCTGATGGAATCGAAATTAAAGCTTACGTACCACTTGATGTATATGGTAACTTGCCAGACTAATATTGAATATTCAAATTTAGAAACCACCCCTTGATAGTGAAAGCTATTCAAGGGGTTTTTTGCACACTTTATTCGTTGTTAACGATGCAATCAATCCGGGCACGTTATGCCTGCATTTTACACTTTCCATTAACGTATTTTCATAAGATGAATTACTTTCATTACATGTGCAAAACATTTCGATGAGCCTCTCAAAATCAAAAATGTGTCAAGCAGTGGCTTTCCACATTTTTTGAGTCTCATCTCCATAGCACATGAAAGCATGAAAGCAATTCTTCTTATGAAAATATCCAATTACAATTTTCGTTTTACCAGGCATAACGTGCCATGGATTGATTGCAAAGAAAGAAACAAGAAAAGTGTACAAAAAACGTCGTAAAAATTTGGTGATTATTAAAGGAAGTTTCAGTTGCGAACAAACGGTTGCGCACGTATAATTGGTGATATACAGAAAGAAAATCGTAAATATGAAATGGAGAAGAAAAATGAAAAAGAGATTACTTAGTGGGCTTTTGATTGTCGGTATGGCAGTAGGTCTTCTATCAGGATGTGGAAAGTATAAACCTAATTTGCCAACAGGAAGAGAAGATGCCCAAATCTATGTGGAACCAATTGAGGGGTTATCAGAAGATTTTATAAAGGGCGTTGATATTTCGAGTGTTCTTGCCGAAGAAGACAGCGGTGTTGTTTATTATGATGAAGATGGAAATGAAACGGATTTATTTAAGTTACTTGCAGATGCAGGCGTAAACTATATTCGTGTGCGTGTGTGGAATGATCCCTATGATGCAGAAGGTCATGGTTACGGTGGTGGAAACAATGACGTAGAAAAAGCTGCAATCATTGGAGAAAGGGCTGCAAAATATGGAATGAAGTTACTTGTGGATTTCCACTATTCAGATTTTTGGGCAGATCCAAAGAAACAGTTCACACCAAAGGCGTGGGCAAGCTATTCAGTGGACCAAAAAGCAGAAGCACTTTATGATTATACAGTTGAGAGTTTAAATACCATTATTAAAGCGGGCGCAGATGTTGGAATGGTACAGATTGGTAACGAAATCAACAATGGACTCGCAAGTGTATATGTACAGGATGACATCATGGTTCTCTTAAATGCTGGAGCAAATGCAGTAAGAGCTGTTTCAGAAGATAAGAAACAGGATATTAAGATTGCAGTACATTACACAGAAATTGATAATTACGACGATATCATGGGAAAAGCTCAAAAACTTCAGGATGCTGGTGTAGATTATGATGTTTTCGGTGTTTCTTATTATCCATATTGGCATGGAAGTATGGAAAATATGACAGCTATTCTAACAGATATAAAAGAAACCTATGGAGTTGACACTTGTGTACTTGAAACTTCATATTTATGGACGGAAGAAGATGGTGACTGCTCTGGAAATAGCGTTTCTGAACCAATGGAAGAATATCCAGCTTCTCCACAGGGACAGGCAATGGTAGTTCGTGATGTAATGGCAGCAGCAAATGAAGCAGGAGCACTTGGCGTATTCTATTGGGAAGGCGCATGGGTTCCTGTAGGATCAGAATATGAATCAAATCAGAAACTCTGGGAAGAAAAAGGTTCTGGCTGGGCAAGCAGCTATGCAGGTTCTTATGATAAAAATGATGCAGGAAGATATTACGGTGGATCTTCTTGGGATAATCAGGCATTTTTTGATTTCTCAGGGAAAGCACTTCCATCTCTTAACGTATTTAAATGGGTAAATTATGGAACAAATGCTGAAACCGAAATTCTTAGTTACAAACCAGTGAGAATTGAATGTGGAATTAACAGTACCCTTGAAATGCCAGAAACAATAGAGGCGGTATATAATAATCCTAATATTACAGATCCTGTTGCCATTACTTGGGATGAGGAAGCGCTAGCAGCTGTGGATACAGCTACAGCAAAGACATATGAAGTAAATGGAGTGACGGAAGATGGAACAGAAATTGTTGCAACGGTAAAAGTGTGTAATATAAATTATCTCAAAAACCCAAGTTTTGAAGATGCAGATGTGTCTATGTGGAAAGTGAACTATTTGCAGGGAAGTGGATATACAGATATACAGAATAAAGCATCTGATTGTGTGACAGGTGAAAACGCATTCCATTTTTATGATACTTCAGCAATGGAATTTGAAGTGTTCCAGACAGTAAAAGTACCAGCAGGAAGCTATACAGCTGTAACGAATTTCCAAGGAGGAGATTTGGGCTCATCTGATATTCATTTATTTGTAAAGGTTGGCGATGAAGTTTATACATCAAATCAAATGGAAGCAAAGGGATGGGTTAATTGGCAGACTGCCGAAATAACAGGAATTGAAGTTCCAGAGGAAATGGAAGTAGAAATAGGTGTATATTTGAAAGGTGCAGCAAAAGGATGGGGCACTATGGATGATTTCGAATTTTTTGCGGAACAGTAAAAAGGAAAGGAAAAAAGACAGCTCTTTATGAGCTGTCTTTTTAAATAAACAAAATTATTCACTTACGAAGTTATCGAAGTAACCCTGAATGTGGATGATTGGTGTTCCTTTATCACCTGAGCCAGATGTTAAGTCACATAATGATCCGATTAAGTCAGTTAACTGTCTAGGTGTTGTTCCCTGAGAAGCCATGTTACCAACTAAGCTACCGTTTTTAGCTTTGATACTATTTGAAATAGCGTCTTTTAATTCTGCACCGCTTAAGTTAGCGAAATCATTATCTGCAAGATATTTTAATTTTAATTCATTTGGAGTACCGATTAATCCGCTTGTAAATGCTGGTGAAACAACTGGATCAGCTAATTCCCAGATTTTTCCCTGTGGATCTTTGAAAGCTCCATCACCGTAAACCATAACTTCAACATGTTTTCCAGTTTTTTCTAAGATAGAAGCCTGGATATCCTCAACGAGATCCTGGCATTCCTGTGGGAATAATTTGATCTTGTTTTCTGTAGATTTATTTGATCCGAGTAAGCCGTATTTTGCGTTGAAGCCGCTTCCGTTTACGGAAGAAGTAAGGATGTCATCTAAACCGCAAACTGCTTTTGCACCATTTTCTAATAAGATACGTTTTGTACGTTTTCTTGTATGGATATCACAGTTAAGGATGCAATCTGTGTAATCGAGAATTGTTTTTGCCTGGTTAGCAAAAATAACTTCTACTTCGGCACCAGCTTCACGGATGATATTTGAGTAGTATTCTACATAATCAACACCTGTGAATTCATGAACGTTCTCACCAAATAATTCACGATATTTTTCTAATGTTAATACATCTGAATATGGGTTGATTCCAGCTTCATCAAGCTGATCATATGTAAGTAATGCATTACCAACTTCATCACTTGGGTAGCTAAGCATAAGGACTACTTTTTTGCAGCCCATTGCGATACCTTTAAGGTTGATAGCAAAACGGTTACGAGAGAGGATTGGGAAGATAACACCAACTGTTTCTCCACCTAATTTATTTTTAACATCTTCAGCGATAGCTTCAACTGATGCATAGTTTCCTTGTGCACGAGCTACGATTGATTCTGTTAATGCGATAACGTCTCTGTCGCGAAGTTCATATCCTTCACTTTCAGCAGCTTCTAAAACGCTGTTCACTGTGATTTCAACAAGATTATCTCCTTCACGAATGATTGGTCCGCGGATACCTCTAGATACTGTACCGACTTTTCTTTCCATAAGTTTGCACCTCTTTACTGAATTTGTTTCATTGCATATTTTGTCTTAACGACAAAACCAATTATACATCCTGCCAATCTATAAAGCAACCAAGTGGGATATAGTATTTTTGGATATGTGATATAAGAAATCCTTATTGCAAGCATTTTGTTAATAACTATTATAATGGGAGAAGCGATGCGTCGAGTAAATAAAAAAGGTGAACGAAAATCGTTCACCTTTGATTGCAACTGCTTATGTATGTATTCTAAATAAATTAGAAATCTGTAAGGTTAGCAGCGCGTTTTTCTAAGAAAGCGCCCATTCCTTCTTTTTTGTCATGTGTATCATTAACAACACCGAAAAGGTTAGCTTCCATTTCAACTGCGTTTTTGATATCCATGTCATAACCGTTGTTGATAGCAGCTTTTGCAATTGCATTTGCATAGCTTCCTTTAGAGATGATTTTTGCAGCCATTTTCTTAGCTGTTTCCATTAATTCTTCTTTTGCAACAACTTTATTTACTAAGCCAATACGATAAGCTTCGTTTGCATCAATGTTATCACATGTAAAGATCATTTCTTTCGCACGTCCCATACCAACTAAACGAGCAAGTCTCTGTGTTCCACCAAATCCAGGAATGATTCCAAGACCTGTTTCAGGCTGTCCAAAGATTGCATTGTCAGATGCGATACGGATATCACATGCCATAGCGATTTCACATCCACCACCAAGTGCAAAACCGTTTACAGCAGCGATTGTGATCTGACGCATATTTGATAATTTGAAGAATGGTTCAGAAGCTTTGATACCGAAAGCGCGAGCTTCTGGAGCAGTAAAGTTTACCATTTCAGCAATGTCAGCACCAGCTACGAAAGATTTGAATTCGTTATCTTTTTTGTCTGGACCACCTGTTAAAATAAGAACTTTAACATCGTCTCTTGCTTCGATTTCTGATAAACATACGTTTAATTCATCAAGTGTTTCGCTGTTTAAAGCGTTAAGAGCAGCTGGTCTTGAAATTTTAAGAACAGCAACTTCATCAGCAACTTCTAATACTAAGTTTTTAAATTCGCTCATCGTAATGATTCCTCCTATAAATCAAGTCAAATTGATAAAACAATTTTACAGTTTTGATAAATTTTTGTCAATATATAGTATGAAACTTCAAAGCGTGCTATACTATTCGCATGGGAAGAAAATTTGATAATAATAAGAAGCAAAAAAGTATAGAGAATGGGTTTGATTACAAGCAGATAGTAAAGCCGCTTTCAGAGTGGTTTTTAAATCATAAAAGGGTACTGCCTTGGAGGGAAAATCCAACTCCATATTATGTTTGGGTTTCAGAAATTATGCTACAGCAAACGCGAGTGGAGGCAGTAAAACCATATTTTGAGAGATTTATTACAGAACTTCCGGATGTAGAGAGTCTTGCGAATTGTAAAGAAGATCGGTTACTAAAATTGTGGGAAGGACTTGGATATTATAACCGCGTACGAAATCTAAATTTTGCAGCCAGACAGATAATGGAAGAGTATGGTGGCGTGATTCCAAGCGACTATAATGAGCTTCTTAAGTTAAAAGGAATTGGGAGCTATACAGCGGGGGCGATTTCTTCAATCGCTTATGGAAAATCTGTTCCAGCTGTAGATGGAAATGTTCTTCGCGTGATTTCTCGCGTGTCAGCAGATGATTCGGATATTATGAAGCAATCGGTAAGAAAGCGGATGGAAGCGCGACTTTTAGAGGTGATGTGTGATGAGGCGCTTCAGGTAAATCCATCCGTATTTAATCAGGCACTCATGGAATTAGGAGCAATGGTCTGTGTACCAAATGGTGCACCAAAATGTGAAGAGTGTCCATGGAATGCATTTTGTGAGGCAAGAATTCAGAACCGAATTGCGCAACTTCCGGTAAAAAGTAAGGCAAAGGAAAGAAGAATTGAGAATAGAACCGTACTCGTTATTCGTGACGGTGAAAAGGTTGCAATTCATAAAAGACCAAAAAAAGGATTGTTAGCAGGCCTTTATGAAATTCCAAATATAGATGGACATTTAAATACAGAAGAAGTTTTACATTTTGTAAAAGAGTTAGGATATCATCCAATTCGAATTCAAAATCTTGATCCAGCGAAACATATATTTTCTCATATAGAGTGGAATATGATTGGGTACGTAATTTTTGTAGAGGGAAAAGAGTTTCTAGAAAATGATGAGGACAAAATGGTAGATTATCTGTTTGTAGAAGCTGATGATGCAAAGGAACGATATGCGATTCCAAGCGCATTTGCAAAGTATGCAAAATATATGAACATTCCAATAGGTATGGATAAAAACAAAGATGTATAGAAGATTTATAAAAAGAGGAAACCGGTGCATGTGGCGTGCACCGGTTTATATATGAAAAAGATTAGTATGAGAAAGAAAAAAATCTTCTTGTTTACAATACATAGTATAGAATTCAATTGTGACCGTGGTATGTTATGTTTATGATTATTTTGTAAATAAAATATGAACAAATTGTTAGTACTAGGGTACTAGAAAAGAAGAAATGAAGTAGAAAAGATGAGAATTGGGTACTATTTCTGAAGTGATATTAATAAAATGTTAAAAAAAAAGCATTCGACTACGCTCACAAAATGTGTATAATGAAACAAGATAATGAAAGTACGGATAGAGAAAGGATTTCATATGTACGATTGTATTATTGTTGGTGCAGGTATTGCCGGAGCAGTTGCAGCAAGAAAACTTGCCGAAGAAGGAAATAGGAAAGTTCTTGTCCTTGAAAGAAGAAATCATATTGGTGGAAACTGCTTTGATGAACCAGATGAACATGGGATATTAATTCATGTTTACGGACCACATATTTTCCATACGGCTTTAGAAGATGTAAGAGAGTTTTTATCTCGTTTTACAGAGTGGTATGATTTTGGTCATGAAGTTGTGGCAAAGGTTGGGGATAAACTGATTCCGGTACCATTTAATTTGAATACGCTTCATATGGTGTATGATGAAAAAAAAGCGGATTATTTGGAGAAAAGATTAATTGAAGAATACGGAGAAGGAAGTCGTGTTCCAATTATGAAATTACGTGAAAATGCAGATCCTGATGTGCGCGAAATCGCAGAATATGTTTACCAAAATGTATTCCTTAAATATACAATGAAACAGTGGGGACAGACACCAGAAGAAATTAGTCCGGAAGTTACAGGTCGTGTTCCGGTTGTAATCTCAAGAGATAACCGTTATTTCAGCGATAAATATCAGAGTATGCCACTTCATGGATTTACTCCGATGTTTGAAAAGATGTTAGAACACGAGAATATTGAAGTATGGACGAATACCGATTGTAAAGATGTGATTCGATTTGAAAATGGTAAAATCTTTTTTAAAGATGAAGAATTTACAGGCGATTTTATTTTTACAGGTGCCATTGATGAGCTTTTTGATTGTAAGTATGGACGTTTACCATATCGTTCATTGGACTTCAAATTTGAACATCTAGATCAGGATTCATTCCAGGGACATAGTGTAGTAAACTATACAGTAAGCGAAGATTTTACCCGTATTACTGAGTTTAAATTCTTAACTGGTCAAAAGGATGCAAAAGGTACAACAATTGTTCGTGAATATCCGTTTGCGTATACAGGAGCAAAGGGAGAAACACCGTATTATGCAATCCTCGAAGAAAAAAATGAAGCACTCTATAAAAAGTATAAATCATTAACAGAAGAATTTAGCAGATTCCATCTATTAGGAAGATTAGCTGAATATAAATATTATAATATTGATGCAATGACGAAAAAGGCAATGGAGCTTGCCGATGCATTAATGAAATAAGGGAGAAGATTATGAAATTACTTACGTTTGCAATTCCATGTTACAATTCAGAAGCGTACATGGAAAAATGTATTGATTCAATTTTGCCAGGTGGCGAAGATGTAGAAATTTTGATAATTGACGATGGTTCAAAAGACCGTACTGCAGAAATCGCAGATGCATATGAAAAGAAATATCCAACTATTTGTCGTGCTATTCACCAGGAAAACGGTGGACATGGTGAAGCAGTAAATGCAGGAATTCGAAATGCAACAGGACTATATTTTAAGGTTGTAGATAGTGATGACTGGGTAGATCCAGATGCATACAAAAAAATCTTGGAAAAATTGAGAGAATTTGCTGGAAGTGATATTAACCTTGATATGCTTTTAGCAAATTATGTATATGAAAAAGAAGGCGCAAAACACAAAAAAATAATGCGTCAGACGGGATTTCCAATAGATAAAGTGTTCAATTGGAGTGATATCCGTCATTTCCACAAAGGACACTATATTTTAATGCATTCTGTAATTTACCGTACAAAGCTTTTACATGAATGTGGACTAGAGTTACCAAAACATACATTTTATGTAGATAACATTTATGTATACAAACCACTTCCAGCTGTAAAAACAATGTACTATATGGATGTAGATTTTTATCGTTATTTTATCGGACGTGATGATCAGTCTGTAAATGAAAAGGTGATGATTAGCAGAATTGACCAGCAGATTAAAGTAAACAAAATCATGATTGAGGATGTGGATATTTGGAAAGTGTCCAATCCTAAATGTCGAAAATACATGTTAAATTACCTAGAAATTATAACGGTTGTTTCAACAATCATGTTGATTCGTTCAGGTACGGAAGAAAATCTTCAGAAAAAACGTGAGCTTTGGACTTGGATAAAAGAAAAAGATCTAGCATTGTTCCATAAACTTCGTCGAGGAATAATGGGAAATGCAATGAACCTTCCAGGAAAAGCAGGTCGCAAAATTTCAGTTGCAGCATATAGAATTTCACAAAAAGTAGTTGGATTTAACTAAATGTACATAAAAAGAGATTTCCGTTTTGGAAATCTCTTTTTCTTATCAATTCTTTTGTTTACATATATATTTCTTTGGAACCAGAAATTGCTTCGGTTGTATAATCTTCGACGTGGCGAATTGCATTATCAATATCACGTGTAAGGATATAGTGAACAAGTTTTTCTGTATTATTGTATAGTAAATCACCACCATAATTGGTTGCATAACGAAGCCACAGTTTGCATACCAAATCTTTAAATGACATAAATAGAAGTGGTAAAAGAGAGTTGCCACTAATAAAGGCAATTTCATGGTAGATTTCGAAAATATATTCTACAAGCTCTTCATTTGTTTCGCTTCGCTTTGCATTATGTAAAATAGGAACTAATCCTTGGAGTTTTGCATCAGTTGCAAATTCGATTGCTTGTGATACTGCAAAGTCAACAAGGCAAATACGAATTTCAAGAACCGATTTAATATCTTCTCTTGGGAGTGTTCCACCGTTATATTTCATGATATCTACAAACGTATCAATTGTTCCATTTTTTCGGAAATCTTGTACGAAAGTTCCAACGCGGGGCTTTACAACTAAAAAGCCTTTCTGTTCCATCTCAGAAATTCCGGCATTTACAACGGCGCGGCTTACCTGCATGGAAGCAGCCAGTTCACGTTCACTTGGAAGTTTTTCTCCGATTTTGAGTTCGCCGGATAGAATTTTTTGTTCTAAATCATTTATGAAGAGCTCTTTTAATGATGGTGCCGATATTTTTTGAAATTGCATAAAAGTCCTCCTTCATTTTTTGATTGGTATCTGGTTGTACCAATTCTATCTAAATTGATAATATAATACATAAAGTGCATTTTCAAGGTTTTTATTGACAAATATTAGAATTGATGGTATCTTCTTATTCGGTTTAATAATCTGGTTATACCAGAAGAATTCATGAGTCAGGGGAGTATGATTTATGAATAAAATTTGGCATTTTAGGTAATGCTTACGAAGTCGTTTGTGAGGTGAGAGGCACAAGCGGCTTTTTTGTTCTGTAGGTTAGGTGGTTGTAATAGGGACAAGAATATTTTATAATTTACGTAGTAATGAAAACTACGTGGTGGACCACGTAGGAAAGGTGTCAAAAATGAGTAAGATGAAGAAAAAAAATCGAAGTCTTAGATGGGATAAACTTGATAATACAGCAATCGTGTTTCCAGTAATCGCGGGTGAAAGTATGTCTAGTACGTATCGTATTTCTGTGGAACTCGAAGAAGAAATACAGCCAGAGTATTTACAAAAAGCACTTGATATTTTGTTACCAAAAATGAATGGATTTAATGTACGAATGCGTACGGGAGTATTTTGGCATTATTTTGAAGAAAATGGAAAGAAAGCACCGAAAGTAGAGGAAGAGAATGCTTTTCCATGTAGATATATTCGACCAAACAAAAATAGAAGTTATTTATTTAAGGTGACATATTTTAGAAATCGAATTAATCTTGAAGTTTTTCATGTGCTTACGGACGGAATGGGAGGTCTTAACTTTCTTCGCGAATTGACTTATCAGTATTTACGTCTTGTTCATCCAGAGTTAAAGGAATTTGTGGATGACAAATTAAGTGAGGATACTTCTCTTGATTTGGAAGACAGCTTTATGAAAAACTATAAAAAGAGCAGGCCTAGTGGGTTTAAAAAAGAACCAGCGTTTCTAATTAAAGGCGAGAAACTTCCAACTGGTGAATTCGGTGTTATGCATGTGTTTATGCCCGTTTCACAGCTTAAGTCTGTGTGCAAAAATTATGGTGTATCCATTAACGAGTATTTGGTTGCACTTTTTGCATGGAGTACGTACTCCGAATATTTAAAAGGAGTACCAAGTAAAAAGCCAATACGTGTTGCAGTTCCTGTTAATCTTCGACCATATTTTGATTCTATGACAACCAAGAATTTCTTTGTTATGGTGTCAGCAGAATTTCTTCCTCAAAAGGAAGATTATACGTTTGAAGAGGTTCTTTCTATTATTCAGACGAGTTTAAAAGAACAAATTAATAAAGAAAATCTGGAGAATTTATTTTCATATAGTGTATCGAATCAGGTAAATGCGTGGATGCGTCCGATTCCTTTGGTTTTAAAAAAACTGGTCATTCGTATGGTTTATACAAAATCAGCGCTTGCGAATACAACAACGGTTACGAACATTGGAAATATAAAAATTGATGATATCTATCAAAAATATATTGGTCGCTTTTATGCATATCTTGCGATGTCAAAAGGACAGTTTTTGAAAGGTACCATTTGTTCATACAAGGATTTGATGGCATTTTCGTTTAGTACAACGATTGCAGATGTAAGAGTGGAAAAGCGATTTGTTCGAAAACTTGTAGAAGATGGAATTGATGTAGAATTAAAAACTAATGGAGTATTTTATGAATAAGTGTCAAAAGTGTAATATAACAGTTGGAGATCAAACGGATAGATGTCCATTATGTCATTTGGTTTTAGTTTCAGATGGAGAACCGGTGGTCAATAGTTACCCGGATGCAAGAATTGCGACAAGGCGTTTTCGTTTATTTGAAAATATTGTTTTGTTTCTTTCAATTGTAACAGAGTGTATTTTAGTCTATGCAAACTATTGCATCAATCCAGATTTTTTATGGAGTGTTTTAGTGGGATTTGCTCTCATTTATGCGAATGTGATTATTCGATTAGCTATCATTGGAAAATCAGGATATATATTTAAAACGTTAAGTCTTACGATTCTTGCAGTGCTACTTATGTATGCAACAGATTATATGACGGGGGATTTGGGATGGTCACTTAATTTTGTATTCCCTTCTGCAATTCTGGCAATGGATTTGGCAATACTCATCCTTATGATTGTAAATAGACGAAATTGGCAAAGTTATATGATGCTTCAGATTACGATGATTTTACTAAGCATCATTCCTTTTATTTTGATGCATTTTGGGAAGGTAAGTGTTCCTGAAGTCGCAATCGTTGCTTTTGCGGCCTCTGTATTTATTTTTTTAGGAACACTCATTATTGGAGATAGAAGAGCGAGAGAGGAATTAAGGCGGAGATTTCATGTATGATAGATAAGGAATCAAATGTCAGTATCCGTGGACAGGTAGTTTGTGACCTTATGTCACATTTAACGAATGGGCTAGCGATTGGGAAAAAAATTAAATCAGGTGAAATTAGAAGAAGGATAAGTGAGCCTTCGTGGAAGGTTCCGGATTGTTTTAATTTTACTCATATTGATATGGGCGATTTTACAATGAAGCTTTTGGAGTCAAAAGAAAATCCGAATCACCGGAAGGTTATTTTACAGTTGCACGGTGGAGGTTATGTGGCTCGTGTGCGGAATGCCTATTATGTGTTTGCGGGACTGTATAATGAAATTAGTCAGGGGTGTTCAGTTCTTACACCGGATTATCGAGTGGCGCCCGAACATCCATACCCTGCGGCGCTTGCAGATGCGCTTGCTTCTTACCGCTGGTTATTAGAACAAGGGTATTTTGGTGAACAGATTATTTTGGCAGGAGATTCGGCTGGTGGTGGTCTTGCCATGGCACTTACCATGTATTTAAAAGATCACAATATGCCACTTCCGTGTGGTATTGTAGCGATGTCACCATGGACAGATTTGACAGCAAGCGGTGATAGTTATACCACGAATTATGAAAAAGATATTTTGTTTGGAAATACGAAAGAGAGTATGATTTACTTAAGTGAGTATGCAGAAGGTTTGGATAAAATGGATGCTTACATATCTCCTTTGTTTGGAGATTTCCGAGGCTTTCCGTCTATGCTCATTCAGGTAGGCGGCGATGAGATGCTACTTAGTGATTCTGTGGATGTGGCTGCAAAAGCAAGAAGTCAGGGGGTACGACTCAGACTTAGTGTTTATGAGGGAATGTTTCATGTGTTTCAAATGGCGTATCTGGCAATGCCAGAATCAAAGCGTGCATGGATGGAAGTAAAGAAGTTTATTGAAATATTGATGAATGAATAGAAAAAAGTTAAAAAAATACCTAGAAGTCAGGAATTTGATTTCTAGGTATTTTTGTTTTTTATGCTTCGGCAGTCTTTCCTGTGTAAAGTTGATAATATTTACCTTTTTTAGCAATGAGTTCGTCGTGGTTACCGCGTTCAATAACACGTCCTTGTTCTAAAACAATGATGCAATCAGAATTTCGTACGGTTGAGAGTCTGTGTGCGATAACGAATGTTGTACGACCATGCATGAGTTTATCCATACCTTCTTGAACAATACGCTCGGTACGAGTATCAATAGATGAAGTTGCTTCATCTAAGATAAGTACAGGTGGATCTGCGATTGCAGCTCTCGCAATTGCAATTAACTGTCTTTGTCCCTGACTAAGGTTTGCACCGTCGCCGGTTAAGATTGTGTTATAACCATCTGGAAGCTGATGAATAAAGGTATCTGCATTTGCAAGTTTTGCAGCCGCGTAAACTTCTTCATCAGTTGCATCCAATTTTCCATAACGGATATTTTCCATAACAGAAGCGGTAAACAAGTGTGTATCCTGTAATACGATTCCAAGAGAACGACGAAGGTCAGCTTTCTTGATTTTATTGATATTGATACCATCGTATCGAATTTTACCATCTTGAATATCGTAGAATCGATTAATTAAGTTTGTGATGGTTGTTTTTCCAGCGCCTGTAGAGCCAACGAATGCAATTTTTTGTCCGGGAGTTGCATAAAGGTCTACGTTATGAAGAACCGTCTTTTCATCTGTATATCCAAAATCAACATCATCAAATACTACATCACCACATAAACAGATGTAATCCACGGAACCATCAGCTTGATGTACATGCTTCCATGCCCAGATTCCTGTTGATTCTTGTGTTTCAACAAGCTGTCCATTTTCTTCTTTGGCATTAACAAGGGTAACATATCCGTTATCCGTTTCTTTTTCTTCATCTAAGATAGCGAAGATACGTTCGCTACCGGCAAGTGCCATTACAACAGAGTTTAGCTGCATACTTACCTGCTGGATAGGCATATTGAAGTTTTTGTTAAAAGTTAAGAAGCTGGCAAGTTTACCGATTGTAAAGCCGCCAATTCCATTTAAGGCCAAAAGACCACCGACAATGGCACAAAAAACATAACTAAAGTGTCCCAAATTGCCGTTGATTGGTCCAAGGATATTGGCAAAGTGGTTGGCTTTGTAAGCGCTTTCAAATAATTGGTCATTTAATTCATTGAAGTCTTTGATGTTTTGTTCTTCATGTGTGAAGACTTTTACTACTTTTTGACCGTTTAACATTTCTTCAATAAAACCGTTTAACTTTCCGATATCTTTCTGCTGGGCAAGAAAATAACGGCTACTGTGTCCGGTACAAATCTTTGTAACGAAAATTGTTACGCCCACCATTAATAATGTAAGAATTGTAAGTGGAACATTTAAAATTATCATGTAAACCAATACGTTTACAATTGTAATTACGCTATTTAACAACTGTGGAATACTTTGACTTACTAACTGACGAAGGGTATCAATGTCATTTGTGTAGATGGACATGATGTCTCCATGTGGATGTGTATCAAAGTAACGGATTGGTAAATCCTGCATGTGGTCAAATACGGTATCTCTAAATTTCTTAATCGTACCCTGAGAGATGTATATAAGGATGCGATTATAGATATATGTAGAAAGGATACCGAGTGCATAAAATCCAGCGACGCGAATAATCGCTGCTAAAAGTCCGGAAAAATCACGACTTCCACTAACAAGCATTGGCTGAATATGGTCATCAATTAATGTTTTCATGAACATAGTTCCTTGTGTATTACAAAGAACGCTTAAAATAATACAAACAATGACAATCGCGTATTGAATTCCATAGTTTGCAATGACAAATTTCATTAATCTGCTTAAGAGTTTGCCCGGGTTTTTGATTTTAGGTCTTGGTCCCATTTTTGGTTTAGCCATTAGTTTGCACCTCCTTCATCAAAATCTCCGCCGCCATTCGTTTGCGCATCATAAACGTCACGGTAGATGGTATTTGTTTTAAGTAATTCTTCATGAGTTCCAAATCCATCTAATTTACCATCGTTTAATACAATGATACGATCGGATTCTTGCACAGAAGAGATACGTTGCGCAATAATAAGCTTTGTAGTACCTGGAATCGCTTCTTTTAAAGCAGCACGGATACGCGCGTCGGTTGCGGTGTCAACAGCACTTGTACTGTCATCTAGAATAAGAATTTTTGGTTTCTTTAAGAGTGCGCGTGCAATACAAAGTCTTTGTTTCTGACCACCGGATACATTTGTTCCACCTTGTTCAATATGTGTGTTGTATCCTTCTGGGAAGGACTGAATAAATTCATCTGCACAAGCCATTTTACAAGCCTCGATACATTCTTCTTCTGTAGCATCAGGGTTTCCCCAACGAAGGTTATCAAGAATACTTCCTGAGAAAAGAACATTCTGCTGTAAAACGACAGATACTTGATTACGAAGTGTGTCCATATCGTAGTCACGTACATCTTTTCCGCCTACGTATACAGCACCTTCATCCACGTCGTAAAGACGGCTAATCATATTTACAAAAGAAGACTTTGAACTACCTGTTCCACCGATGATTCCAATGGTTTCGCCAGAATGAATATCCAGAGAAATATGATCTAAAACAGGAGTTTCAGAAGTAGAGGAGTAACGGAAGGTAACATTATCAAAACGAATACTTCCATCTTCTACAGAATAAATTGGGTTCTTAGGATTTGTTAATGTACTTTCTTCGTTGATAACTTCACAAATACGTTCTGCACTTGCAACACTCATAGAAACCATAACAAAAACCATAGAAAGCATCATAAGACTCATCAGAATATTCATACAGTATGTAAGAAGAGCCATAAGATCTCCAGTTTCAAGACTGCCAGATACAACAAGGTGTGCACCAAACCAGCTGATTAAAAGGATACAAGAGTATACCGTAAACTGCATAAGTGGAGCATTCCACATAACAACACTTTCTGCTTTAAAGAACATGTTGTAGATGTTTTGACTAGCTTTATTAAAGCGAGATTTTTCGTGGTCCGCACGTACATATGCTTTTACGACACGAATTGCGGAAACATTTTCCTGCACACTTTCGTTTAATTCATCGTATTTTTTGAAAGCAGCCTGAAAATATTTCATTGCTTTGTTTATAAGGATAATAATGACAATACCAAGAAGTGCAACGGCTGCAACATAAATGGAAGCAAGCTGTGGACTAATGGTAAAAGACAAGATCATAGCACAGATGAGGGTAGCAGGTGCACGCATGCACATACGAAGAATCATCTGATAAGAGTTCTGGATGTTTGTGACATCGGTAGTAAGTCTTGTTACCAAACTTGCTGTACTAAATTTATCGATGTTTGCAAAAGAGTAAGTCTGAATTTTTTCAAACATTGTCTTTCGTAGATTTTTTCCTAATCCCATGGCAGCTTTTGCGCCATATTTTGCACCACCAATACCGGCAAGCAAAGAGATGCTAGCTGTAAGAATCATACAGCCACCCATAAGATAGATGTGTTTCATATTTCCTTTGTTTACTCCGTCATTAATGATAGATGCCATCATAAGCGGAATTAGCATTTCCATAAAAACTTCCACGAGCATAAAAAGAGGTGTAGCAAAGGATGCTTTTTTATACTCTTTGATTTGTGAGCCTAATGTTTTTAACATATCATACCTTCTTTCTAGTAAAACTACTTGCATTTTAAATGTTAGTATGCTAACTAATATTATAGAAAGATTTTTTGAAAAGTCAACTTTTAAAAGAGAGGATATATTATGAATCAAAAGAATGAAGTGCCAGGGTTTCAAAACCACATAGGACATAAAGTACGTATTTTAAAAAATGCAATTGGAAAGTATTTTGATTATAAAAGGGAAACCGATATAGATGGGCTAACAAAGTTACAATGTAGTCTGCTTCATTACTTAAGGTTGAATCAACATCAGGATATCTTCCAGAAGGATATTGAAGCAGCCTTTGATGTCACAGGTGCTACGATGTCGAATATGTTAAAAAATATGGAAGCAAAAGGTTTGGTCAAAAGGATTCCGGTAGAATCGGATGGCCGCTTAAAGAAAATTGTGACAACTAAGAAGGCACTAGATCTTGAGGAAAAGGCGTGGAGGAACGTTCAAACGGTAGAAGGTGCACTAGCAGCAGGTATGTCAGAAGAAGAGATTAGCACATTTAGTAGATTATTAGATAAAGCGATACAAAATATAGAGGTTCTCAATAAAAAAATGGAACAGTAAAATTATACGAATTTTTATATCAAAATTTTGGAAGAATTGCACATAGGGATAAAAAAAGCGCGATAAATCAAGGGTTTATGGCGCTTTTTTATGTCTCATTTGATGAAAAAGCAACCACATAATATAGTTTTTCTGGATTGACAAAAACACAATATCTTGTATAATCAAAATGTAATTAGAAGATTAATACTTTTATAAGTTATTATAATTTATAAGTTATTTCAATCAGGGAAGGAATTATGGTATGAAACTTATTAAGCGTAGTGGATGCGAAGCAGTATTTGATGTTCAAAAAATTATTGCTGCTATCACAAAAGCAAACGAATCAGTTATTGATTATGAAAAGTTAACAGAGGAGCAGATTGAAGAAATCGCAGACAACGTTGAGAATGCATGTGAAAATATGAAACGTTCTCCAAGCGTTGAAGAAATTCAGGATATGGTAGAAAACCAGTTGATGAATCATCGTGCATTTACTGTTGCTCGTAACTATATCACATATCGTTATAAGAGAGCCCTTGTACGTAAATCAAACTCAACAGATGAACAGATTCTTTCATTATTAGAGTGTAATAACGAAGAAGTAAAACAGGAAAATTCAAATAAGAATCCAACTGTAAACAGTGTTCAAAGAGATTATATGGCTGGTGAAGTAAGTAAGGATATTACAAAGAGATTTCTTTTACCAGAAGATATCGTAGAAGCTCATGAAAAAGGTTTGATTCATTTCCATGATGCAGATTATTTTGCACAGCATATGCATAATTGCTGTTTAGTAAACCTTGAAGATATGCTTCAGAATGGCACTGTTATCAGTGAAACTATGATTGATACACCAAAGAGTTTTTCAACTGCTTGTAACATTGCAACACAGGCAATTGCACAAATCGCCAGCTCACAGTATGGTGGACAGAGTATTTCACTTGCACATCTTGCACCATTTGTACAGGTTAGCCGTGAAAAATTCCGTGTTCAGGTTCGCAAAGAATTTGAAGCAATCGGACTTGATTTAGATGAAGAAAAAATCAATGAAGTAGCAGAAATTCGTGTAAAAGAAGAAATTAACCGTGGGGTACAGATGATTCAGTACCAGGTAATTACACTTATGACTACAAATGGTCAGGCTCCATTTATTACAGTATTTATGTATTTAAATGAAGTTCCAGAAGGTCAGACTAAAAAGGATCTTGCTGCTATTATTGAAGAAATGCTTTATCAGAGAATCCAGGGGGTTAAAAATGAAAAAGGTGTATACGTAACTCCTGCGTTCCCTAAACTTATTTATGTATTAGAAGAAGATAATATTCACGAAGATTCAAAGTATTTCTATCTTACAAAGCTTGCAGCACAGTGTACGGCAAAGCGTATGGTACCTGACTACATTTCAGAAAAGAAAATGTTAGAGCTTAAGGTTGACAAAAATGGTGAAGGACATTGCTATACATGTATGGGATGTCGTAGTTTCTTAACAACATATGTTGATCCAGAAACAAATAAACCAAAATACTATGGCCGTTTCAATCAGGGTGTAGTAACCCTTAACTTAGTTGATGTAGCTTGTTCATCAGGTAAAGATATTGATAAATTCTGGGAAATCTTAGATGAAAGATTAGACCTTTGCTATCGTGCACTTATGTGTCGTCATAAGAGACTTTTAGGTACACCTTCAGATGTTGCACCAATTCTTTGGCAGAACGGAGCGCTTGCTCGTTTAAAGAAAGGTGAAACAATTGATAAACTCTTATTCGGTGGATATTCAACAATTTCACTTGGATATGCAGGACTTTGTGAATGTACAAGATATATGAAAGGGGTTTCTCATACAGAACCTGAAATCGGAACTCCATTTGCACTTGAAGTAATGCAGAGACTAAACGATGCATGTGCAAAATGGAAAGAAGAAGAAAATATGGACTTTAGTATTTATGGTACACCACTTGAGTCAACAACTTTCAAATTTGCAAAATGTTTACAGAAACGTTTTGGTATTATCGAAGGTGTAACGGACAAGAATTATATTACAAATAGTTATCATGTACACGTTACAGAAAATATTAATGCTTTTGATAAGTTAAAATTTGAATCACAGTTTCAGGCATTGTCACCTGGTGGCGCAATCAGTTATGTAGAAGTACCAAACATGCAGAATAATATTGAAGCTGTTATTTCTGTGATGCAGTATATTTATGAAAATATTATGTATGCAGAATTAAATACAAAGAGTGATTACTGCCAGATTTGTGGCTATGATGGAGAAATCCAGATTGTAAATGAAGATGGTTCAGGAAAACTTGTTTGGGAATGTCCAAATTGTGGAAACCGTGACCAGGATCAGATGAGTGTTGCTCGTCGTACTTGTGGATATATCGGAACACAGTTCTGGAATCAGGGAAGAACGCAGGAAATCAAAGAGCGTGTACTTCATTTATAATAAGAAATGAGAAAAGGAGTTTGCGATTAAGGCAAACTCCTTGTTTTTGGAGAGGAATATTTATGAATTATTCTGGAGTAAAATATTGTGATATCGCAAATGGATTAGGGTGTCGAACTGTTCTTTTTGTGTCCGGTTGCCGAAATGCCTGTAAAGGTTGTTTTCAGCCAGAAACCTGGGCATTTGATTATGGGGAAAGTTTCGACGAAAAAATAGAAAATCAGATTTTGGATTCTTTAGAACCGGCTTATGTAAAGGGTTTAACACTTCTTGGAGGAGACCCTTTTGAAGAGGAAAATCAAAGAGGGCTTATTTCGTTTATGCGTAAAGTAAAAGAACGTTATCCGCAAAAGGATGTATGGGCATATACCGGCTATTTGCTGGATGAAGACTTGGTTGCTGGGGGAAGAAAATATACGGAAGTTACGGATGAACTTTTATCTATGATTGATGTACTTGTGGATGGCCCTTTTGTAGAGGAAAAGAAAAATTTGATGCTCAAGTTTAAAGGTTCTGAGAATCAAAGGGTTATTGATATGAATAAAACAAGAGAGTCTGGAAAAATTGAAATTTTATCCTTCTAATTTTCTAGTAAAAAAGAGGGACAAAGG
>JAXJUI010000057.1:0-1595 GCA_036309165.1 Agathobacter sp. | reverse complement strand
ATGAACTTGTAAGATTAAAGTAGACAATGAAAAAAAGTCATTGTCTACTTTTTTAATGCTAAAATTCAAGTGGAGGTGATCATATGAGTAGACCTACAGGTGGAAATAATCGTCATTGGACTGAAGAAGAACGCTTGAAGTATGTGCTGCTGTGCGAAGAACAGCATTACCCTGTAAGACAAGTGGCACGTGACTACAATATTCCATACGGAACATTAGATGGATGGGTACGCAGATATCGCACAGGAGGTGTTGATAGCCTGAATCCATATAAACTTCGTCCAGGGAATAGATTTGCATCATTGCATACAAGCAAATCACTATCTGAAGAAGACAGATTAAGATTGTTAGTGGAAAAACTTGAGATAGAGAACGAACGGTTAAAAAAAGGTTACATAGTGAAAGGAGTTGGTGCCGACAAGGTGTTCGTTACTTTAAAAGAATGGAATTCCAGATAATAGACCAGTTAAAGGATAGATACTCTGTGCTTGAGTTGTGTAGAGTTATGCACGTAAATCGCTCAGGATATTACAAATGGAAAGCGCGTCAAGGCAGTAAAAATATATACGAGAAGAATCGGGATGATTTGATAGCTTTACTTCAGGAAGCCCATGAAAAACACAGATCATATGGTTATCATAGATTGGCTACAGTAATTAGAAAAGAAACCGGTTGGATTTTCTCAGACAATCTGGCACATAAATGCTGTAAATATGCAGGCATACGAGCAATGGTGAGACATTACAACTGGAGAAGAACGTTTATGGGACAAGAACACAAATTGTTTCCAAATCGTATTCGTGGAAAATGGAATGCATCCAAACCTTTAGAAATCGTGGTATCAGATATGACAGTAATACGTCATCAGGGAATCAAATATGAATGGACTTACATATTGGACACTTTCAATAACGAAATAATAGCGAGCCATCTTTCAAATATCCCTGGAGATAGACGGCCATACTTTAAATGTTTAGAAGACTTGAAAGAAAGAATAAAGGAACAGAAAGAACCCGTCATTTTGCACACCGACCAAGGTTCAATCTATTCCTCCAAAGCATTTAACGATGCTCACGAAAAGTATAACATAGTTCGTTCCATGTCGCGAGCAGGAAAACCAACGGATAACCCTGTTATTGAGGCTGTAAATGGTTGGATCAAAGCAGAAATATATTCCGAAAGGTGGCATAAACGATACAATACAGCCAAAGAAATGATTGCTGCATATGTAGCATACTTCAACAATGAACGTCCTGCTTATGCATTGCAATATAAAAGCCCTGTTCAATTTAGAATTGAACAAGGCTTCTTGTGATTTTTTTCATTGTCTACTTTTTGTTGACAAGTTCACCTGGTTTGTTTTACTGTTTACATCGGTACTGGTTGTTAATGGTGGATATTTGACAATGTCCCTGTCTTCAACCTTGGGTGAGGCGCTGCTTGCTAACAGATTTTCTTATTTAGGATCAGTGTTCCTGCCGTTATGTATGCTGATGATTATTATGAGTGTATGCAAGGTCAAATATCCTAAATGGCTGACGTATGTTCTGTTTGGTGTCAGTGCAGTTGTTTTTGTGATTGCAGCAAGCCAGGGT
>JAXJUI010000056.1:0-11758 GCA_036309165.1 Agathobacter sp. | reverse complement strand
GAATATGTGAAAACATGAGAAAATGACCAATGTTATTTAGAAAACATAGGAGAAATCAGGGATGAGAAAGCGTGCGAAAATTAGAGGCACTATTTGTTATGTCTTAGGTATCATCGGGTGCGTTTTTGTGGCTGGATATTTACTTCTTATCTGTCCAATTCATGAACTTGTAAATGCTTTCATCGATGATGTTTTGACATTTTCTATATTGATTAAGTGCATTGTAAAAATTGCATTATCTACAACTGTTGGTGGATTTGTGTGGTGTCTTGGATATGCAGGATACAACTACTTTCAGGGAACGGAAGATATTGATTGGGATGAAATCATAGCAAGAAGAACCAAGAAGAAAAATGGTAAAGAGAATAATAAAGTAGAGGAGTCTTAAAAGTGAAACTTCGTGTACCAAATTTTTATAATTCCTTTCATTGTATTGCAGATAGATGTAAGGACAGTTGCTGCATTGGTTGGGAAATCGATATAGACGAGGATACCTATGATTACTATCAACAGGTGGATGGAGAATTTGGAAAGAGACTTCGGAAACATATGTGTTTCACAGAGGATGGCGATCATAGCTTTGTATTACAGGAGCATGGACGCTGTCCTTTTTTAAATGATACAAACCTTTGCGATATCTGTATTTGCCTTGGAGAAGAAGCGTTGAGTGAAGTGTGTACAGAGTATCCACGTTTTTCGCTGGATTATGGCGATGTATTGCAGAAATGTTTATCCTTATCTTGTGAAGAAGTTGGACGTATTCTCTTTTCGCAGGAAGAACCTATGACCTTTTTTGAGATGGAAATGGAAAATTTTGTAGAAAACGATGATGAAGAGGAGCTTTCGGCGGAAGTTATTGCCTATGAGCAGGCGTTGGTTTCATACTTAGAAAGTGTACAAAATCATGCTATCGCACTTTTGCAGAATAGAAATGAAACAATTGGAAAACGTGTATTTTCTTATCTAGAGTTTTTAGAAATGGTGCAAGAAGATATCGACGAAACAGAAATGTCACAGGAATTACCTGACATAAAGCATGTGGAGTTTATAGTGTTGAAGCTTTCTAAGAAGAAAGAGGATATGCTTTTGGATTCTTCCTACGAAGATTTTTTAGTCAGACTTAATAGTTTGAAAGAACTCGAAGTGCTAGATTTTGAATGGGAAAATGTAATTGCAGATTTTGAGCGCGTGTATACAAAGGAAAACTATCAAAGGATGAGAGAGGAATTTGTAAATTCTTATAGTGATTCTAAGGAAGGATTTGTAGAACGTGATTATGAACATCTTCTAGTATATTTTACGTTTCGTTATTTTATGACTTGTGCATATAATTTAGAAGTGCTTTCTTATGGAGAAATGGCTGTATTATTTACAAGAATAATTATGGATATGGATGTGCTTCGTTATCATAAAAATGAAAAGAACTTTAGTCGTAAAGACAGAATTGATACGGCACGCATTTTTTCGAAAGAAGTAGAGCACTCAGAGACAAATGTAGAATTTTTGCGAGTTGGAGAATAAAAAGGGGGATGTGTTTTGTTGAATGGAAACACATTCCCCTAATTACTAGATTATAAAAGTTGAATACCGTTTGCTTCGCACTGCTTCACGATTTCGTCTGGCCAAAGGGAACTTTGGACTTCGCCGATATGTGCTTTACGAAGGAAGAACATACAAATACGTGACTGGCCGATACCACCACCAATTGTATATGGAAGTTCTTCGTTTAAGATTGCTTTCTGGAATGGTAATTCGCTGCGTTCTTCGCAACCAGCCTTTTTAAGCTGGGATTCTAACGCTTCACGATCGACACGAATGCCCATAGATGATAATTCTAAAGCGATATCAAGTACTGGATAGTAAACAAGAATATCAGCGTTAAGTGCCCAATCATCGTAGTCAGGCGCGCGTCCGTCATGTGGTTCACCTGAAGCAAGTTTGTCACCAATTTGCATAATACATACTGCAATTTTTTCTTTTGTGATTAAGTATTCACGTTCTTTTGCAGTCTTACCAGGATACATATCCTCTAATTCCTGTGTTGTAATAAAGAAAATTTCTTTTGGAAGAATTAAATCAATGTAATCGTACTCAATAGCCAAATACTGTTCTGTTTTGTAGATGCATTTATAAACTTTACGAACAGTGTCTTTTAAGTACTCAAGGTTACGGTCGTCTTTACGCATAACTTTTTCCCAATCCCACTGATCTACAAAAATAGAGTGGATATTGTCTGTATCTTCATCACGACGAATTGCGTTCATGTCTGTGTAGATACCTTCCCCAAGCATAAAGTCATATTTCTTTAATGCGTAGCGTTTCCATTTTGCAAGTGAATGAACAACTTCAGCTTCTTTTTCGTTTTGTTCTTTAATCCCAAAAGCAACTGGTCGTTCATATCCATTTAGGTTGTCATTTAATCCGGAAGCTGGATCAACAAAAAGCGGTGCAGATACACGACTTAAATTAAGACGTCTAGAAAGCATCCCCTGAAAATAGTCTTTTACAGTTTTAATTGCAATCTGTGTATCATGCAGGTTTAGTGCAGATTCATAATCCTTTGGAATAATCAAGTTTGCCATAACATAATCCTCAGCTCTCTGTCAAAAATATTTTGTTCAATTATATATCAGATAAGTTCATTCATGCAATGGATTAAAGCGAAAAAATGTGCTAAAATGATATGAAAGTTTTTTATGTTAGCAAGAAGTTACACGAATATTAAAATTAGAGACTATATTATAATATAAAATATTTCAAAATAAGGTAGGAAAAATGAGACATAGTAAGGAAACAAGAAATACGAAAAATGATTGGACAATGCCAGCAATCTTATTAGAAGCTGTTACGATTTTGATGGTGATTGGATACTTGGGATTACAGGTTTTTTACGGTCTGTTATATCATGTTGATATAGAGAAGATAGTAATAAATTTAGGAATCGGATTACTCTTGTATGCGATATTCTGGATACTTACCATTTCACCAGAAAAAATTAATCAGTTGCCAGCAGAGCGTTGTGTGGGAAAAGTAAGGACGTATTCAATATGGATGATGAGAGTAATTAAATTTTTATTTATTGCAGGATTACTTGTTCCAAGTATTTGTGATATAATGAGTGTCACATTAAACAGGTATTATCATGCGGCATTTATCTTTATTTTAATTGCTGTTGCATTATTATTTGAGTGGAAAGTTATTATTGAACTAAGAAAACAAAATAACGAAGAATAGGAGGTGCCAATATGGCATTAGAATTTGGAAACAAAAAGCTTGGATTTGGACTTATGCGTTTACCATCCTTAGATGAAAAAGACCCATCAAAAATTGATGTAGAACAGGTAAAGCAGATGGTAGATACTTTTATCGAAAGAGGATTTACTTATTTCGATACTGCTTGGATGTACTGTGGATTTAAAAGCGAAGATGCAACAAAAGAATTCTTAGTAGACCGTTATCCAAGAGATGCATATACATTGGCAACAAAGCTTCATGCAGGATTTATTAAAAGCTTTGAGGATCGAGACAAAATTTTTGAAACCCAGCGTCAAAAAACAGGTGTAGATTATTTTGATTATTATCTCATTCATGATGTGGGTGCACATCATTATGAGATTTATAACAAATTTGACTGCTTTAACTGGCTTATTGATAAGAAAGAAAAAGGTCTTGTAAAACATATTGGATTTTCTTTCCATGATAATGCAGAACTATTAGATAAAGTACTTACTGAGCATCCAGAGATGGAATTCGTGCAGCTTCAGATTAACTATATTGACTGGGACAGCGAAGGTGTGCAGTCACGTAAATGTTATGAAGTAGCAGAAAAACATGGAGTTCCAGTAATTGTAATGGAACCGGTTAAAGGTGGTACATTAGCAGACGTTCCACAGGGTGTAACAGATTTATTCAAAGAATATCATCCGGATATGTCAATTCCATCGTGGGCAATTCGTTATGTCGCAAGTTTACCAAATGTAAAAATGGTATTAAGTGGAATGAGCAATATGGAGCAGTTGTTAGATAACACTGGATATATGATGGACTTTGAACCACTAAATGATGAAGAGTACAAACGAATCGCAAAAGCAGTGGATATCATTAACGGAAGTATCGCAATTCCATGTACCGGTTGTGCTTACTGTGTAGATGGATGTCCAATGAACATTCCAATTCCTAAGTATTTCTCACTTTACAATGCAGATTTACAGGAATCAGACAAAAAACCATGGACAGCACAGAGCAATTATTATGATAACTTAACCAAAGACTTTGGAAAAGCAAGTGCATGTGTAGCATGTGGTCAGTGCGAAGGAATTTGTCCACAGTCATTACCAATTATTGAAAACCTAAAGAAGGTTGCTGGACATTTTGAAGAATAAAAGAAACTGTTTTGGAGTGTAAAATGAAATATTGTACTAGAAATGAATTGGCTAACTTTGTATGGAAGGATAGTTTTATTGGAGAAGTTCAGGTGACAAACGGAATGTTTCACTTGGGACTTGATAACGTGACGATTCTTCCGGAAAATTCAACAAACCGAGATATTCGCGAAATGAGAGCAAATGAATTGCTTTTTACAATTGAGAATGCAAATATCTTAACATTGATAGAAGAAGGATATAAAGTTTATGATGCAGACGGTAATTTGCAAAATGCCTTTTTGGACAAAGAGGTAGAAAAAGACAAAATCCTTGAAGTGCTTCATACATTCGCTGGGGGAAATATTTATTCTTTAAAACAGGATGGAAATTTGTACGTTTTTGAGATTGATGCGAATGACCATACCTATGTACTTAAAGTTGAGGGAACCGGGAATGTAGAAGAATGGGATCGCTATCTTACAAAAGATATGGGATTCTAGAGACCTTAGGAGGATAACATTTTGGGAATTGTTGAGTTATTTTTAATTGCGGTAGGATTATCGATGGATGCTTTTGCGGTATCTGTTTGTAAAGGATTATCGCTTGGAGAGATTAAGAAAAAGCACATGTGTATCGCAGGGCTTTGGTTTGGTGGATTTCAGGCACTGATGCCGCTGATTGGATACTTCTTTGGCAGCTTTTTCATTTCTTTTATTCAGCAGTTTGCTCACTGGATTGGATTTGGTTTATTGCTCTTTATTGGAGGAAATATGGTCAAAGAATCCTTTAGCAAAGAAGAAGAGGATGTAGATGCATCCATGAGTCCGAAGACAATGTTTCTTCTTGCAATTGCAACAAGTATTGATGCATTAGCAGTTGGTGTTTCATTTGCATTCTTACAAGTGCAAATCTTTTGGGCCGTTCTTTTTATCGGAGTAGTTACGTTTGTTTTATCTGCAGTCGGGGTAAAAGTCGGAAGTGTATTTGGAACAAAATACAAATCAAAAGCAGAACTTGTTGGTGGAATTGTATTGATTTTAATCGGTGTAAAGATTTTATTAGATGGTTTAGGAATCCTTGGTTAAGGGTTCCTTTTCTTTTTCTCCTTTTTAGAAATTTAATTATCCAAATCAGGAGAATGTGAGTACAATGTATTGAAAAGTGCATACTATGTGTGTATACTTCAATTATCGAAACGATTAAAAGATTGTTTAATTGTTTAATCGTTCAAACAAAAAATGAATGAAAGAGATAAGGAGAGATATACGATGAAAAAAACATACAAGATCGAGGTTGACTGCGCAAACTGTGCAAACAAAATGGAAGAAGCTGCAAACAAAATTGATGGTGTAAAGGAAGCTGTTGTAAACTTTATGACTCAGAAAATGAGTGTTGAGTTTGAAGAAGGACAGGATGCACAGGCTGTTATGAGCGACGTGTTAAAAGCATGTAAAAAAGTAGAAAGCGATTGTGAAATATTTTTCTAGAAACGACAGATAGAAGCGAGGTAGAGGTATGACGAAAAAGCAAAAGAAAATGCTAGCAAGAATTCTTATTGCAACAGCACTTATGATAATTTTACTTTTTATTCCTGTAACGGGAGTGATTCGTTTTGTGCTTTATTTAATCCCATATTTAATCATTGGTTATGATATATTAATCAAAGCAGGAAAAGGAATCATAAATCGTCAGGTTTTTGATGAGAACTTTTTGATGGCAGTTGCAACCGTTGGAGCTATGATAATCGGTGTTACAAGAAGTGGAGATTATGTAGAAGCCATTGCGGTTATGCTTTTTTATCAAATCGGAGAATTGTTCCAAAGCTATGCAGTTGGGAAAAGTAGAAAGAATATCAGCGAACTAATGGACATTCGACCAGACTACGCAAACATTGAAGAGAATGGAGCAGTAGTAAAAGTAGATCCAGACGAAGTAGAAGTAGGAACCGTGATTCTTGTACAGCCAGGTGAAAAAGTTCCGATAGATGGAATCGTTGTAGAGGGAACCTCGTCGCTTAATACAAGTGCATTGACTGGAGAAAGCTTACCAAAAGAAGTCGGTATTGGAGACGAAATTATCAGTGGATGCATCAATTTATCAGGTGTAATTAAGATTAAGACAACCAAAGAATTTGGTGATTCTACTGTATCAAAAATTCTTGATTTAGTAGAAAATGCAAGTTCGAAAAAATCTAAATCCGAGAACTTTATTTCAAAATTTGCGAAATACTATACTCCTGCAGTTTGTTATGGAGCACTTGCTTTAGCAATTTTGCCACCAGTTGTGCTTTTGTTTATGGGACAGAGCGCAAACTGGGGAGAATGGGTCTATCGTGCACTTACGTTTCTTGTAATTAGTTGTCCTTGTGCACTTGTAATCAGTATTCCACTTAGCTTTTTTGCAGGAATTGGTGGTGCAAGTAAAGAAGGAGTTTTGATTAAAGGATCAAACTATTTAGAGGCCCTTGCGCATACAAAATATGTTGTATTTGATAAAACAGGAACATTGACACAAGGTGTGTTTGAGGTTTCTGATGTACATCACAATGAGATGGAAAAAGAAATGCTACTTGAGTATGCGGCACTTGCAGAATGTGCTTCTTCTCATCCAATTAGTAAGAGTCTTCAAAAAGCATACGGAAAAGAAATTGATAGAAACCGCGTGGCCGATATTAAAGAAATTGGTGGGGAAGGTCTTATTGCAAAAGTTGATGGTAAAGAAGTAGTTGCTGGAAATGCCAAAATCATGAAACGTGTCGGTGTTTCATTTAAAGAATGCCATGCAGTTGGAACCATTATTCATATGGCAATTGATGGCGAGTATGCAGGCCATATTGTAATCTCTGATGTGATTAAGCCTACGACAAAAGAGGCTATCACAAAACTTAAGAAAAACGGAATCAAAAAAACAGTGATGCTTACTGGTGATGCATCGAATGTTGCATATAATGTAGCAAGAAATCTTTCTATTGATGATGTTTATAGTGAACTTCTTCCGGAAGATAAAGTAACGAAGGTAGAAATGTTATTGCAGGAAAAGGAAGAAAAAGATGTATTAGCATTTGTAGGAGATGGAATTAATGATGCTCCTGTACTTTCAAGAGCAGATATTGGAATTGCAATGGGAGCACTTGGATCGGATGCGGCTATTGAAGCTGCAGATGTTGTCCTAATGGATGATGATCCGGTTAAAATTGCAAAAGCAATTCGCATTTCACGTAAATGTATGCGCATTGTGTATCAAAACATTGTATTCGCAATCGGTATCAAAATTCTTTGCTTACTGTTAGGTGCATTTGGAATTGCCAATATGTGGCTTGCAATTTTTGCAGATGTAGGAGTAATGATTATTGCAGTACTAAATGCAATACGTGCATTGTTTGTAAAGAGATTATAGTTTGGGAGGGATATTTCTTATGCACTTGGCACACAATCATGGTAATCAGGATATTTTGGATTTTGAACATATGCCAAAAACTGATGATTTTGAGGTGGTTTCGGATATTTTCAAAATGTTAAGTGACAGTAGCAGAATACGAATTTTTTGGGTGCTTTGTCATTGCGAGGAATGCGTAATGAATATTTCTTTTATGATGGAGATGAGTAGTCCGGCAGTTTCGCACCATTTGAAACGCTTAAAGGATTGTGGATTGGTGGAAAGTAGGCGTGATGGAAAGGAAGTATACTACAAAGCTGCACAGAATCATCAGGCAACCCTTTTACACAAAGCGATTGAGGAGATGGTGGAAGTAAGTTGTCTGGATTTTAAGGGACATACAAAGAACACAGAGACTATTAAAAAAATTCATGATTGTCTTACAACCAATTTGGATAAACGTTATACGATCGAAGAATTGGCAAAAGAGTATTTAATCAATGCATCGACTTTAAAGCAAGTATTTAAGAGTGTGTATGGAAAACCAATTGCATCATATATGAAAGAATATCGAATTAACCGAGCTAAGGAGTTGTTGAGGGAAACAAATGATAGTGTTCTTGAAATTGCAATACAGCTCGGGTATCAGTCACAAAGTAGATTTTCGGAGGCTTTTCGTGATTATACAGGGATGCTTCCAACCGATTTTCGAAAAAGAGAGCATCGATAATATCTTGAAATCTAAAAAGGTCTGTGATAGACTTCTTGCGTGTACTTAGGGAAATAGGTGAAAATCCTATACGAGCACGTCGCCGTAAGGTACGATACATACGTTATTCTACCAGATGCCACAATCTGGGAAAAACCATTGAGCTTTGCTTGAGAAGGTGGATAACAAAGTACTAAGTCGAAATATCTAAGAACACAAAACCTTCATTTATCTGCTGCGAGTGCTGGCATGGAAGGAAATTGAATATCAAAGGAGATAAAGAATATGCAAAGAAAATTTAGTAAAAAACTTTGTTCTCTCATTCTTAGTATGATGCTTATTGTGGCTATGGCATTTTGTGCAACAGGATGTGGAAACAAAAACAAAACTGTTGGAACTGGAGATAAAGAATTTACATTTACTGTAGTGGATGCAGAAGGAAAAGAAACTGTATTCGAAGTAAAAACTGACAAAACGACGGTTGGTGAAGCTTTAGTAGAAGAAGGATTAATCGTTGGTGAAGAAAGCGAATATGGTCTTTACGTAAAAACAGTAAATGGCATCACTGTAGATTATGACACAGATGGAAAATATTGGGCATTTTATGTAAATGATGAATATGCAACATCTGGTGTAGATTCAACGGATATTGTAGAAGGCGACTCATACGCATTTAAAGTAGAGTAGTATGAAGCTTAAAACAAGAGAAATAACGATTTTTGCAATGCTTGGAGCACTTATGTATTGCTCGAAGGTCATTATGGAAGTTGTTCCGAATGTACATTTATTAGGTGTGTTTACGGTAGCCTTTACCGTGGTATATCGGAAAAAAGCGTTTTATCCTATTTATGTTTTTGTATTTTTGACAGGTGCATTAAATGGATTTGCAACCTGGTGGATTCCGTACTTGTATTTATGGACTGTTCTTTGGGGAATGACCATGCTTTTGCCGAAATCAATGCCTACGAAAGTACAACCCATTGCGTATATGGTGGTTTGTTCTTTACATGGATTTTTGTACGGAACTTTATATGCCCCATCTCAGGCACTTTTATATGGACTTAGCTTTAAAGGGATGGTGGCATGGATTATTGCAGGATTACCATGGGATTGCATCCATGGTGTGAGCAACTTTTTCTGTGGACTTCTTATTTTTCCAATTGTAAAAGTTCTACTCATGTTAGAAAAAAATACAAAAAAGGAAGAATAATGCTATTGACATTGAAAAAGTGTAGTGCTAGAATCTAAAAAAACAATTTAACATAATAAACCGTTGAAGCGGAGATAACGGCAATGATGCCTTTACAGAGAGCCTGTGATGCTGAGAGTCAGGTGAGAAACAAGTTGTCAAATGGACCGCGGAGGGCACAGTCAAATGGGAACTTCCCAGAGTATTCTGTGACGTTGGGGCAGACGTAATATGCCGGGGATATGTGGGTATCCCGCTAAGCGCACGGGTCAAACCGTGAATCAAGGTGGCACCGCGGATTGGGTCGCACAATATGTGTACAATATTCGTCCTTGGCAGAGATTCATTCTCTGTCAGGGGCGTTTTCTTTTGCGATAAAAGGGATCAACCATCGCGCCTTCCATGCTTGCATGGGTGCGGCGCGAATGGTTAGAGACCTGAACGGTAATGAGCATAAAAGTGGGGCGAAGCCACACGATATGCGAATTACCGCCCAGATTGCGGGAGCACGAAGTGCGTAGCAATCTGGATTATCGCAAATAGGTAGATTATCGCCAACATCTAAGGAGGTCAGTTATGAAAATATCACCAAGCATTCAGGAAGTTACAAAATATGCAGCAACAAACAAGTACAAAGTTTTACCACTTAGCTGTGAAATCTTATCTGATTTTACCACTCCAATCGAGACCATGAAGATACTCAAAAATGTATCTACACATTGTTATCTTCTTGAGTCTGCACTTGCAAATGAAAAGTGGGGAAGATACACATTTTTAGGATATGATCCAAAAATGGAAATTACTTGCGTAGACGGAGAAATGAGAGCTGGGAATTTGAAAATAAAAACAGATAATCCCTCTGAAATTCTTCGACAGATATTGGCAGATTACAAGAGTCCAAGATTTGATTATCTTCCATCCTTTACCGGTGGACTCGTAGGATATTTTTCATATGACTACATGTGTTATAAAGAGCCAACTGCAAAGTGTAATGTCAATGATCCAGAGAATTTTAAAGATGTTGATTTGATGTTGTTTGATAAAGTTATTGCATTTGACCATGTAAAACAAAAAATTATTTTGATTGTAAATATGCCATTAGAAAATGTGGAAGTTGAGTATAACAAAGCAGTGATGGAATTAGAACATCTTGTAGAACTACTTCGAAATGGGAAAAAGAAAGAAGAAACAGGTGGAAAACTCTTAGGAGAAGTAACACCATTATTTGAGAAGAAAGAATACTGTTCTATGGTAGAAAAAGCAAAACATCATATTCATGAAGGTGACATTTTCCAGATTGTACTTTCCAATCGATTGAGTGCTCCTTTTGAAGGAAGCTTGCTAAATACCTATCGAGTTTTACGAACCATCAATCCATCCCCATATATGTTCTATTTTTCAGGAACAGATGTAGAAGTGGCTGGAGCATCGCCAGAGACTTTGGTGAAATTAGAAGATGGAATCTTGCATACATTTCCATTAGCAGGAACAAGACCAAGAGGTAAAAACGAAGAAGAGGATAAAGCATTAGAACTAGAATTGCTTGCAGATGAAAAAGAAATAGCAGAACACAATATGCTTGTTGATTTAGGTCGAAATGATTTAGGAAAAATTAGTAAGTTTGGAACAGTGGAAGTGGAAAAACTTCATTCCATTGAGCGATACTCACACGTTATGCATATTGGCTCTACTGTAAGAGGAGAAATTAAGGAAGAGTATGATGCATTTGATGCGATAGAAGCTGTTTTGCCAGCAGGAACACTTTCCGGTGCACCAAAAATTCGTGCTTGTCAGTTAATCGGTGAGCTAGAAAACAATAAGCGTGGAATTTATGGTGGAGCAATCGGATACATTGATTTTACGGGGAATATGGATACCTGCATTGCAATTCGTATTGCCTATAAGAAAAATGGAAAAGTTTTTGTAAGAAGTGGAGCTGGTATTGTAGCAGATTCCATTCCTGAAAAAGAATATGAGGAATGTATCAATAAAGCCAAAGCATCACTTCGAGCATTAGAGTTAGCACAGGAGGAAGACCTATGATTTTGTTAATTGATAATTATGATAGTTTTTCTTACAACTTATATCAGTATATTGGAGAAATTGAATCCGATATAAAAG